>CAYSTN010000052.1:0-14971 GCA_964434135.1 uncultured Oscillospiraceae bacterium
GTATGAGTGCGTCAAGTATATGACCGGCAAATCCCATACCGACCCGGCGGCCACGCCGTTTGCGCTGGACATCATGCACCACCTCAACGATGCGTGCAAAAAGTGGAAGCAGGCCACGGACATCGATTTCTCCCTCTACGGCACACCGCTGGAGTCGACGACGTACAAATTTGCCAAGTGTCTGCAAAAGCGCTTCGGCATCGTCCCCGGCATCACGGACAAGAGCTATATCACCAACTCCTACCACATCCACGTGACCGAACCGGTCAACGCGTTCGACAAGCTGGCCTTTGAGTCGCAGTTCCAGGCGCTCTCGCCCGGCGGCGCGATCAGCTACGTCGAAGTGCCCAATATGCAGCACAACCTCGACGCGGTGCTGGAGGTCATGAAGTTCATCTACGACCACATCATGTACGCCGAGCTGAACACCAAGTCCGACTACTGTCAGGTCTGCGGCTTTGACGGCGAGATCGAGATCAAAGAGGACGAAGACGGCAAGCTCGTCTGGGTCTGCCCGCAGTGCGGCAACACCGACCAGTCCAAGATGAACGTCGCGCGGCGCACGTGCGGCTACATCGGTACGCAGTATTGGAATCAGGGTCGTACCCAGGAAATCCGCGACCGCGTACTGCACCTGTAAGAAAAACGATCAAAGCCCGCCGGCTTATGCCGGCGGGCTTTTGTTATGGATTCTTTTTGGCTGCGCGGCGCAGACGGTTGAGGTGGCGCTCAAAATAGCCCTGCGAGATGAACCGCGCCAGCACATACTGGTCAAACAGCGGCACCGAGCAGGAGTAGAACCCCAGCTTTTCGCGGTAACGCGCCATCAGCTGCTCAGGCAACACCATGTAGCCCATACGCATCGACGGCGCAAGCGAGTGCGAAAACGTGTTGACATAGATGACGCTGCCGCGTCTGTCCATGGAATAGAGCGTTTGCAGGGGTTTTTTGTTGTCGGAGAACTCCGAGTCAAAGTCGTCCTCGATCAAAATCGCGTCGCGCTCGGCCGCCCAGGCGAGATATTCGCTGCGCTTGGCCGCCGAGGTCGTAACGCCCGTGGGAAAGCTGTGAAACGGGGTCACGTGCAGCACTGTCGCGCGCGACTGGCGCAGCGCACGGCTGTACACGCCGTCGTCCGACATGGGCAGAAGCTCACAGTTTGCACCGTTGGCGGCGTAGACCTGCTGCACCTTTTCATAGCCCGGGCTTTCCAGACCGTAGATGCGCTCGCGCCCAAGCAGCTGCACGATCAGGCCGTAGAGATACTCCGCGCCTGAGCCGATGACGATACACTCCGGCTGCGCCAGCATCCCACGGTAGCGCAGCAGATACTCCGCAATGGCGTTGCGCAGCTCCGCACAGCCGTAGTGCGGCGGCTTTTGCAGAAGACGCGGGCCGCAGTCGGCGATGACCTCGCGCATCAGGCGCGTGAGCGCCGAGTAACGGAAGCCGTAGCCGCCCGGCACGGGCGCGTCCGGCTCGTCGGCGGGCAGCATTTGCAGCCGCGCCGTGCGCGGCGCGCTCTGCGGCAGCTGTGTCAGCGCGCACACGTAATACCCGCTGCGCGCGCGCGGCATCAGATACCCCTCGTCCACCAGCTGCTCATACGCGCCGGAGACGGTGGCCATGCTCACGCGCAGATGCTCACTCAGCGCGCGCTTGGACGGCAGCTTCTGCCCCGGCAGCAGCTCACCGCGCAGAATGTCCTCGCGGATGCAGGTATAGAGCCGGTAATACTTCGGCTGCGCGCCGTCTTGCAGATCGTAGGTCAGCATTCTTACCACTTGTTCTCGACCTTTTCGGCAAAGCCGAAGAAGTCCCGCACGGGCAGCACCGTCCCGTCGTCGAGCGTGACGCGCCCGGTGAAGCGGCCAAAGACCTGATGCTGGTCAGACAGGACGATGCCCGCGCTCATGAACGCGGCGCGGTCGAGAATGGGCGTAAAGTTCATGTAGAAGCGGTTGTCGTCGCTGGTGAAGACCCAGGGCTTCATGTAATCCTCAAAGCCGTCTTCGTCGAGCGGAATCTCAAACTTGACCTCGCTGAGCTTGTGGAGCCTGCCGTCGTAGAACAGGGCGTTCTCGGTGGCCGCGCTGGTGTTGCCGAAGCCGTAGCCGATGTTCCAGCCGAACGGCACGCCGTCGAGCTCGCCCGAGGCGCTGCCCCAATACCACGTATTGTGGTACGTCCACACGCCGCGACCCCAGTCCAGAACGGCGAAGAATTTGTCCTTTGTCAGCTCATAGCGCTGCCCTGCCAGCTCAATCCAGCCCTCGGCGCACATACAGTTGATCTTCTGGTTGTAGTAAAAATGTCCCGGCTTGTCAAAGGGCGTGGCGATGACGATGCTCTCGTCCGGCTCGTCGGTCAGCTGGACGATGCCCTCGATGGCATCCTTGCCGCGGAACTTGTCCATGTGGAACGAGAGTTTGCGGCTGCCGTCTTCGTGGTAAAAGGCCATGGCGTAGCCGCCTTTGGATATCTCGCTTGCGCCCTGCGCCGAGGACGGCGGCAGCTGCGTCTTGCCCAGCGGCAGCGCGCGCATCCGGCTCGTGGTCTTCTCCCAGACCTCGTCAAAGTTCAAAAACGAGATGGAGTCCAGACCCATATAGCCGTTGTCCGCAATGGTCAGCGCGAGGCCGATGTGCCCGTCGGTGATGAGGTAGTAGTCCCATTCTTTGACGCGCATCGCGCCGGCCTTGATGGCCGCGCGGTCATAGACCGGCAGGAGCGAACGCGCCCAGCCCGGCTCTAAAAGATTGCCGTCGCTGCCAAGCAGCGGCCCGGCGGTGGTGATCTCATGCTGCTGTCTCATAAATCATTCCTCCTTGGTGATGTGGCTGCCGATGAAGGCGGCAATGGCCGCCTGTACGCGCGGCCGGTCGACCAGATAGCTGTAGCCGTGCCCGGCATTTTCAACGAGCAGCAGCTGTTTTTGCGACGCACACGCGTCATAAGCTTCCTGTGACATGGAATACGGGACGAAGGTGTCGGCCTTGCCGTGCAGGAGAAAAACCGGCAGCTGCGTGGCGCGCAGCGCATCCGGTGTGTTGGCTTCTTTCAGCGAAAAGCCCGCAAACAGGCGCGTGAAGACGTTCAAAAGCGCCAAAAGCGGCTGCGGCGGCAAAAAGCGGCAGTGCGCGCGCAGCACGCTGCGCATGATCGCATACGGCGAGGTAAAGCCGCTGTCGGCCAGAATGCCGCGCACCGCCTTGGGAAGCGGCAGCGCCGCGGCCAGCAAAACCGTCGTCGCGCCCATCGAAAGTCCGTCTAAAAACAGCGGATGTTCCGCGCCAAAGTGCATGGCCGCATACTCGGCCCACGTCTGCACGTCGCGCCGTTCGCGGATGCCGAAGGTGATGTAGCTGCCCTCGGACTGGCCGTGCGCGCGCTGGTCGACAACGAGCAGGTTGTAGCCCTGCGCGTAGTAATACGGCAGCACGATGGAAAAATCGCTCACCCAGCCGGAACGGTAGCCGTGGAACAGCAAAAGCGTCGCTTTTGCCTGCGGCTGCTGCAACACTCTGCCGTGCAGGCGCAGCCCGTCAAAGCTGCGCAGGAAGATATCCTCTGCCGCCTCGCTGTCCATGAGCCGCGCTCCGGCGAGAATTTCCTCCGTCTGCTCGGCGCGGTGCCATTTGGCGATGACTTCGGGCTTCGTCATATCCGGCACCGGGCGGCGCGCACACGCGGCGATGAGCAGCAAAAGCCCCAGCAGCGCCACCAGCAGCAGCGCCCCGAGTACAAGCCACACGGCCATCATGCCGCGTGTCCCTTTCGCCCGAGTTTTGCAAAGAACGGGAAACTCAGCGGCCAGACGATTCCGGCGAAGATCACGATGAGGAAATACCGCACCAGACTTTCTGCCTGCGAACCGTGGAACAGCGCGACCAGCACGGGCTTGAGCCCGCTCTTGATGCCGACGATCAGCCCAAGCCCCAGAACAAGCTTCAAACACTGCCCCAAAAACGGCGCGCGCACGTCAAAGTGCAGCTTCTTCTCGTCGACGATATGTACCACCAAAAAGCCCAGCAGCGCGCCGGCCATCGTGTAGGCGTTTTTCAGCCCGTGGGTCAGGTTGCTCTCGTCGATGCCGGCGGGAGGATTGGCTGCCAGCGCAGCGGCGTAGATGACAAAGCCCGCGCACAGCGCCAGCGCACCCAGCAGCACCCACAGCGTACACTTCTGCGCGCGCTGCTGCGAACAGAACGCCGGATACAGCGCCGCAGCCAGCACCAGCGCCGTCGCGAACGCGACGCTGACGTCCAGCGGCGTATGCACACCCAGATACATCCGCGAAAACGGCACCAGCACCATCAGCACCACGCACACGATGCGCACCCACTTTTCCCGGCGGGATGCGAAGATCGACGCGGTCGTACCGACGACGTTCTGCGTGTGTCCCGAGGGGAAGGAATAGCCCGTCGCATCGGCGCGCGCGGCCTCAACGATCTGGAACTGCGGGTCAAGCACCCACGGACGCGGAATGCGGAAAGCCAGCTTTAAAAACTGATTGCAGATCGTCCCGAATGCGCCGACCAGAAATACATAGTACCCCTGCCGTTTGTTGACGCACCAGAACAAAAGCAGCGCAGCCGCCATGAACGCGATCTCGGAACCGAAATAGGTCAAGGCCGAGAAAAACACGTTCAGCGCCTCACAACGACCCGCCGCAAGCAGACGCAAGAACTCCATAATGACCCTCCTGTCTAAGAATACTACCAGTATACCACCAAACTGCCGCCTTGCCAAGCGTTTCGTGACGCTTGCTTTTTTCGGCAAATGGGGCTATAGTAATAAAAAAGATATTGTCGCAGAAAGGTGTGCGTATCATGTTTGCAAGAGAAGACCGCGTGATCTATGCCCGGCGGCAGCTGGCCGAGGTCATTTGTCAGCTGCGCTATCCGGAGATCTTATCCATCGACGCGCAGGAGCCCGCCGCGTTTCAAGAGCGCATTCGCCGCGAATACCCGCAATATGAAAAGAAAGTCGAGCAGCTGCCGCCGCAACTCGTCGGCGGCAAGCCCGTGCCGCAGGGCACGGTCAACAACTATCAGTTCGTCAGCGCCGACGGCCAGTGGAAGATCAGCCTGACCAAAGGGTTCATCGCCCTGTCCACCTATGGCTACACCCGCTGGGAGGACTTTGCCCAGCGGCTCGACCGGATACTGGCCGCGTTCATCGAACTCTACCAGCCGTCGTGGTTCACGCGCGTGGGGCTGCGCTATGTCAACGCGTTCTGCCGCGAGGCGCTGGGGTTGGAAGATATGAGCTGGCGCGAGCTGATAACCCCGGGCTTTCTGGGTCTGATGAACGAGCCGGACGTGCAGGAGTCGGCGTTTCTCAAGCATGAACTGAGCGCCACACTCACCGTGCCCGGCGGCGCAAAGGCCAACGTCAAATCCGGCCCGGGTCTTTTGCGCAAGGTCAACAACCGCACCCACGAGGTCGCGCAGCAAAAGGTCTTCATGCTCGATCTGGATTTGTTCATGGACAGCCGCATCGAGCTTGGCCACGCCGTCCCGGCGCTCAACATCGTCCACGACAACGCCGGAAGTCTGTTCCACGCGGCCATCACCGACACGCTGTCTGAGGCCATGGGGCCGTTTGCGCCGTAAAAGCGCGCAAAAAACTGCGTAAAACCGCGCAAAAACCGGCCTGTTTTTTAAAAAAAGCCTGCGTTTTTTTGCAAATTTGACTGCGTTTTTCACGAAAAAACGCAGTCTTTTTTCTCTTGACAAAACGCCGCGCACACTGTAAGTTATACAAGTATGAAAATTTCCCCACAAAGGAGGCGCGCTATGGCAGGCGGCAAGCACATACTCGGCAAGGCAAAGCGCCATATTTTCGGCACGGCCAAGGTCGGGGAAAAGGGGCAGATCGTCATTCCCAAGGACGCGCGGCAGATCTTCGGCATCCAGCCGGGCGACACGCTGCTCATCCTCGGCGACGAGGAGACGGGCATTATCGTCACCAAGCCGGACGTCCTGCGCGACGCGGCAAACGAGATTTTTGGAAAAATGGAGAGATAACGATGGAATTGACAACCATGTATGAAGCGCTCGGCGTTTCGGGCGCGGTCTACCGCTACGGCGAGCGCATCCTGCGCCAGCTCGAGCCGCGCTTTGCGGCCATCGACCGCACGGCAGAATACAACCAGGCCAAGGTGCTTTCGGCCATGCAGAAAAACAAGCTGTCTGCCGGCTGCTTTGCCGCCACAACAGGCTACGGCTACGACGATATGGGACGCGAAGTGCTGGAAAAGGTCTACGCGGACTGCTTCGGCACGGAAGCTGCGCTCGTGCGGCCGCAAATCACCTGCGGCACACACGCGCTGGCTGTTGCGCTCTCGGCCAATCTTCTGCCCGGAGACGAGCTGCTCAGTCCCAACGGCGCGCCGTATGACACGCTCGAAGAGGTCATCGGCATCCGGCCTTCCAAATGCTCGCTGATGGAGTACGGCGTACAGTACCGGCAGGTCGACCTGCTGCCGGACGGCGGGTTTGACTACGACGGTATCCGCGCGGCCATCGGTGAAAAGACCAAACTCGTCACCATCCAGCGTTCGAAGGGCTACGCCACGCGCCCGTCGTTCTCCGTGCAGCAGATCGGCGAGCTGATCGCGTTCTGCAAGCAGTGCAAACCGGACGTGATCTGCATGGTCGACAACTGCTACGGCGAGTTCGTCGAGTGCCGGGAGCCGTCGAACGTCGGCGCGGATATGATCGTCGGCAGTCTCATCAAAAACCCCGGCGGTGGGCTTGCGCCCATCGGCGGGTACATCTGCGGCACGGCTGAATGCGTCGAGCGCTGCGCCTACCGGCTCTCTGCGCCGGGTCTGGGGCAGGAAGTCGGCGCAAACCTCGGGCTGCTGCCGAGTCTGTATGAGGGCTTCTTCCTTGCGCCGAACGTCGTCTCCGGCGCGCTCAAGGGCGCGATCTTCGCGGCCAATGTCTATGAACGGCTGGGCTTCCGCGTCGTACCCAATGCGACCGAAAGCCGCCACGACATCATTCAGGCCGTCGAACTTGGCTCGGCCGAGCGGATGCTGGCCTTCTGCCGCGGCATTCAGGCCGCCGCGCCGGTCGACAGCTATGTCACGCCCGTTCCCTGGGCGATGCCCGGCTACGACGCGGAAGTCGTCATGGCCGCCGGTGCGTTCATCCAGGGCTCGTCCATCGAACTTTCGGCAGACGGCCCGATCCGCGAGCCTTACGCGGTGTATTTCCAGGGCGGTCTGACGTGGTATCACGCCAAGCTCGGCATTCTCATGAGTCTGCAAAAGCTGGTCGAGGCCGGGCTGGCTATGCTGCCGGAAGAAGCCTGCGGACTTTAATCAGAAAGAAAGGAGCGTCAGCGCGACGCGCTGACAACATTCTGCCATGTGGTTTTGGCTGGCGATCATTGCGCTGTTATGCTGGAGCGGCTCGGATCTGTTCTCCAAGCTCGGCTGCCGGGACGGCGCGGACAAATATAACCCCCTCAAGATGGTCATTGCCGTCGGTGTGGTCATGGGACTGCACGCGGCATATGAGATCTTTGTCGGCGGCACGGAAATTTCGTGGCACGTCATCTGGACGTATCTGCCGGTGTCGCTGCTGTACATCGCGTCGATGACGCTGGGCTACGTCGGGCTGCGGTATATTGAGCTGTCCATCTCCTCGCCCATCTGTAATTCCTCCGGCGCGCTGGTGGCGGTTTTGTGTCTGCTCACCGGGACGCTCGATGAGAGCATCACGGGCGCGATGCGATATCTGGTCATCGGCGCGGTGGCGCTGGTGTGCATCGGCGTGATCGGCCTTGGTATCGTCGAGGCGCGCGAGGACGACGAGCTGCGCCGCAAGCGGCAGGAAGCGTCCAACTACAAATACGCCAAGTCGTGGCTGGCTTTGTGTCTGCCGGTGGCTTACTGTCTGCTCGACGCTGCCGGAACGTTCGCCGACTCGCTCGTGCTGCAAACGCTCAACGAGGATTCCGCCAACTGCGCGTATGAGCTGACGTTTCTGGCCGCTGCGGCAGTGTGCTTCGTCTGGGTCGTTCTCATCAAAAAAGACAAGCTCGTTTTCAAGGCCGAAGCGCCCAAATACGCCGGTGCGCTGTTTGAGACGGCGGGGCAGTTTGCCTATATCTACGCACTGGCCGACGAGGCGCACGTGGCGCTTTCCGCGCCGATCATCTCGTCGTACTGCGCGGTGTCGGTGCTGTGGAGCCGCATTTTCCTGAAGGAAAAGCTCTCGTGGAAGCACTACGCCATGATCGCACTGGTGGTCGTGGGTATCGTGCTGATCGGGATTTTTGATATCTGATACCCTGTTACCGGTGATGCCTCCCAGGCGGGCTTTCCCCATATTTCTACCACACCCGGCGCGGCTTTGCCGCGCCCTTGGCGCTCTCTGGCTGCGTTGCGGTTTCGCCTTGGCTCTCCCAGAGGGAGAGCCAAGGGGAGTGGATGCGTCGTGTTAAGTACGGTGGAAATCGGAACAATTTCGGGCGGACAGAGTCGTCCGCCCCTACAAATGCTGTGCAGATTTGAAAGAAGCCCTCTCAGGCGGCTGCGCCGTCAGCTCTGGCAGAGGGAGAGCCAAGGGGTGCGGTGAGGCCGCGGCGGGTCGATGTGGGCATCGACCCCTACGGGTGCTGCGCGAATTTGAGTGAAGCCCTCTCAGTCACCTTCGGTGACAGCTCTCCCAGAGGGAGAGCCAAGGGGTGCGGAGATAACACGCAAAAAACCACCCCACGACCCAATGAAATGGTCGTGGGGTGGAAAGGCATAGCAAGGCAAATACTCAAAATTCGCAGATGCGTGTGAGCAGGACGATACACTGCTCAAGCGTCATGTTGGCTTTCGGTTCAAAGCCCTTGCTTGTGCCGTTCATCAGCTCGTACTGCGTCAGCATCGCCACGGCCTCGACCGCCCAGTCGGAGATCGCCGCGCGGTCAGCATAGCGCGTAAGTACACTGTAGTCCGCGTCAAAGACCACGCTCGACTGCCGCAAAAGCCGCAGCAGCACCGTCGCGGCCATCTGCCGCGTGACCGTGGAAGTCTCGTCAAATGTGCCGTCTGCGTTCGGCAGCATCAGCCCCAGCTGCTGCACGGCGGCGATGGGATCATCGATCTGCTGCGTCAGACCCAGCGTCCGCGCCGTGTTGGCCGCCAGGCGCGCAAGGGTCTTGCGCGTGATGGGCTGCTGATAGCTGCCCTCGGCGCGCATCGTAATGCCATAGGCATCCGCTGCGTCCACGCCGGATTTCGCCCAGGCCGAGGGCGAACCGGTGATGTTGCTCACGCCCGTGCCCCACGCGATAACCGTCTTGACCGGCTGTGTCATAACGGGCGCCTGCGCGCCTTCATCCTGTGGCACGCGCGCCGAACCGTCATCAACCGCAGCCGCCACGCGCCCCTGCGCGGTGTACATCGTATAAAAATCATAACAGCCGCCGTCATACGGGATGACGCGGTCGATGCCCGCCTTGGTGCCCCAGAGCCAGTTCTGCTCAAAGAGCGTGACGGTCTGCTCGAACACGTCGACGGACTTGACAATGGCGTAATGGTTGCCATAGCGCTCGCGCGCCGTGGCCGAGGCATAGGCGATATCACCCGGCTGCGGCGCGTCGGTGAGCCGGATCTCGCAGCCTGACGGCTGCGTCACGGTCATCTGGCCGTTGTTGGTAAACAGCGATACGCCGTAGACGCTGGCATAAAACCGCTCGACCAGCTCGTTGCAGAACAGCGTCGGCCCAGTCTCGTTATACAGTGCGTCGACCCCGCAGAACGTGTCGGCAACAAAGCCCTCGCCCACGACCTCGACGTAATCCGCGCGGATGGTCGCCTCAGCCGCCAGCGTCGGCAGCGCCAGCACCAGCGCGCACAGAAGCCCCGCCAGCGCGGCGCGTAATTTCTTTTGCATCATTCCGCTTCCTTTCCGGCTTTCTTTCCTTAAATTGTAACAGATTGTAACTAATAAGTCAACAGTTTTTTCCGCGCCACTGGAAATCTGCCCCGCGGATGTGCTATACTATCAAAAAACACCACGGAGGCACCCGCTTGGAAAACCTGTTTCATCTCTCACTCGATACGCGCCGGATCAACCAGATCAGCACCCTCGGTCTGGCGCACTGCGGCGATGCCGTCTTTGAGCTGCTGGTGCGCAGCGCGCTTTGCGCCGGCGGCACAGCGGCCAACAAAAATCTGCACCGTGCGACCGTCGCGCTTGTCTGCGCCCCGGCACAGGCCGCGCGCGCCGAGCGGATGCTGCCGCTTCTGACCGAAGAAGAGCTTGCCTGGTATCGGCGCGGGCGCAACGCGCACATCCACCAGATCCCCAAAAACGCCACGCACGAGCAATACGCCAAGGCAACCGGGCTGGAATGCCTGTTCGGCGCGCTGTATCTGTCCGGCGCGCTCGACCGGCTCAGCGAGCTGTTCGCCGCGACAACGGAGGAACCTCATGCCCTTTGATGCTTTGTTTTTGAGCGCCGTGCGGCGCGAACTACAGACGCAGCTGCTTTCCTGCCGTGTCGACAAGGTACAGCAGCCGCAGCGCGACACGCTCATTTTGTCCCTGCGCGGCGCACAGGGCGGCGGGCGGCTGCTGCTCACGGCCTCGCCCAATCACCCGCGCATCCACCTGACCACCGCCCCGGCTGAAAATCCCGCGCAGCCGCCGATGTTCTGTATGCTGCTGCGCAAGCATCTGACCGGCGGGCGTCTGGTCAGCCTGTCACAGCCGAATTGCGAACGGCTCATCACGCTCACGTTCGACTGCATCGACGAAATGGGTTCGCCCACGCGCAAACAGCTGATTTTGGAGCTGATGGGGCGCAACTCCAACCTGATTTTGACCGGCGAGGACGGCCGCGTGATCGACTGTCTGCGCCGCGTCGACTTTGAAATGAGCGCGCAGCGGCAGGTTCTGCCGGGACTGTACTACCATCTGCCGCCCGCGCAGGAAAAGCACGACCCATTCGCACTGGATGCGCAGACGCTCGGTGCGCTGCTGCGCGCACAGACTTCGCCGCGCCTTCTCGACGCGTGGCTGCTCGACACGCTGGGCGGCCTGTCGCCGCTTTTGTGCCGGGAAGTGGCCTTCCGCGCGGCGGGCGAACTGGATTTGGACGTTTCGGCGCTCGGCGCAGCGCAGGCCGAGGCGCTCGGCGCAAAGCTCGCTGACGAGCTGGCCGCGCTGCAAAGCGGCTGGCAGCCGACGCTTCTGTACCGCGACGAGCGCCCGTGGGACTTCACCTGTCTGCCCATCCGGCAGTACGGCGATTTCGTCCGCAGCGAGGTGCAAAGCTCGTTTTCTGCCCTGCTCGACGGCTTTTATGCCGCGCGTGACCGCGCCGACGCACTGCGGCAAAGTACGCAGACGCTGCGCAGGACGCTCACAAATCTGCACGCGCGCACGGCCAGAAAGCTCGAAATCCAGCGCAAGGAACTCGCCGCCACGCACGAGCGCGAACAGCTGCGCCGCCTGGGCGATATCCTCACGGCCAACCTGCACACCATGCAGCGCGGCCAGAGTGTGCTGCGCGCGGTCGATTTTTACGATCCCGAGATGCAAACCATCACCATCCCGCTTGACCCAGCGCTCTCGCCGCAGCAGAACGCAGCCAAATACTACAAAAACTATCAGAAAGCCAAGACAGCCGAACGTGTGCTGACCGAACAGCTTGCGCGCGGTGAACAGGAGCTGACGTATCTGTCGAGCGTCCTGGACGCGCTCACGCGCGCCGAAAGTGCGCGCGACGTGCAGGACATCCGCGACGAGCTGACTGTCGGCGGATATCTGCGCCAGACCGACCGCAAAAAGCGCATGAAGCTCCCGCCCCGCCGCCCGCTGCGCTTTACCTCGTCGGATGGCTTTGCCATCTGGGTCGGACGCAGCAACCGGCAAAACGACGAGCTGACGACGAAACTCGCCGCCAAGAGTGACATCTGGCTGCACGTGCAAAAGCTCCCCGGCAGTCACGTCATCATCGCCACGGACGGCAAAACACCGCCCGACCGTACCGTGACCGAGGCAATGCAGCTGGCTGCGTATTACTCGCAGGCGCGCGAGGGGCAGAACGTCCCCGTGGACTATACCCCGGTCAAATTCGTCAAAAAGCCCGCCGGAGCGAAGCCCGGCATGGTCATCTACACGACCTATCAGACCGCCGTTGTCACGCCCGACGCGGCGCTGTGCGAAAAACTGAAGGAGGCGCCGTGATGGACGAGCGGCATTATGCGTTTTTTCAAAACCGTGACTGCGAGTTTTTCCCCTGCCACAAGACCCAGCACCCGGAAGATTTCAACTGCCTGTTCTGCTATTGTCCGCTGTACGCGCTGGGCAAGGACTGCGGCGGGAACTTCCGCTACACCGACGCGGGCATCAAAAGCTGCGAGGGCTGTATGCTGCCGCACCGCCGCGAAAACTACGAGCGCATCGTCGCGCGCTTTGACGAGATCGTCCGGCGAATGCGTGAGCTTGCATAAAATCCCGCCCGCAGCGTAAAAACTAGCGCTGAGGTGAACAATATGCAAAAAGATCCCGCGCCGCAGACCCGGCCACAGCCGGTCACAGACGCGCCCGTGCCGCCCGTCGAGGCAAAACCCGACAAAACCTGACACACCCTGTACGCAGGCAACATAGAATACTCCGGGAATGCGATTCCCGGAGTATTTTTTTGGAGGGATCTCTATGTGTGCATCGTGTAACGGTTGCTGTGGCGGCCTGACGTTCCCGGATTTCGTCCAGCAGCGCTGCTGTAACCCCTGCTGCCGGCAAAGCGGCACGACAGCCGATTCGTCGGCCACCACGCAGGGCTGTTCGTGCGCGTCGCAGCAAAACGCCGCCGTCGCGGCGGCCACTTCGTCCGGCAACAGCCAGACGCAGAGCTGCTGCGGATGCGGGTGTCCGTGCGGCTGCGGCTGCTGCCGCAAGCCCTGCGGCTGCGGCTCATGCAGCTCTGCCTCGTCCGGCGCGTGTAGCACCGGCTGCCGCTCGTGCAGCTCAACCTGACCCCGCCGGTTATACAAACCCCCACCCCGGTCGGTCTTTCTCCGACCGGGGTGGGGATATCCATGTCAGCCGTCATTCCGCCTCTTCCGGCGGCTCATAGGCCGGGTTATAATTGACCAGAATGCCCATTTCCTGCAACTGCTTGACCTGCTCGGCATCGACGGGGTTATCCCACACGTCGATCTGCACGAGCATCAGGCACGTGTCCAACCCGGAAAGTGAGCTGATCTTATTATAATCCGCGTAGATGAAATTCACCGACTCGTTGCCTACCAACCCGGACAGGTCGGCGATCTCGTTGCCCGTGATATTCACGTGCCACAGCGGCGTATGCGCGTCAAACGCCGGCAGCACAGTCAGCGCATTGTTCGACACATCCAGATCGACCAGCTTTTCCAGCCCCGATACCACCGCGATATCCGTCAGCGCGTTGCCCGACACGTCGAGCTTTTCCACCGCCGGGCAGCTCTCCAGCACGGAGATATCCGTCACACTATTGCCCGACAGATACAGCTCACGCAGCTGCGTGTGGTCGGCCAGACCCGCAATGCGGCTGATGGAGCAGTTGTTGGCGCGCACGATCTCAAGCTGGGTGCAGTTTTTCAGATTGCTCAACGACGTGATGGGGTTGTTCGTCAGATCGACCTCGCGCAGCGCCAGCAGCGCCGACAGCGCCGTCAGATCGGAGATCGTATTGTTCGACAAATCGAGCCGTTCGAGCTTTTGCAGTCCGACCAGCGCGTTAATGTCCGCGATTGCGCAGCCGGAGAGGTTCAAACTCGTCAGCTCCGGCAGCGTCACGATGGTATTCATCGCCGCCGACGAGAGCGTACAGCCCGACAGATCCAGCTCGCGCAGCGTCGGCAGCTGGGACAAAACGGACAGGTCGAGACTTGTGCTGCCGCTGTGCAGCGAAAGCGTCCGCAGACCCGTAAAATAGCGCAGATCGTCCAGCGCAGTGACCGTATCGGGCAGTTCAAGCGTCTCGATCTGCCACAGCTCATCCGTCATCAGGCTGCCGGCCGCGCTCTTGCCCAGCAGCTCGCGCACATAGCCGTCGAGCGCCGCGTCCTGCAAGCGCACTTCTTCCACCACGCTGCCGACGGTATAGCCCGCGTAAGCCGCGTCACTGACCAGCCCGTTGTCTGCCACGCTGACGGCCACGATCTTGCTCTCGCCCGCTTCGAGCGAAATGGGAGCGGTGTAGCGGTCGTCTTCCGAAGCCGGGAAATCGCTGTTCAAAACGGCGTAAACGCGCCCGGTCTGGCTGGAGATGGTCACGTCGATGTACTCGGTATAGCTGCCGCTTTCCGGTTCGATGACCGGAACAGCCGGGCGCAGCGCGGCGATCTGCTCACGGACAGTGTCATTGGAGATGCGCCCGAGCATCGTAGCCGCATCGAGCAGCTTGTCCTGTTCGACATACACGCGCGAAAGCGCGATATACAGATCAGCCGCCTCAGGGTTCTGCGTGATGGCGCTGACGAGGGTATACTCGGCCTTGGTGTAGTTTCCGCTGCGTTTATACGCCTCGGCCAGCCACGCCGCCGTAAGCGCGTTGTCCGGCTCAAAGCGGTTGGCAAGCTTGTAAAACGTGATGGCGCGGTTGAACCGCCCGCCGTCAAAGAAGTGGTCACCCCAGTACAGCAGGATGCTTTCCGTCACGTCGCGCCGCGCAATCAGGAAAAAGCAGCACGCGCCGACGATGAGCGCAAGAACGAGCAGCAGGGGCAGAATTATTTTTAAAGCGTGTTTCATAGGGGAAACTCCTTTTATGTACCGCAAAATAAGCTGCGCACAGCGCGCACTTTGACAAATATAGATTCATTATACTTCCAACCGCATTTCGTGTCAAGGTCGGAGATTATGTAAATCTGCCACACCCCCTTGGCTCTCCCTCTGGGAGAGCCAAGGGGTGCGGGGCCCGGGGGGGTTGTGGCGGGGGCAAATTGTACGCCTACGGCGGCACC
>CAYSTN010000053.1:0-14783 GCA_964434135.1 uncultured Oscillospiraceae bacterium
CAAAGTCGCACTGGAACATCAGCTTGCCGTAGCCGTTACGGGTGTAGTTGCAGTAGGCATAATCGCCGGTGTCGACCATGTCGAGCGCGGCATTGATCTTGTCGCCCTCAGACAGCTGGGACAGGAACTGGATTTCGCCAGTCTTGAACGCGTCCATCATGGTGTCGTCCTCGGCTCTGACGATAACGATCGTCTCGATGGAGGGCTTGACGCCTTCGAAGTTACCGGCATAGTATTCGTTGCGAACGAGGGTCGCGGTCAGAGCGCCGGTGTCGAGGCTCTGGATGTTGTACGGGCCGGCGACAACGCGGCCTTCGTAGACGTAGCGCGAAGCGTTGACTTCTTCAGCGGTCAGTTCGCCGCCGTCGAGGTAAGCGCCGTTGCCGTCATCCTTGACGGTGAGGTCCGCAGAGGAGTACAGCGGCAGATACAGAGGTGCCAGAGAAGCACTGCTCAGAGCGAAGTAGTACTGCGCATAATCCTCAACAATGGTGATGGAGTAGGTGTAGTCGTCGAGCAGACGGACACCGGCCAGCTCCTTGGCCTCGCCGCTCTGATACTCGGGGCCACCGAGGACGGAGACAGCAGTAACCGTCGCACCGGCTTCCAGAACGGCCGGGGACAGGTTGACCAGAGCATAAGCAACATAGTCAGCAGCAGTGATGGGCTCGCCGTTGTTGTAGGTCAGGCCCTCGTTGATCTTGACGGTGAAGGTGATCGAGCCGTCTTCGTTCTCGGTCTGCTCGATGCCGCCGCAGGTCGTCTCGTTGATGACCATCTGGCCAAACATATCGAAAATAACGGTGTCGTAGTCGTTGGTGAGGTCACGGATCATCTTGTCGGACGCGTTGTTCGTCCACCAGGCGTTGCCCAGGTCACCGGAAATCTCGGTGGAGCTGCCGTAGATGATCTTGTTTTCACGCTTTTCGACGGGCTCAGCAGGGGTTTCCTCTGCCGGTGCGTCGGTCGTGGGCTCGCTGGTGCTGGGCGTCTCGGTCGTGGCGGGTTCCTTGCTGGCGCAGCCTGCGAAAACAGCAGCAACCATGACCAGAACGAGAAGCAGCGCGAGAAGCTTCTTCAAATTCTTCATTTTTATCCTCCTAGATAATTATTCTATAATTTACTGTGCGTCACACAGAAAATTATCGTCTTTCGCCGCCGCAAAACAGAAAACCTCATGCGCCGCAAGCCATTGCGGCGCGCAAAAGGGTCGACCCTTTTGCCGCTTCGGTTCGGTATTTTTGTTGGCAGCCATCTGCGCCAAAATGGGCGTAGTTACCCCTTGTATCCACGCCGCGCACAGATGTTTTTTGCATTATAGCACAGCGCATAACAAAAATCAACCGGAAAAGATGATTTTATCGCCAATTTCCCCTGCGCAAATTTAACAAATGCGCAAAACCGTCCTCACGCGTACCAGTTTTTCACATCCTGGAGCAGTCTGCGGTATTTTTCCAGATTTTCGCGCGTGACCAGCGGCGCGTCGAGCGTGCAGAACGCCGGGAACGGATTGCCGCGCAAAATCGCATCGAGCGCTACCACGCCCATCTGCCCTTCTTCATACAGCGGCTGCGCGATGAACGCGCCGACCTCGCCCGTCTCGACGAGGTGGATGCTCTCGTCGGAGTAGTCCGTCCCCACCAGCAGAAGCTCGCGCCGCCCGGCGGCGCGCTTGGCCGCCGCCCAGCTGACGCACGCAGAGCCCGCCGTGGTGAACGCGCCCAGCAGCTCGGGCGTTTTGCGGATGTAGTCCGTCAGCATGGCGGTGCTGTCCTGATCGACGAAGTCAAAATCATGCCGCACGGTGATATTCGGGCATTTTTCGCGCATTTTCTCGACCAGCGCCTGCGTGATGGTCGACTCCAGCACGTTATCGCCGCTCTGCGACACGGCCAGCGCGCCCGTCCGGCCGCGCAGCCGCGCGGCAAAATACGCCGCGACCTTCTCCGCGATCTTCACCGGGTCTGCGGAGATGCGCGCCTTTTCGCCATAGCCCTCGGCCTTGCGCGACGGACTGTGCAGCGACACGACCGGAATGCCGCGCTTGCGGAATCGCTCAAACGCACCCGGCGCGGACAGCCACGACACCAGCCCGTCGATCGGCTCGGACGCAAGCTGGTCGAGCGCGGCAAAGTACTCCTGCACATCGTCACTTTCGATGCCGACGACCTCGGCCTGATAGCCCATCTGCTGGATGCGGTTCAAAAACCCCGCGCGCACAATGCGCAGCGACGGGTGGTTTTTCAGGTGCAGCATGATGGCCAGCTTTTTCTGCGTCGGGTCAAACGGCGGCGCGGCGGTACTCTGCCCGTGGACAACGGGACTGTAGGGAATCAAAATGTCGACGTATTCGTCTGCCGACACCGCGCGCAGCAGCAGTCTTCGCAGCTCGTCCTCGACCGCCGTGTCACGCAGCGACAGCCGCGTGAATGAAAAGCCCGGGTGCTGCACCTCTTTGCCGCTGACGATGGCCGCGACGGAGATGTCCTCCGGCACGCGGAAGCCCGCCGCGCGCAGCCGCTCGACCGTCTCGACCGCCGCGCGGTCAGACGTGCAGACGATGGCCGATACATTAAAATTATGAATGATGTCCGGCACGTGCGACCAGATATGCGGGTCGCGGTTGAGATCCATAATGATCTGCGCCGGGTTGAGCGGCAGATGCAGCTCCAGAATCAGCTTCTGAAAGCCGCTGAAGCAGATGAGGTTCTTGGCCGATTGCAAATCGTCGTTGAGATAGATAAAGCTGCGGTGACCCAGCTCCGTCAGCGCGCGCGTGAGCGCGTAGGCCGCCCCCTCGTAATCCGCGCGCAGATTCCAGAACGGCTTGCGCGCAAAGTTGCCGTCAATGATCAAGATCTGCGGCACGAGCGGCGAGAGCGCGTCGAGCGTCGTGCGCTCAAGCCCGTCGAACGTGACGAGCAGATCACACCCCGAAAGCAGCTCCGCCGGTCCGGTCTGCAAAAGCGGCATGGGCAGAATGCGCACCTGGCAGCCCGTCTCGCGCGACAGTTGCAGCAGCCCCTGCACCACCGCCGGCAGCAGCGGCTCATCCGGCTCACCCAGCAGCAGAACGATCGAGCGCAGCTGCCCGCCGCGCGCGCGCACCGGCGGCGCGTAGTTCATCTCGCGTACTATATTTAATATGTGTGTGCGCGTCGACTCGGAGATGCCCTTCTTGCCGTGGATAGCCAGCGAGACTGCCGCAGGTGACACGCCCGCGCGCTGCGCAATGTCTTTATTTGTGATTTTTGCCATGATACCCGCCCCCGTAGCTGCTGCTTTTTGTGCTTGTGTTTAACTTTTTTCTGATTATACAAAAAGTTTCAGCAAATTTCAATATTTTAGTTTCAGTATTTAGTTCACACCGCCGCTTTCTCCCCTTTTTTCTGTTTTTTGTGGGTTTCGTTTCATCTTGTTTTTTTATTTTTTGAACGGTTTTCTCTCGTTAAAAGTTCGTTTTTAACATTATTCACATTTTTAAACCGCTATTTATATTCATTTCACCCAATTGTTAATTTGACTGAATACTGCTATACTTTAGATGTTCCGGGGCGTCTGCCGATGCCCCAATCGCAGAGTTGTTTCCCAAAAAAATTAAGGAGGAAAAATCAATGAAGAAAATCATCGCATTGCTTCTGGCTCTTGTCACCGTCTTCGCGTTTGCCGCTTGCGCAGCCAAGACCGAGACTCCCGCCGCCGAAGCTCCCAAGGCTGAGGCTCCCGCCGCTGAAACTGAGGCTCCCAAGGAAGAGGCTCCCGCTGCTGAGGAAGCTCCCGCCGCTGAGGCTGAGGCTCCCAAGGAAGGCCTGAAAGTTGCCATCTCCCTCGCCGAGTACAACGAGTGGAACAAGCTGTACGAAGCCGTCGTCAAGGAAAAGTGCGACGAGTGGGGCTGGACTTATGAGATCTTCGACTCCAAGCAGGACGCTTCGACCCAGATCGACCAGGTTAACTCCATCATCGCGCAGGGCTTCGATGCCATGACCATCCAGGCTGTTGATAACGCCGCTCTCGCTCCCGTTGTCGGCCAGGCTGCCGATCAGGGCGTCATCGTTGTTGACCACTACGGCTTCGCCGACGAGCTGGGCATCAGCGACAAGATCTACAAGGTTCTGTTCGGTCAGAAAGAATCCGGCATCCTGCAGGCGCAGGAGTACATCAAGCTCGCTGGCGAATCCGGCAAGGTCGCCATCATCGCCGGTCTGACCGGTGCTGACAACGCGCAGCAGCGTACCGCTGGCTTCGAAGAAGTCCTCTCCCAGTATCCCGACATCGAGATCGTTGCCACGCAGTACTGCGACTGGGATACCCAGAAGGCTCAGGCTGCCGCGGAAGACATCATCACCGCTAACCCCGATCTGAAGGCATTCCTCGTTCAGGACGACGGCATGTCCAAGGGCGTTTGGAACGCCATCGAGGCTGCCGGCAAGCAGGATGACATCATCATTGCTTCCCAGGGCTTCTATGAGTGGTCCATCCCCTACGTCAAGGAAGGCAAGTTCGCATTCACCATCACCTATCCCGCCGGCTTCTTCTCCCGTGACGCGCTCGACCTCATCAAGGCTGTCAGCGAAGGCCAGACCGTCGATCGTGTTCAGTACCTCGGCATGGAGCTGGTCACTGCTGAAAACGCGGACACCGCCGCGCACGACTGATCGGTTTCCTTCCCGTACAGAACGTCATTTCTGATACAGCAAACCTATAGCCGGGTGTGCAAGCACCCGGCTACTGTAAAAAGGAGACATTGCAGTGAACAACACGTTTTTTGAAATGCGCCACATCAGCAAGTCCTTCCCGGGCGTCAAGGCGCTCGACGATGTCGGCTTCAGCGTTGCACCGGGCGAGATTCGCGCACTGGTGGGCGAAAACGGCGCAGGTAAATCGACCCTCATGAAGATCCTCAACGGCAACTACAAAAAAGATGCCGGTCAGATCCTCATCGACGGGCAGGAAGTCCATATCACCGACCCGCTGGTTGCCGCTGCCAACGGCATCAGCATTATTTTTCAGGAGCTGAACCTTGTCGATCAGCTCTCCATCGCAGAAAACATCTTCGCTGGCCGTCTTTCCACGGGGCTCAAGCCCGTCGACTGGAAATCGGTCAATCAGAAGGCAAAAGAGCTGCTTGACCGAATCGGCTTCGACGCTGACCCGCGTACCGAGGTCGGTTCGCTGACCGTTGCCGGTAAGCAGATGGTCGAGATCGCCAAGGCTCTGAGCCGTGACTGCCGCATCATCCTGATGGATGAGCCGTCGGCGACCCTGACAAAAAAAGAACTCAACGCTTTGTTCGACATCATCCGCGATCTGAAAAAACGCGGCATCGCGGTTATCTATATCTCTCACCGTATGGAGGAGATCTTCGAGATCTGCGAAACGGCCACCGTCATGCGTGACGGCCGGATCATCGGCACGGTCGACGTCGCACAAGTCTCGTCCGACCAGATCGTCGAAATGATGGTCGGCCGCGAAGTCAGCAGCGCCTATCCCCGGCGCGATACCGAGCCGGGCGAAGAAGTCATGCGCGTTGAAAACCTGTGCCGCAAAGACCGCGAGCAGAATGTCTCGTTCTCGCTGCGGCGCGGCGAAGTACTGGGCATTGCCGGTCTGGTCGGCGCAGGCCGTACCGAGATCATGCGCGCGCTGTTCGGCGTAGACTACATCACCAGCTGTGATGTCTACCTGCACGGCGAAAAAGTCCACCTCAACTCTCCGGCTGCCGCGAAAAAGCACGGCATCGCTTTCCTGACCGAAGACCGCAAGCTCGAGGGTCTGACGCTCGACTTCACCATCAAGTCCAACATCAGCATGGCCAACCTGCCGAAGCTGTGCCGGGGTCTGCTGACCAGTTCCAAGGTCGAAAACGAAATCGCGGATCAGTACATCAAGCGCATCAACGTCAAAACTCCCTCGCGTAACCAGAAAGTCGGCAACCTCTCCGGCGGCAACCAGCAAAAGGTCGTCATCGGCAAGTGGCTCAACGCCGACCCGGAGATCCTCATCATGGACGAGCCGACGCGCGGCATCGATGTCGGCGCGAAGCGCGAGATCTACGAGGTCATCAACGAGCTGGTCGCGCAGGGCAAATCGGTCATCCTCATCTCCTCTGAGCTTCCGGAGGTCCTGGGCATGAGCGACCGCGTTCTGGTCGTCAAGGACGACGCCATTGTCGCCGAACTGACGGGCGAGCAGATCAACGCCGTAGAAGTCATGCGCTATGCGCTTTGACGGGAAAAGAAATAGGAGGGCGTATGAATCGTACCATCGAAAAACGCCTTGACGCCGGTTCGGTAGGCGACTGGGTAAGAAATAACACCAATTTACTGCTGATGTTCGCGCTCATCATCGTCGGCGCGCTCACATCGGAAAACTTCTTCAGCATGGACAACATCCTCAACGTCCTGCGGCGCATCACCGTCAACGGAATGCTCGCCGTAGCGTGTACCATGACCCTGCTGGTGGGCGGCTTCGATCTGTCCATCGGCCACATCATGGCGCTGAGCGCGGTGTTGTGCATCGGCTTTGAAAAATCCACCGGCAACGCCATGGTCGGCATCGTCATGGCGCTGGGCGCGGGTCTTCTGCTGGGCCTCATCAACGGCCTTCTCATGAAGCTCACGCGCGGCGGCTCGGGCGAAGGCTTCATGATCACGCTGGCCACCGGCATGATGGCGCAGGCGCTGGCTAAGTGGTACTGCGACGGCAGTGAGATCATCCGCATCGACCTGCCCGTTGAGACTGACTGGTTCAAGGCGCTCGGCCAGGGTGACCTGCTGGGCTTCCCCATCTGCACGATCATATGGATCGCCGTCATGGTCATCTTGCAGATCGTCATCAAAAAAACCACCTTTGGCCGTAAGATGCTGCTGACCGGCGCAAACAAAAAATCCGCGTTCCTCGCGGGTATCAATGTCAACGCCGTCAAGGTCATTGCCTATACGGTCGCGGGCTTCTGCTGCGGCATCGCAGCGATCATCTACGCCGCGCGCTTCTCGAGCGCATCCGACGGCGCAGGTGTCGGCGGTGACTTCAACGGCGCGGTCTGCTCCATCATCGGCGGCAACGCGCTCTACGGCGGCCACGGCGGCATGGTGCAGGTCTTCATCGGCACCGTCACCTTCGGCCTGATCTCCAACATCCTGCAACTGTTCGGCCTGAGTACAGCCGTGCAGTACATCGTGCAGGGCGCGATCTTGCTGCTGGCGATCAACCTGGACAATCTGAAAAAGAGGTGAGCGGTATGACATTGGTAAAAAAAGCGTTCAAAGATTACCGGATTCCGCTGCTGGCCGTGCTGGTCTTCGTGTTCATGTCACTGGTCAACAAGAGCTTCCTCACCGCGTATAACATCTTCACCATTGCCGACTCCATCTCCGGCTACGGCATCGTGGCGCTGGGCTTCACGTTCATTCTGCTCGTCGGCCAGCTGGATATCTCCTTCGGCTCGGTCATCGCGCTCTCGTCGTGTATCTTCATGATGCTGCTCAAAGCCGAGGTCAACTTTGGCATCGCGCTCATCGCGGCCATCGCGGTCGGCTGCGCCTGCGGCGCGATCACGGGCTTCTTCGTTGCCACGTTCCGCCTGTCTCCGTTCATCGTCTCCATGACGATGCAGCTGGCGTACAAGGGCGTTGCGCTGACCATCACGAACCAGACTCCCGTCTCCGTTCCGCACCCGGTTCTGCAGGCCATCAACAACGTCAAGGTCTTCGGCATCTTCCCCATCGTGTTCTTCTTCTTCCTGCTGCTTGCGGTTTTGACGGAGCTTTTCCTGCGCAAAACGCAGTTCGGCCGGAATCTCTATGTCGTCGGCGGCAACATCTCCGTGGCGGACAACCTGGGCTTTAAGTCCCGTAACTACCTCTGGAGCGCTTACATCTTCCAGGGTCTGTTCGCAGCCATCGGCGGCGTGGTCATGATGACGCGTCAGTTCTCCGCGTCCGGCAACCTTGCCCTGCAAGGGCCGATGGAGGTCATCCCGATGGTCATCGTCGGCGGTACGTCCATGGCCGGTGGCCGGGGCGGTGCGCTCAAGACGGTCTGGGGCGTCGTGCTGCTCAAGATCATCTACAACGCCATGACCATGTTCTCCATTCCTGCGCCGCTGCAGCCGTTCGTCAAGGGTTTGATCCTGCTCGTCGTCATCGTCAGCGACAAATACATGGAGCGCAGACACGAAAAGGTCTGACGGCTGATCCCCTGCACTTACCCTGGTGGGCGAATCGCCCCGCCGGAGAAAAATTGTGCATGAAAAAAAGAAGAATGGTTAGCAAATCACCCCTGAAAACCGAAATTGTATATTTCAAAATCCACTCAATTATGGCATATTGATGTTTGAGAGAGTCCCTGGCCTGCGGCGCTTTGCGCCCGGCCAGGCGGCTCAGAACGATCAAATGAAAGGAAGGAACACTATGAACATTCTTGCAATCGGCGCGCATCCGGACGATGTTGAAACCATGTGTGCCGGTACGCTGGCCAAATATGCTGCGCAGGGTCACAAGGTCTTCATCGCCACGGCCACCAACGGCAACATCGGTTCGGCGCACCACACCATGGAAGAGATCGGCCGCATCCGCAAGCAGGAAGCTGCCAACTCTGCCGCCATCATCGGTGCAGAATATATCTGTCTGGACTACGACGACGAGATGTTCTTCGAAGAAAACCGCAAAACGCGGCTGGAGTTCATCAATCTCGTGCGTCACTGCAAGGCAGACGTCATCTTCACCCATAACCCCCATGACTACAACCCTGACCATATGCTCACCAGCAAGATCGTCAGCGACATTGCCGTCATGATCCCCATCGCCCACCTCAAAACCGAAGAGCCGCCCTACGATGTCATCCCGTCCATCTGGTATTTTGAGCCGGCCAGCTCCATGGGCTTCGTCCCCACGGACTACGTCGACATCACCGACTTCTATGAGACGAAGATGAAGATGCTCGGCTGCATGGAAAGCCAGAAGCAGTGGATGGCCGACAACTACGCGGTCTACGGCGGCGATACCGAGCGTTTCTTCGACACCGTGCGCATCACATCCGAGTTCCGCGGGATGCAGGCCGGCTGCAAATATGCCGAGGGCTTCGTCCGCGCGCTCGACGCACAGCGCACCCGCATGACCGAGCGCGTCCTTCCCTGAGCGCCCGGCACACCCCTTGCGATTCATTTCTGCGGAAGTGAATGATAGATCATACTTTTTAACAACACAACTACTTGCTAAACGGAGGTAATGAAATATGGCAGGCGGACCTGGCTCTTATGTATTCGGAGCAGAAGAAAAGAAAGAACTCATGGACGTGATCGAAAGCGGCAACCTGTTCCGCTACGGCACGCCCGGCGTGGACGGCTTCCAGGCGAAGGTCGCCACGTTTGAAAAGGAAATGGCTGAGCGTCTGGGCCATGCGCACGTTGTTGCGACCAGCTCCGGCACTGGCTCTTTGATGTGCTGCTTGGCTGCGCTGGGCATCGGCATGGGTGACGAGGTCATCGTCCCCGGCTACACCTTCATCGCATCCATCGCGACCATCGCCATGATGAACGCCGTTCCCGTCCTGGCCGAAGTTGACGAGTCCCTGACCCTCGACCCGACCAAGATCGAAGCCCTCATCACCCCGAAGACCAAGGCGATCATGCCCGTGCATATGCTCGGCAACCCCTGCGATATGGATCCGATCATGGCCATTGCCAAGAAGCACAACCTCTTCGTCATCGAAGACTGCTGCCAGGCTGTCGGCGCGAGCTACAAGGGCAAGCGTCTGGGCACCATCGGCGACATGGGTGCATACTCGCTCAACGTCTTCAAGACCATCACCACCGGTGACGGCGGCTTCGTCGGCACGTCGGACGATATGCTCTACGAGCGCGCTTTCGGCTTCCACGATCAGGGTCACAAGCCCTCGCGTATGGGTGTCGAGGTCGGCAACCGCTCCATGGTCGGCATGAATATGCGTATGAACGAACTCGCCGGCGCCGTTGCAGTCGCCCAGGGTCGCAAGCTCGACGGCATCCTCAGCACGCTGCGTGAGAAGAAGGCCATGCTCAAAGCCGAGCTGCAGGGTCTGCCCGGTGTTGGCTTCCGCAAGATCAACGACGAAGGCGAATGCGCCACGCTGCTGACGCTCCTGTTCGATACCAAAGAGCGCGCTGCTGCGTTCTGCGAAAAGGCCGGTACCGCCCCCATCGCCAAGTCCGGCTGGCACGTCTACAACAACATGGAGCAGGTTCTCGGCAAGAAGACCTGGACCGACAACCATCCGTTCCACAACGCCGAGCGCACCTATGCCAAGCATATGCTCCCGCAGACCGACGACATCCTCGACCGTGCAGTCAACCTCTCCATCGGTGTCGTGGACAAGGGTCTTGGCTCGGGCTGTGGCATCAACGTCAACTCCACCACTGACGAGATCAAGGCCTGCGCCGAGCAGATCCGCTCCATCATCCTTTCTCTGTAAGCAAGAGGGTCTGCCTTATGCGTAAAATCAAAACTGCCGTGGTCGGCTGCGGCTCGATCAGCGACATTTACATGACCAACCTCACCACCGGCAAGTTCACCTCCATGGAGCTTGTCGCGTGCAGCGACCTCATGGTCGACCGCATGAATGCCAGCGCGCAGAAGTTCGGTGTCAAGGCCATGTCGCTCGACGACATCTGCGCCGATCCGGAAATCGAGCTGGTCATCTGCCTGACCACGCCCGCCGCACACTATTCCATCATCAAGCAGTCGCTTCTGGCCGGCAAGCACGTCTTCTCCGAGAAGATGATCGCCGTCGACCTCGAGCAGGGCGAAGAACTCGTCCGTCTGGCGAATGAAAAGGGTCTGCACCTGGGTGTCGCGCCCGATACCTTCCTTGGCGCGTCCGTGCAGACGGCCAAGTACATCGTCGAACACGGCCTCATCGGCAAACCGCTCAGCTGCCGCGCGTCCATCAGCCGCGACTACGGCATCTACGGCGAATTTTTGACCCACCTGGCCAAGAAGGGTGCCGGCATCGGCTTCGACATGGGCGGCTACTACCTCACGGCGCTCGCCGCCATCCTGGGGCCGGTCAAGTCCCTGGCTGCTTTCACCAACACCAACGACGCGCACCGCGTCAACACCCGCATCGGCGCGCCGGGCTTCGGTCAGGAATATGACATTCAGGTTCCGAACGTCATCTCCGCCACCCTGCAATACGAAAACGGTGTCATCGGTACGCTCCACATGAACTCCGACTGCATCGAAGACGAAGAGACTTGCCTGAAGATCTACGGCACCGAGGGCATTTTGACCATGGGCGACCCCAACCAGTTTGGTGCGCCGGTCTATCTGCAAAAGCCTCTGTGTGAGCCGGTCGAGTTCCCCTTCACCCACGGCTATCAGGAGAACTCCCGTGGCCTTGGCGCAGCGGAGATGGCCTGGTCGATTCAGGCCGGACGCGACCACCGCGCCAGCAAAGAGATGGCCTACCACGTCTTCGAGACGATGCACGGCATCATGCGCAGCGCCGAATCCGGCACGTTCTACCAGCTCCAGTCGACCTTCACCACCCCGGCTGCTCTGCCCGCCGGTTATCGCAGCGTCGGCGACTGGTCGCGCAAGGAAGAATCCGCCCTCATCTGAGCCAGGAGGCCACCTATGCGTACCGTACAGCTCGAATGTCTGCGCCCGGCAGAAATTCTCGCCGAGCGTGAGCGCTGCCCGATCGTCTATCTGCCGCTTGGCCCGTTGGAGTGGCACGGCCCGGCCATGCCCTTCGGCACCGACCCGTTCATCGCGCAGGCACTTGCCCGCGCGGCGGCCGAGCGCCTTGGCGGTGTTGTCATGCCGACGCTCTTTGTCGGCACGGAACGCGAACGCCCGGCCAGCATCCTGCGTGACAAGGGCTTTGAAAACCCGGATGATCTTTACGTCTGGGGTATGGACGTTCCGGCCAACACGGTCAAGAGCTTCTACGCGCGCGAGGATCTGTTTTCCGTCATCGTGCGGGAGCATCTGCGCCTGCTCGTGCAGCAGCAGTACCGCCTCATCGTGATCGTCAACGGTCACGGCGCATCCGGTCAGCGCGCGCAGCTTGCGCGCCTGTCCATCGAGTTCTCACACGAAACGCCCTCGCAGGTCATCGTCTGCTTCCCGGACATTGACCGCCCCGGCGAAACGCCGCTCGATTTTGGTCACGCCTGCAAAGCAGAAACGGCACTCATCCGCTATCTGCACGACGAATGCGTCGCGCTCGACGCGCTGCCGCCGCAGCCGGCCAAACTGCGCTATACCGATTGGGGCATCGCTGATGACTGCGTCTTCACCGGCAATCCTTCGCCGGACAAATGCGTCATCGAAGACCCGCGCGAGGCCACCGCGGAATATGGTCAGGCGCTCTTTGACACGGCGCTTGAAAACCTCTGCCGCGAAGTATCGGCGGCCTATGCCGCGCTTTGATCCAAATCAACGATAAATAACGACATAAAGGAGACTTTATTATGGCAACATTCAGATTTACCGCAGGACCGTGGAACGTGCATGAAGGCAACGAAACCTTTGGCCCGGGCCATCGCAAGAGCATCCCGCTGGAAGAGAAGATGAAGAAGTATGCCGAGATCGGCATGGCCGGTATGCAGTTCCATGACGACGACGCCGTTCCCGACATGAACAACATGACCGAGAAGCAGATCATCGACTACGCCAAGGACGTCAAGGCCATGCTCGACAAATACGGCCTGTTCGCCGAGTTTGTCGCACCGCGTCTGTGGTTCGACCGTCGCACGAACGACGGCGGCTTCACCGCTTCGCGCAAGGAAGACCGTGAGTTCGCGCAGTGGCGTGCCCGCCGCTCCTGCGACATCGCCAAGGCACTTGGCACGAACAAGATCCAGCTGTGGCTCGCCCGCGAAGGCACGCTGTGCGCCGAAGGCAAGAACCCTGCCGAGATGACCATGCAGCTGCGCGACGCGTTCAACGACATCCTCACCTATCGTGACGATGCACTCATTCTCGTCGAGCCGAAGCCCAATGAACCCATCGACCGCTCCATCTGCGGCACGGCCGGTCACGCGCTGGCCATCGGCGCTTACACCGTCGACCCGAACCGCGTCGGTCTTTGCATCGAGTCTGCGCACTCCATTCTCGCCGGCCTCGACCCGGCCAACGACATGGGCTTTGCGCTGGCACTGAACAAGCTGTGGGGCGTCCACCTCAACGACCAGAACGGCTGCCGTTACGACCAGGACAAGTCCTTCGGCGTCGACAACCTGCGCAATGCGTTCAACCAGGTCAAGGTTCTGTACGAAAACAACTATGGCGATCGCGGCAACTTCGAGTGCGTCGGCCTCGACGTCAAGGCCATGCGTACCCAGCCCGATGAGGACTGCTACCGTCACCTCATCAACTCCAAGAAGATCTTCGAGATGCTGCTGGAGAAGGTCAAGAAGTTTGACTACGAATTCCAGGCTGCCTGCATCAAAGAGCAGAACTTCGAAAAGCTCGAGATGTACGTCATGGAGCTGCTGATGGGCGCGTAAGCCACCAAACACACAACCAAAACGGGAACGGCTCTGCCGTTCCCGTTTGTCTAAAAGAGAGGAAGCGCGATGAAGTACGAGATCCGAACCGACCCCCAGCTTGGCCGCCTTTTGTGGCTGAGCGATGGAACTACAGAGCTGGCCGCAACGCTCGATATGGGGCTGCGGCTCGTCCACCTGTCGCTGTGCGGCATGGAAAACCTCTACTACCGCCAACCGGCAGACCTGTCCGACGGTGTCAGTACGCCGCAGGGCTGGCGGCTGCTGGGCGGCCACCGCTTCTGGCTTGCGCCGGAGAGCGACGCAAGCTATTACCCCGAGTCGAACCCGGTTGCCTACACGCTGCATGAAAACGGCGCGACGCTGACGCAGTGCGTCGATGCATGGCTGGGTGTCGAAAAATCCATCCGGCTGGACTTTTTGCCCGACGGCGCGATTCTGGTCACGCAGCAGGCGAAAAACGTCACCGACACGCCCATCACCTGCGCCCTGTGGGGTGTCAACACGCTGCGCGGCGGCACGGGCACAGTCGAATTTTCTGCCGAGCCCGGCGGCTACAACCCCAGACGGATGGTCAGTCTCTGGGGACAGACCAACCTTGGCGATGCGCGTGTGCGCTTCACGCACGATCGTCTCACCGTCACCTGCGCGCCCTCGCCGGACTACTTCAAGATCGGCCTGTACAGCGCGACCGGCCGCATCGTCCACGAAAACCTCGGCCAGCGCTTTGTCATTCAGGCGCAGACACCTGCCATGGCGCAGTGCGCCGACGGCGGCGCAAACGTCGAGGTGTTCCTGCACCAGCGCTTCATGGAGCTGGAGACGCTCGGCCCTGTGTGTACAATCGCCCCGGGCGGGAGTGAGCGCGTCCAGGAGACTTGGCGCCTGGAAAAACTGCCGGAATAACCCGCACCCGCCGCAGCTCCACCGCACCCTTGGCTCTCCCTCACTGTAGGGGTCGATGCCCACATCGACCCGTTGTTGCAAATCTGCACAACGCTCGTAGGGCGAGAACCATGTGTCCCGTCACCCCTGCGCGTCTTCACCGCACCCTTGGCTCTCCCTCTGCCAGAGCTGGCGGCGCAGCCGCCTGAGAGGGCCAGCAGCACCCACATTTTTTGCTGCGCACCTACCAATTTGCTCTGCATTCGTAGGGGCGGACGCCTCTGTCCGCCCGAAATTTTTCCATTTGCACTGCACTTGTTGCTTTGCAACGCACTTTCCTATTTGCTCTGCACCCGTAGGGGTCGATGCCCGCGTCGCAGCAAACTTCATATCCCTCGCCCTG
>CAYSTN010000054.1:0-14482 GCA_964434135.1 uncultured Oscillospiraceae bacterium
AGCAGATGAAGGCCGAGCGTGACCGCCGTCAGGCCATCTTGCAGGCCGAGGGCACCAAGCGCAGCCAGATCCTTGTCGCCGAGGGCGAAAAGGAAGCGGCCATTTTGAAGGCCGATGCCGAGAAGCAGGCGGCAATCCTGCGCGCCGAGGCGGAGAAACAGGCCGCCATTCTGCGCGCCGACGGCGAAGCGCAGGCCATCATGGCCGTGCAGAAGGCGCTGGCGGACTCGCTGGCACTGTTGAACGAGAAAGCACCGAACGATCAGGTCATCAAGCTCAAGGCGCTTGAAGCCATGCAAAAGGTCGCAGACGGCAAGGCCACCAAGATCATCATTCCCTCCGAGCTGCAAGGGCTGGCGGGTCTGGCAACGGGTCTTGTCGAGAGCGTAAAGGAGACGAAGTGATATGTCCAAACAGGACGAGCGTTTTATCCGCACGCACAAAGAGGGCAGTGACTGGACAACGAAGCGCGAGATCTGGATCGACCGGCAGACGGGGGTCAATTATCTCTGGGTCGGATCCGGCTATGCCGGCGGACTGACGCCGCTGCTGGGCGCAGACGGCAGACCGCTCGTCACCGCAGTCCCACCACAGGAATAAAATAACCCAGGGCGGTTCGCAAGAACCGCCTTGGAGTTTTGCATCAAACGCACGATTTCGCGTTTTATAGATAAGTGTCTGCCAAAGACGAATCGGAAGAGATCGGGGTGTTGGATATCAATGAAAAAGTGCCGGATCACGGTGATGAAAGTGGCGCGTTACGACGATCTGATCGCGCAGTATGAAAATCCGCTGGAACACGCCTGCCAGATGCAGGAGGGTCAGGTGTTTCTCGCCAACGGCTGGCAGCGGCCGGATGGTTTCTGCCTGAGCGCGTGGGAAAGTATGTCTGCCTTTGTGCTGGCGCTGTCGCACGGCGGCGGGGATTTTTACAACGGCTGGATGAAGAATAAAAAGTCCGCTATGATCTCCTGCAATGACGGGTTTCGCCCGGTGAGTTTCCTCATCGAAGCATTGGATGAAGACGTGTAAAACGCAGGAACAGATCTTGTGGAGCTGTGCTATGGCAATTTCACCGTGGCGCGCGTTGACACGCGTGAGCGGCTGTTCGTCTCCCGGCGCATTTTCCGCCGCGCTTGATTTTGTGAAATGTGTATACTATGTGCCCGAACATTTTGTATACTATGTGGGCTGTACAGCCCACATCGACCCCTACGTGGCGTATGGAAGTCGAACGAATACGGTTTTGTGGAAGACGGATGCAGAAAGGTACAGCCTGATTATAAAGCTGTACCTTCTATTGTTGGCAGATATTGAACTGCAACAGCTAACAAATTAGACTCAAAATAGCAGACGGCGCGTACCAAAAGTTTTTGAGGTGAGTTGGTGTGACGTAGCATCTAATAAAATCGGTTCTGATTCAAACGCAATGCAGGATGCAGCAAACGCGTCCCCAAGTACTCTTTTCTTCCATATCTTTTCTCTTGCGAGAGAAAAGATATGGCCTGCGGAGCAAAGCCCACTCAGGCGGCTGCGCCGCCAGCTCTCCCAGAGGGAGAACCAAGGGTGCGGGCGTGTGGTGAAAGATAGATCGGGGATTATACGTACTGCTGGGTATCGACGTCGATGACACCGCGTGTGGTGATGCGCAGCTTCGGAATGACCGGCAGCGCCATGAAGCTGAGTGTCATGAACGGGTCGATGCCACGGCTGACACCGAGACGGAAGGCCGCGTCTTTGGCCGCTTCGAGTTTGTCGTTGATCTCGGTCAGGGGACGGTCACTCATGATGCCGGCGATCTCCAGCGCGACCTCACCGCGCACCTGCTCGTTTTCGCCGACAACGATACCGCCGTGCTGCTCGACAACGCGGTTGGCAACGAAGGCCATATCCTTCGAGTTCGTGCCGACAACAATGATGTTGTGCGAGTCATGCGAGACACTGGTAGCGACCGCGCCGGCTTTCAGCCCGTAGCCCTGAATGTAACCAAGGCCGATGTGGTGTGTACCTTTGTGCCGCTCAATGACGGCGATTTTCAGAATGTCGCGGGTCAGGTCGACCTGGTTGGCGTAGCCGTTGTCGGTGGTGATGATCTCACCGGGGATCATGCCCAGCACACCGCGCTGGCGCGCGTCGCGGAAATCGTCTGCCGTCAGCTTTGCCACGTGGCAGGTGTCGTGTGCGCGCGCGTCAAGGTAATCCTCGATCTGCGGCGAGGGGAAGTCGCGCAGTTCGCCGTGATCCCAGTACAGTTCGCCTTTTTTGAACACCATCTCGACGTTGAAATCCTTAAAGTTGTCGATTACGGCGAAGTCGGCCAGATAGCCCGGCGCGATCGCGCCGCGGTTATTGAGCAGGAAATAGCGCGCTGCGTGATGACCGGCAGCCTTGATGGCGATGATGGGGTCAACGCCGTATTTATTGATGGCCTCGCGCGCGATATAGTCGATATGCCCCTTTTCCAGCAGGTCGCTGGGGTGTTTGTCATCGGTGCAGAACATACACCGCTCGGCGTACTGCGCAGTCAGCAGGGGCGCAAGCGCCTCAAGATTGCGCGCAGCCGTGCCCTCGCGGATCATGATGAACTGGCCGCGCTGGAGCTTGGCCAGCGCATCTTCCAGCGTGGCGCACTCATGGTCGGAATAGACTCCGGCTGCAACGTAGGTATCGAGATCTTTGCCCAGAAGCCCCGGCGCGTGGCCGTCGATCTTTTTGTGGTGTGCCTGCGAGGCAACGATCTTGGAGATGACCTCGGGGTCGTTGTGAATGACGCCGTAGGCGTTCATCATCTCGGCCAGACCCTGCACCCGGGGATAGTCATAGAACGAGTCGATGGCGCGATAGTCCAGTACCGCGCCGGATTCGTCCATCGGCGTAGCCGGAACGCACGACGGCAGCATGAAACGCACGTCGATGGGCAGCCCCTCGGTGGCCTGGAACATATAGTCAATGCCGTCGGTACCCATGACGTTGGTGATCTCGTGCGGGTCGGTGATGACCGTGGTCGTGCCGTGCGGCAGTGTGGCGCGGACAAACTCCTTGGGCGTGACAAGGCTCGATTCCAGATGGATGTGTGCATCGATGAAGCCTGGGCAGACGATCTTGCCCGTCATGTCGTATTCGATCTGTCCGTCATAGCTGCCAAGGCCGACGATCAGCCCATTGGCCACGGCAATGTCGCACGTGAGCAGCTCGTTGGAGAACACATTGACATATGTCGCGTTTTTCAGAACCAGATCGGCCTTTTGTCGACCCGAAGCCGCCTCGATGACGCGCTGTTTCTTCAGCAGTTTCCGTTGAATCTTGCCCGCGTAGCTTTCGGTTGGTACAGACATGGTGCATCTTCCTTCCTGCGTTCAGTTTTACTTGTGGTTGATATTAGTAGAAATTATATCATCGTATCTGGCCTTTGTCCATGTTCATTTTTCACGGAAAGTCGCTTATTTTTTTGGCAATCTGTACAGAATCGAAAAAGTGTGATATGCTGTAAGGCAAAAGAAACAGGAGACGAGAACGATGAAGCTTCTGATGCACATCTGCTGCGCGCCGTGCGCAAATCTGCCCATCGACGCACTGCGCGCCGACGGCATCGAACTGAGCGGGTACTGGTACAATCCGAATATCCATCCGTTCACGGAATACCGTGCGCGCAGAAACTGTTTGCAGGAGTACGCCGCGAGCATTGCGCTGCCGCTTCTGGTGCGCGATGACTACGGTCTGCGCCCGTTTGTGCGCGCGGTGGCCGAGGATATCGCAGGGCGGTGTGTCAAGTGCTATGAAATGCGGCTTTACGAGACGGCGCGGGCTGCGAAAGAGGGCGGCTTTGACGCGTTCACGTCGTCACTGTTCATCAGCCCCTATCAGAATCACGAGCTAATGCGCGACGTAGCTTACCGCGCGGCACAGGACTATGGCGTGACGTTTTATTATCAGGACTTTCGGCCGATGTTCCGTGACGGACAGGCGCGCGCGCGGGAACTGGGCTTTTATATGCAGAAATACTGCGGGTGCGTGTTTTCCGAACAGGAGCGCTATCAAAAGCCAAACCGGATCATACCGTAATGCAAAAACGACCCCTGCCGGAGAAATTCCGGCAGGGGTCGATGCGTTTATTGGTTCTCGAGCGCGGCGCGCTCACGGCTGTGGCAGGTAAAGAGCAGGATCTGGCGCGTGTGCGCCTCGTTCTGCAAAAGTTCCAGCGCCCGGCGCATCCGCTCGTCATCAAGCATCGCCAGCGCATCGTCCAGCACAAGCGGCACTTCGCCCGGCAGCAGCAGCCGGCAGATCGCCAGCCGCACGGCCAGATACAGGCTGTCTGCCGTACCGCAGCTCAAACTCAGCAACCGGCGCATCGGCGCGTCCGGTTCGGCGGCTTCCAGCTCCATCTGCCGGTCGATCTGCACACGGGTATAGCGGCCACCGCTCAGTTCGGCAAAGAGCGCGGAAGCTTCCTGCACCAGCCGGGGCGAAAAGCGCGCGGCCAGTGCGGTATTGGCCTGTGTGAGAGTCTGGCGCGCCAGTTCGAGCGCCGCGCGGCGCTCGTCGAGCGTTTGCAGCTGCTGCATCAGCGCCTGTCGGCGCGCACTCAGCTCCGCTTCGCTGCCAAGACTTTCAAGCCGTCCGCGGCTCTGATCGAGCTGTGAGCGCACCGTTCCGAGCAAAGCGCGCGTAGTCTCCAGCGCGTTTTGCGCCTGCTGCTCGGTGAGCGTGACGGGCTCGGACGAGGCAGCTTCCGGCAGCTCCGGCAGCGCACCGAATGCCTGCGCAAGCGCGGCATAGCGGGCAGCGGCCTGTTCCTGCGCGCTCATAGCCTCGCGGTGGGCGGCGTAGCACGCAAGCGCTGCGCGCGTCTGGCTCAGTGCGCCGGGCGCATCCTCGGCGGCAGAGAACATCCGCACGCTGCCAAGCAGCGCCGCCAGCGCGCGCTCACGCTCCTGCACAAGACGCGTGTAGCGCGCCTCGTCGCGCGCGGCACGTTCGCAGCCTTCACTCCACACGCGCAGCGCTTCGCGGTAGTCGGCGGCGTAGACGGTAAACTCGTCACGGCTGTGATTCTCATAGCGCTGTAGCAGCTGCTGCGCCTGCTCCAAATCCCGTTCGCGCGCGGCGTTGTGCCGGCGGCACAGAAAGCCGACCAGAAGCCCCGCAGCGGCGCAAAGTACGAACCACGCCGCAGCCAACGGTTTTTGTAGCGCAAACCAGCCAAACGCCGCCAGAGCCAGTGAAAGCGCCGCCAACAGGAAAAACAGCGCGGCAGGGCGGTGCTTTTTTGCGCACAGCCGGTCAAATTCACGCGCGTCGCGCTGCGCCTTTTCCATCAGGCGCGCCGGTTCAACACCCTCGAATACAGGCGGGCAGCCGGGCTTTTGCGGCGTGGGCGGCGGCGCGTCAGGCATGGGCTGCGCAAGCAGCGTCTCGGCTTGCTGCGCAAGCTGCTGAAGCGTCTGCTCCGGCGGGAGCTTGGCGCAGACGGCAGCGGCGGCGTTTTCACGGTTGGCCGCCTGCATCACGGCGCGTTTCGCGTCGTACAGCTGCTGCTTTTTCTGCTGCACCTGCTGCGCGCGGACGGCCTGCAATGCGGCGAGGTCGCGCTGCTCCTGCTGTGTCAGCGCCTGTAGGCGCGCGTGAAGGTCGAGATTGCGCTGCTGTTCGTCGCTCAGCTGGCGCAGCGCGTCATCCACGGCAGCCAGCTCCCGTTCGCAGTCCGGGATGCGGCCGGTCTTGTTGTGCCGGACGCGGTTTTGCCAGCTTTGCAGCAGCTTGTCCGCAGCGGCAAAGCTGACCGTCTCGTCACCGGTGGTGACGAGCGCCTGCAGCCGCGCTTCGAGCGCGCCGTCCTGGCTCAGACCAAGCCCCAGCTGCCGGACAAAACCGCTGCGCTGGTAGACGCTCTTGGGCACACCCAGCAGCAACTGGCCACAGTTTTGCCCCGTCATACCCTCGACCGGCAGGCCGGAGTCGGCGTAGACGGCGGAAAACGTGCCAAGCGGCGCGCGCACCGTGGACGTGCGCGTGATGCGGATCACAGCGCCCTCGTGTTCCAGCTCCAGTGTGCCCTGCATTGCCTCGCCGCTCCAGGGCTGGTATTTGGCTTTGACCGGCAGTACGCCCGCGCGCTCACGCTCGGCGGTGTCAACCCCATAGAGCATGGCAAGCAGGAACTGCGCCCAGGTGGACTTTCCGGCTTCGTTTGGAAGCTCGATGAGGTTCAAACCGTCGTGCAGCGTCAGCGTCTGCTGCGTGAGCTTGCCGAACGTGGCCGTCATGCGAAGCAGCTTCATATTTCCGCCTCCCTTCCGTCCATTGCGGCTGTTCCCAGCCGCGCGGCCAGCGCGATGGTGCGCCGCGTCTGGTCATCGGGCGCGGCGTCGTATTGCTCGCGCAGGGTGCGCAGAAACAGTCCGCGCAGCGTATCGGCATCGGCCTGCGCCCACAGCGCCCGGCGCGGGCGCGTTTCGTCACGCAGCGTCAGCGCGTAAAAGCGCGGCGCGAGTACCGCCTGTAATGCGCCGAGCGAAACAGGCGCGGCTTCGCCAGTCAGGATGATGCGGTAGATATCTTCGTGTGTGTCAGACGGCAGCTGCGCCGTGACGGCGGCAAGCGCGTCATCCCCGGCATCCACGCGCACGATCTCATATTTTCGGGTGTGCAGCGGCAAAAACTCCAGCGTTACGGCCTCGTCCGTGATGCAGCCGAGGTACGCGCCCTTCTGCCCCAGTTCGTCAAAGCCGCGTCCCATGGCGCAGCCCGGCCAGGCGTAGGCCGTCTTGCCCGCGTACAGAAGCCCGCTGGCCTGGTGGATATGTCCCAGCGCCAGATAGCGAAGACCCGACAGCGCGATCTGCGCGGGGGTGATGGCGTTGTAGACGGAGTTTGGGTAGGCTGCATCGCCGTGCAGCACCATGAGGTTGCAAAATGCGTCCGTTTGTGCCTGAAAGCTGCCGAGCAACGGCGCACACTGCCGCGCGGCAAAGCCCGCGCCGTATACACGCAGCTGTTTGTCCGGCAGCTCGACCGCCTCGATGCTTTCGCAGCGGAAAATATGGACATTCTCCGGCCAGTTGGCGCGCAGGTAGGCGCAGCCCGGCAGCAGACAGTCGTGATTGCCGGGGCTGATGAAGACGGGCGCATGGATGGATGCAAGCGCGCGCTGCATGGCCAGAAGCGTCGCTTCGGACGCGCCGCAGCTGTCAAACAGATCACCCGCAAGCAAGACCACGTCGACCGCGTGGGCATTGGCCAGTTCGGCCAGCTCACGCAGCAGCGCGCGCTGCTCTTCGCGGCGCGCGGCGGCCTGTTCGGGCGTAAGCGCGGAAAACGGCGCGTCGAGATGCAGATCGGCTGCGTGCAGGAATTTAATCACAGAGCGACACCCCCTCTGCATGGGTACACCGGCGGCTGGCCGTGTCGATGGTAAACACCGCACCTTGTAGCGCGCACGGCCCGGACGCGCTTTCGTAGCGTGAGCCGAGCTCGCCGCGAAACAGCGCGATGGACTGATCCGGCCTTGTGCCAAGTGCCGAGTAGACCGGCCCGGTCATGCCGAGGTCGGTCACGTAGCCCGTGCCCTTTGGCAAAAGGAGCGTGTCGGCGGTCTGCACGTGGGTGTGCGTCCCCCAGACGGCGCTCACGCGGCCGTCGAGATAAAAGCCCATGGCGCGCTTTTCGCTGGTCGCCTCTGCATGGAAGTCCAGCAGAACGGGTACGTCACCAAACTCCGGCAGCAGCCGGTCGATCACGAAAAAGGGATTGTCCGCCGCATTGTCCATGTGATACCGCCCCAGCAGATTCACCACGGCCACCGGCCCGGCTGCCGTATCAAAAATGCCCCAACCGCGCCCCGGAAGACACGGCAGCAGGTTGGCCGGGCGCAGGATATAGCGACTCTCGTCCAGATACGTGCAGATCTCCCGCCGCCGGAACGTGTGGTTGCCGAGCGTAATGACATCCGCCCCGGCATCGAGCATCCGCTCGGCGTGCTGCGGGCTTAATCCTGCGCCGCCGGCATTTTCTCCGTTGACCACGCAGAAGTGGACGCCATAGCGCTGCTTTGCTACGCGCAGGGTCTTTTCCAGCTTTCGCAGTCCCGTTTCGTATGTCACGTCGCCTACGGCCAAAACGCGAAGCTCCATAATGCGCCTCCTTTTCTCGTCTTTTTTTCAGTATACCATTTTCAAAAAAGTTTGGCAATGCTATACTGAAGACAAGCAACCATTTGGATTTTTTTGCGTCTAAACAGGTAGACACAGAAAGGAGTCGGACTATGGAGGATTCCACGATCATTGATCTGTACTGGGCGCGCGAGGAGCGCGCGCTGCACGAGACTGAGGCGAAATACGGCGGCTACTGCCACAGCATCGCCCACAACATTCTGCAAAATCGAGAGGACAGCGAGGAATGCGTCAGCGACACGTGGCTGCACGCATGGAACGCCATGCCGCCGCAGCGGCCGTCGATCCTCTCATCGTTTTTAGGGCGGATCACGCGCAATCTGTCTTTTGACCGCTGCCGCAGGCAAAAAGCCGAAAAACGCGGCGGCGGGGCGCTGCCGCTGGCGCTCGACGAGCTGGCCGAGTGCGTGTCCGCACCCGGACGCGTGGACGAGACGCTGGAAGCGCAGGAGCTGGCCGAGGCCATTGACCGTTTTTTGCGGCAACTGCCGGAGCGCGAGTGCAGCTTGTTTTTGCGGCGGTACTGGTATGTGGAATCGATCCAGACGATCGCTGCGCGCTATCAGCTGCGCGAGAATACAGTCAAATCCATGCTCTTTCGCACACGGGAAAAGCTGCGCCGATATTTAGCCGGGGAGGGGATCGCCGTATGATACAGCAGGCAGAAAAACTATTCCGCGCCATCGGCGCGGTGGGCGATGATCTCATCGCCCGGGCAGACGAGCCGGTACAGCGCCGTCCGGTCACATGGGGGAAATGGGCTGCGCTGGCAGCGTGCTGCGTGCTGGTTCTTGGCGCGGCAGCGCTTGCCATGCCCGGACTGCTTTTCAGCGCCGGGTCATCCGCGCCGCAGGACGCACCACAGAAGGCCAACGCAAGAATTGCCGCCGAAGACACGGTCGAGACGGAAGCGCATGATGAGCAGCTGGCGCAGCAGCCCGCTGTTATGAGCGAAATGCCCGCCGAAGAGGCGCTTTTGACCCTCGAGGTGCAGCCGCAGACGCTCACGCGAGGCGCAGCAAGCTTCACGCTCACGAATCGCAGCGGACAGACCGGCACACTTGCGGGCGGTTACACGCTTGAGCGCGAGCAGGACGGCGCGTGGGTGGAGCTGACTCCGCGCACCAAGCTGGGAGTGGAGCGCGCGAGTAGCTTTTCAGAGCAGTACACGCTCGTGTGCGATTTTTTGTCGCGCTATGGCGAGCTGTCTGACGGGCACTACCGGCTGGTACAGCCGGTGACGCTGGCCGACGGCAGCACACACACGCTCTGCGCAGAGTTCACCATCGCAGATTGACCCCACTCCCACGCCCCTGTCCTGGCTTTAGACAGTGGACGGTTCTGTTTATTCAAACCAGAATATCCCATTTGCTGCCGTGCCTGCTGTTTTGCTGCGCACGCTCTGATTTGCTCCGCACCCGGCGCGGCAGTGCTGTTCTTGTCTCTCCCTCTGGGAAAGCCACGAACAGCAGTCCCCGGGTGGCGCGAAGCGGCCAGCCGGGGACTGGTTATTGGTTCACAGGCAGTGCTTTAGAAGCTCGATGATCTGCTGCGCGTGGCAGGTCTTTTCTTCTGCCAGGCCGCGCAGCGCGTCGCCAAAGCTGTCTGCGCGCTCGCCAAGCGCCCGAAGCGTCTCGGCCTCGGCCAGCTCCTGCGTGTACCGTTCGCGCAGCGTCTGGCTGATGCACGTGACGCACGGGCGCTCCGGTGTGTCCGGACAGGGCTTTTGCCCGGTCATCAGAAAACAGATCGCCGTGAGCGTCTGCGCCTGCGTGTGCGTCTGGCGCGCCATGGCACGCAGCTGCTGCTGTGCATAGCCCTGCATCCGTCCGGCCAGGTGGGCGTAGAGCGCGCCTGCGGCGCGCGTCGTGTCAAGCAGACGCAACAGCTGCGTTTCGATCGTCTCGCCGCTGTGCGGCGCTGTATCCTGCTGCTGCGTCTGCATCCCGGCTGCCGGGACGGCCTGCGCGCGCAGGACACGACTCCACACCCGCTGCGCCTGTTGTTCATTCAGTGGCTGCATATTCTGTGCCTCCTTCGCCCCATCGTATGCCGCAGCGCGCCGCATTGTGCGCTTTACCAAAAATTCTGCCGCAAAAATCGTCTTTTTGCACGATTTTCTTTTCCCGGAAACTTGTATTTCGGTTTGCGCTGTGGTAAAATTCTTTTTTGTGAGATTTTTACGTCTAAGAAAGAAGGGGCGCCAATTATGACGCAGGATAAAATTCGTAATATTGCAATCATCGCCCACGTCGACCATGGTAAGACTACACTGGTCGACCAGATGCTCAAGCAGGGCGGCGTGTACCGTGAGAATCAGGCCGTGGTCGACCGGGTCATGGACTCCGGCGATCTCGAACGTGAACGCGGCATCACCATCCTTGCCAAAAATACCGCAGTCCACTACAAAGACTGCAAGATTAACATCGTCGACACGCCGGGTCACGCAGACTTCTCCGGCGAGGTCGAGCGCATTTTGAAAATGGTCGACGGCGTTTTGCTGCTGGTCGACGCAGCCGAAGGCCCGATGCCGCAGACGCGCTTCGTGCTGCAAAAGGCGCTGGAACTCGGCCACAAGGTCATCGTCGTTGTCAACAAGATCGACCGTCCCGATGCGCGTATCCATGAGGTCATGGACGAAGTCCTCGAGCTGCTGCTCGACCTCAACGCCACCGAGGAGCAGTTCGACTCCCCCACCATCTTCTGTTCGGCGCGTGAGGGCACTTCTTCCTACGGTCCGGATGACAAGGGTACCGATCTGACTCCGCTGTTCGAGACGATCGTCAACTACATTGACCCGCCTACCGGCGACGCGGACGGCGCGTTGCAGGTGCTTGTCTCGTCCATCGACTACAACGAATTTGTCGGCCGCATGGGCATTGGCCGCATTGAGCGCGGCACAATCCATCAGAATCAGGAAGTCCTCGTCTGCGATTACCACGACCCGTCGATCAAAAAGAAGGAAAAAGTCGTCGCGCTGTACGAGTTCACCGGCCTTGGCCGCAGCCCCATCCAGTCTGCCGGTGCAGGTGAGATCGTCGCGTTCTCCGGTATCTCCGACATCACCATCGGCCGTACCCTGTGCGACCTGGACGCAGCAGACCCGCTGCCGTTCGTCAAGATCTCCGACCCGACCATCGAAATGACTTTCTCCGTCAACGATTCTCCGTTTGCCGGACGCGAAGGCAAATACGTTACGTCCCGCAACCTGCGTGACCGGCTGCAGCGCGAACTGCTCAAGGACGTGTCGCTGCACGTGACGGAAATGGGCACGGACGCATTCAACGTCGCCGGACGCGGCGAGATGCACCTGTCCATCCTCATTGAGACGATGCGCCGCGAGGGGTATGAGTTCCAGGTTTCCACGCCGCACGTACTCAACAAGCAGATCGACGGCAAGCTCTGCGAGCCGATCGAGCGCATGGTTGCCGACGTGCCGGAAAACTCCGTCGGTTCTGTCATCGATAAAATTTCGCAGCGCAAAGGCGATCTGGTTTCCATGACCCCGGTCGGCAGTCGGATGCGACTGGAGTTCCTGGTGCCGACGCGCGGCCTGTTCGGTTACCGCAACGAATTTCTCACCGACACGCGCGGCGAGGGCATCATGGCCTCGACGCTGGAGCATTACGCACCCGTCAAGGGCGAGATCTCCCGCCGTCTGACCGGCTCTCTTGTCGCGTTCGAGACGGGCGACTCCACGGCCTACGGCCTTGGCGGCGTGCAGGATCGCGGCTCGATGTTCATCGGGCCCGGCGTGGAAGTCTACGCGGGCATGGTCGTCGGCCAGTGCAACCGCAACGAAGATATGACCGTCAACGTCTGCAAGAAAAAGCAGCTGACCAATATGCGCGCAGCCGGTTCGGATGCAGCCATCCGTCTGACCCCGCCGACGGTACTCTCGCTTGAACAGTGTCTGGAGTATCTGGCGGACGACGAGCTGCTCGAAGTCACGCCGAAGACCCTGCGCATCCGCAAGCGCCAGCTGGATCATTCGGCCAGAATGCGCGCGTTGATGAAATCCAGACAGTAAAAAACAAACTGCCTCTTTGCCGGGTTCAGCAAAGAGGCAGTTAATAATTTGACGCAGCGGCGGTGCGAAAAGACGTTTCGCTTCGCTGCAATTGTGACAAAAAATGCGCACGGCACTTGCATTTGCGCTGGAATGTGGTATACTTAAAACTGGAAAACAAAAATGCGGCAGCTTGTGGGTGCGCCAACACCCACAAGCCTGCGCAGGTGACGCAACCACCTACACAACGGCCAAAAGCCGCACCACAAGGAATATTATACGAAATATCTTCCCTTTTTACAAGGGTAGGTTTTGTTGTGATTCCAAAAAGTGCGTCTGGGTTCGTTCGCTTTCATCGCTGTGTAGGAGTGTATCCTGCACAGCGTTTTTGTTTTCACCCAGTGCCGGGGGTTGTCTCCCCCGGCCTGCGGTGAAGAAAAGACAAAAAGCAGAAAGGAACAAGTTGTATGAAAAAAGTAATCTCGATTTTCCTCGCACTCCTTTGCCTGTTCGCCTGCGCTTCTACGGCATTGGCAGCCAACGACCCAACTGCCGCTATGGACGCGGCTGACACGTATCTGGAACAGGGTGGTACGATCACGCTGCAAAATGATCTGTTCTGTGCCGCGCCCTGGATTGAGTCGGATACCGTTCTCGATCTGAACGGGCACACGCTCAGCAGCAACATCAGCAATCATTCCTACCCGTATCTTTGGGAAACAGATGAAGCCGGAAATATGACACCAATTGCTTGGATGCATCTGGACTCCGGCACAACCATAATCAAAAACGGCATCATCGATGCATCAACAGATGCGCTGGAACTGGAAGTCGGTGAAAACGCAACGCTGATTCTGTCCAACGTATGGCTGCGCGGCGAAAATCTCAGCCTCAACATTTTTGGAAACCTCAAGGTTGAAAACTGCTATATCGATGAAATCGGTCAGCTTGTGAGCGGCTGGTATGCCAGCGAAGAGGAATATTGTCTCGGAGCTGTTCAGGAAATCACCGGGACGGTCGTCCACGTAAACCCCGACCCTACATGGAACACCTATGCCTCTGAAGTAGTTGCATCTTTCTTCAGCCCCGATAACGAAAAGCTCGTCGGCAAATGCGAAGCCTACGTTGTTACCACAACTTTTACCGATGTCAAACCCCTCTCGTACTATTTTGTTCCGGCTTACTGGGCTCTTTCAAGCGGCGTCACAACCGGTAAGAGCGCGACGAGCTTCGCCCCGGCTGACGGCTGTACGCGCGGCGAAGTCGCGACTTTCCTCTGGCGCGCCATGGGCAAACCTGAGCCGAAGGCCACAACGAACCCGTTCACAGACGTGAAAGAATCGGACTACTATTACAAGCCCATTCTCTGGGCAGTCGAGCAGGGCATCACCAAAGGCACGACCGCAACGACGTTCTCTCCTGCTCAAAAATGCAGCAACGCGCACATTCTGACCTTCCTGTACCGCGCCATGGGTGAGCCGGGCAAGACAGGCAGCGGCGAATGGTACGCCGACGCGGCCAACTGGGCGAAAGCGGGCGGTCTAATCGACAAAACCGGAGCGGCCAACTCGATGACAGCTAACTGCCCGCGCAGTGATGTGGTGACGTTCCTCTATCGCGCACTGGTCAAGTAAAGAACGCATCGCGGTGCAAACGCCGTCTCTGGCGCGGTTTGCCGTACCCGCAGATTCGCAGCTCTGGCAGAGGGAGAGCCACAGGTGCGGTGCAGCCGCCTGAGAGGGCTGGTCTAAATCTCCACGGCACCCCCGTAGGGCTGGACCCATGTGCCCCGCCGCATTTCGCACCGCCTTTCCGTAGCGCGTTGCAGGGGCGTACGCCTCTGTCCGCCCGAAAAATCCATCAAAAAACAAAATTGTGACCCAACGCAGTGGTCGCAGGCTGAGGTCTGTCCATTCCGTTGCTGCTTCTTTCCACCCCACGACCATTTCATTGGGTCGTGGGGTGGTTTTTGCTTTTGCGTGTTATCTCCGCGCCCGGCGCGGCTTTGCCGCGCAAAATCCACAAATCACCGCCGCACCGATTCAGCCATCGTCAACAATGGCGGGCGGCGCGTAGTGTTGTCTTGCAGAGGTGAGTCGGTGCGGCGTAGAGGTTTTTAATCTTTTGAGCAGATACGTGATGGCGGTTTCTGAGTATTAAGCACTCTTTTCTTCCATATCTTTTCTCTTGCGAGAGAAAAGATATGGCCGTCAGAGACAAAACCAAGCTACAAATTTGCGACGCAGTAACAACGGGTCGATGTGTGCCCGTAAAGGGTATGCCGCATCCGTAAGGCGGCAGA
>CAYSTN010000055.1:0-14426 GCA_964434135.1 uncultured Oscillospiraceae bacterium
GGTCTTTGCCGTGACGGTGAAACCAGCCGGGACTTGTGCGATATAATCGCCGTGGCTCATCCATGTGACGGACGAGGCGGGCAGCGAATCGAACAGCGCACACGACGGGTCAAATTCGGTCAGCGTCTTGCCATATTCGCGGGCGGTCGCTTCCGTCGCTGCTGCAACGGTGCCACCCAGCGAATATGCCATGAGCTGGCATCCGTAGCAGATGCCAAGAACGGGAATGCCAAGCGAAAACAGCTCGGCATCCACGCGCAGGGAAACGGATTCATACACGCTCTGCGGCCCGCCGGAGAGGATGATGCCGATGGGGGAGAGTGCCTTGATCTGTGCGGCAGAGATGTTGCACGGCTTGACCTCGCAATAGACATTCTGCTCACGCACACGGCGCGCGATAAGCTGGCTGTACTGCGCGCCAAAGTCCAAAATGAGAACGCTCTGCATTACGTATCCTCCCGGAAGACGATGTTGCCCGGCTCTGCGCTGTCGAGAATGGCGAGCGAATGCAGGTTGACACCTGCCGCGCGCAGACGGTCACCGCCGCCCTGGAAGCCCTTTTCCACGGCGCAGCCGATACCGACCAGCTCCGCACCGGCTGCCTGCACGATCTCACACAGACCGCGCAGCGCCTCGCCGCGGGCGAGGAAATCGTCGATGACCAGCACCCGATCGCCGGGATGCAGCCATTCTTTTGAAACCAGCAGGGTAACTTTTTTCTTGTAGGTATAGGAAAAGATCTCGCTCTGATACAGGCCGCCCTCAATGTTGTCGCTCTTGGCCTTTTTGGCATAGACCAGGGGCTTGCCGAACCGGTACGCGCAGATGGCAGACAGGGCAATGCCGCTGGCCTCTGCGGTCAGAATGAGATCTACGTGATCGAGATCAAAATATTTCTGGAATTCATCTGCGATGCGTCCCATAAACGCACAGTCGACGCGGTGGTTGAGAAACCCGTCGACCTTGACAATGTTTCCGGGAAGGATCTTGCCCTCCTTGACGATGCGATCTTTCAGCTCCTGCATAGCTTCCTCCAAAAATATAGTAATATAAGAATAATTGACAACAGAACGAACTCTGCTGCCAATGCAAAAAGCCGCGCGCAGGAGAAAACACCCCTGCGTGTGCGAACTTCCAATAGTCGCAGCTGTGGCGCTGCGGTAGAGACATCCGGGCCATGTATCCGGAACTATATTGGCAACCATATGATGCACCGCATTTGCCCCGGGCAAACACGAACCGGCAAAAGTGCGCGAAAAATAGCTGGACTTTTGCCGTTTGGGCTATTATAATCGGTAGTGAGCAATAAGTAAAATAGATATTTTTTATCATTGCAATAATTACTATTAATAAAGGTAATGACAGGAGGCAGCCATGGCTGTAAAACTTGAGCTATATCGCGTCTTTCAGGAGGTTGCCCGCATGGGCAACATTTCCGCTGCGGCGCAGAATCTCTATATCTCGCAATCGGCCGTCAGCCAGTCGATCAAGCAGCTGGAAGAACAGTTGCAGGTGCGGCTGTTTTCGCGCAGTACGCGCGGCGTTGTGCTGACGAGCGAGGGCAAGATGCTGCTGGACTATGTTTCGCACGGGCTGGGGCTGATCCAGTGCGGCGAGGAAAAGCTGGCGCAGTCGCGGCAGCTGCTGACGGGTGAACTCATCATCGGCGCGAGCGACACGGTGACGAAGACCTATCTGGTTTCCCGGCTTGAGGCATTCCACCAGAATTATCCGGCCATCCGCATCCGCATCCTCAACGGCACGAGCCAGATGGTGCTGGATTATCTGCACGCCGGGCAGGTGGACATTGCCTTTGCCAGCGAGCCGAAAGAAAAAGAGGCCTACAGCGTCCGGCACTGCTTCGATACGCACCAGGTCTTTGTGGCCGCGCCGAATTACGACTGCGATTTTGAACACGTTCACACGATGCAGCAGATCGCGGATTTGCCGCTCATCCTGCTCGAGCGTAAGGCCAGCTCGCGCGTCTATGTTGAGCAGTTTTTCCAGCAAAACGGCCTGACTGTCAAGCCGGAGATCGAGCTGGGTTCGCACAATCTGCTCATTGCACTTGCACGCATCGGGCTGGGCGTCGCGTGTGTGACGGAGGAATTTTCACAGTCCGGGCTTGGCCGGGGCGTGATTTTGCCGCTGCGGACGGATTTCGAGATCCCGCCGCGCTCGGTTTGTATGTGTACGCTGCGCGACGTCGCGCCGACCTCGGCAGCCAGCCGGTTTATGGACTTTATTTCCGAGAGCAACAAGATGGCCTACGACCTGGGACACTCGTACCACTTTACAAACGTCTGAGTGAAACAACAAAAGCAGCTATCCCACCCAGCACTCCCACCTCGCCTCTCTCTGGTTCGCACCGCGCCCCTTGGCGCTCCCTCTGGGAGAGCTGGCGGCATAGCCGCCTGAGAGGGCTTTCTCCCCAATTCGCACCGCACCCGTAGAGGCGGACGACTCTGTCCGCCCAAAGTCTTTCCATTCGCACTGCACTTGTTGCTTTGCAGCGCACTTTCCTATTTGCTTTGCACCCGTAGGGGTCGATGCCCGCGTCGCAGCAAACTTCATATCCCTCGCCCTGCTGCGCGTCGAAACCGACCTTGCCGGAACGAATCCTCGCAAGCGAGGCTTCTTTTCCTCTAAGCCCGGTTTCTCCTTTCCAGCCTGCGACCACTGCGTTGGGTCGCAGGCTGGGTTCTGTCCATTGCGTTGCTGCTCCTTTCACCTCACGACCATTTCATTGGGTCGTGGGGTGGTTTTTGCCATCTACATGACTTCTTCGTACCCTGTAGGGCGGAACCCCATGTGTCCCGCCACCCGGCGCGGCGCACCGCGCCCTTGGCTCTCCCGCTGCCAGAACTGTCAGCGAAGCTGACTGAGAGGGCTTCCTTTCCGCCCCTACAACGCACCACGGAAATCCAGTATGGGAGACGCTTGCGTCCGATCAAAAACGCTCACGCAACGCAAAACCAGCCGTACAACTGCCTATGTTCGGTTGTACGGTTCGTTTTTGAAAGGCGCAGCAGGGCGGCGGGATGCATCCATCCCGCCGCCCTGGGTGTGTTCGTTTTGTGCAAGGGAGAACCGACCGATCAAAGCAGAGCGGCAAGTTCGTCGACTGTCTCGTCGAAGACGCGCAGCGCGCTGCGCACGGTGTCGGGACTGGTGAGGTCGATACCGGCCAGTTTCAGCTCCTCGAGCGGGTAGTCGCTGCCGCCGGTGGTGAGGAACTTGAGGTAGCCACTTGCGTCGCCCGTGGAGAGGATCTTGTCCGCGATGGCCACGGCAGAGGAGAAGCCCGTTGCGTACTGGTACACGTAGAACGCGCGGTAGAAGTGTGGGATGTACGACCACTCCGGGTCGATATCCGAGTCGATGCCGATGCCGTTATAATAGGTCGCTTCCAGATCGTGATAGACGCTGTTGAGCGTTTCGGCGGTCAGCGGTGTGCCTGCGTCGTAAAGCTCGTGCGCTTTGCGTTCAAACTCGGCAAAGAGCGTCTGCCGGTAGAGCGTCGTGCGGAAGCCTTCCAGGAAGTGGTTGAGGATATACGCGCGGCGCTTGGGGTCTGTCTCGGTTTGCAGCAGATACTTGGTCAGCAGAACTTCGTTGACCGTTGAGGCAACTTCCGCAACCATGATGCGGTAATCATGATTGACATAATCCTGCGTGGTGTCCGAGAACCAGGAGTGCATGGCGTGACCCAGCTCGTGCGCAAGGGTGAATGCGTCATCAAGCGTGTCGGTATAGTTGAGCAGGACGTAGGGGTGTACGCCAAACACGCCGCAGGAGAATGCGCCGGAGCGCTTGCCGTCGTTTTCGTAGACATCGATCCAGCGCTCGGCAAAGGCGCGCTCGAGCAGCTTCTGGTATTCCTCGCCCAGTGGCAGAAGCGCTTTTTTGACCAGCTGCTGTGCCTCGGAATAGGGCATGGGCATATCGACTTCTTCGACGATGGGCACATAGAGATCGAATACGTCGATCTTGTCGAGCTTGAGCGCGCGGCGGCGCAGCTCGAGGTATTTGCGCATGGACGGAAGGCTCTCATGCACGGCCGAGATGAGGCTGTCGTAGACCGAGACGGGGACGTTGCCGCCGTCGAGCGCGGCTTCACACGCGGACTGGTAGCCGCGCTGGCGCGCGGTGTATGCGTCGAGCTTGACCGAGCCGCTGTAGAGGGCGGCAATGGTATTGCCGAAGCTGCGATAGGTGCCAAACATGGCGCGGAATGCACCTTCCCGCACGGCGCGATTACGGCTCTCGCGGTACATGGAGAACGTGCCGGAGGTCAGCTGAACTTCTTCGCCTGCGTCATTTTTGACCATGGGCAGTTTGAAGTCCACGTCGGTCAGCATCTCATAGGCCAGCTGCGGCGTGGCGGCAGCGTCACCCAGCATGGCGAGCATCTGCTCGCGCTCGGCGCTGAGGGTGTGTGCGCGGGTACGGACGATATCGTCGACCATGTGGCGGTAGGTAGCCAGCTCATCATCGGCCATCCACGCGCTGAGCGTATCGGAGGGGATGGAGAGGATCTCCGGGTTTAAGAAAGCCAGCGCCGCTTCGACGCGGACACCAAGACTCTGCGCGCGGGCGCTCATTTCCTGGCTTTTCGTCTCAGAGCCGTCGGCAGTTTTTTTCAAAAAAGCGTAGATGCTGGGCGTTTCAAGCTTCTGCATCACGGCGACGATGGCATCCAGACCGGCCTTGAAGTCCTGCTTGGACCGGCCAAGTGTGCCGGGAATGGCTGCAAGCGTGGCAAGAGAAGCCTCGACATCTTGCATGGCCGCTTCCCAAGCGGCGTCATCCGGGTACATGGGGGTCAGATCCCACTGGAATGCGGGGTTTTGTTCGCTGCGTTTCATGATAGTCCTCCTGTCAGGTTGATGATGATTCGCTTTCGGCGAGGGCGATGCCGTTCAGTTCGACACCCTCGTCGGCTTTGATAAGAAGATATTGCACACCGCCCAACACCCGCGTCTGCACAAGATCAGAGCGCTCCGGGTTGACGGTGATGGACACGTCCGGGGTCTTCAGAATACATTTTTTGACTTCAATGAGATTTTTGGGGTTCAGGACTGCGCCGCTGCCGAACGCCTCATCAAACTGCGCACCGAATTGCAGACGTTTTTCTTCCGAAACACCACAGTCATCGAGTACTTGCTTCAACTCGTCACCGCTGATGACGAGCGGGTCGTCGGTCTTGGTCTGCTGCCACAGGTCGATGCGGTCTTTGACCTGCTGCTGTACCTGCTGCACGAGCGCAAGCGAGCATTCCTCGTCCAGCGCATTGGCCAGAACGCCGCCGAAGGTGCTGCGCTGCTCGTCAGCGGGCATGGGCGGCTGGACGCGAAACAGCGCTTCGATGAGCGGCTGGTGGTCAGCCGTGGCAGAGTGCGTATAGAACAGGCAGTTGTACAGATTGGTGCGCCGGGAATCGAAGGCCGGGAACAGAAAGCCCGCCTCGGGCATTCCGGCAGCCCAGCCGGCGGAGCGGTTGTGGAAGGTCTTTTCCTCAGCCACGTAGCTCAAAAGCTCTTTGCCGGGCTTGACCGGGCAGATGGCACACAGGAAATAGGAGAATACTTCGCTGCCGTCATCAAGCCCTGCGCCGTCTTTGGCGCGGAAGGGAACATCGTAGCGCTCGTGCAGCAGAAGAATGAGGAAGTTTTCCTCGAAGCTGACGGCCGGGATGATCGTTTCGTAGAGCGTCTGCCGTGCCTGCTCGTCTTCGAGGGCGCTTTCGCGCAGCCGCATCAAAAGCCGATGCTCGTCAGAGTCTGCGACCTGTTTGGTGGTGAAGCTCAGATCGAGCAGGTTTTTGTCCGGTGTGCCGGAGAGCGTCCGGCGGAAGATCGCCAGATATTTTTCTTTATCCTCTTCGCCCATCAGGCCGAACGGCTCGCGGAAGGTGGAGAGGATCTCTCCGCCGGAGGATACGTAGCAGCCATAGATCGCGGTGGTGTTGGTGCGGTCGGGCTTCATGCGGCGGCGAAGCTCACCGATCTCTTTGTGGGTCATGGATAGTCTCCTTGCGTGAAATGTGGTAAACTGGCAGCAAAGCGCTGCGGGTACAAACCCAGTATAGCACACTTGTACAAGTTTTTCCACCGGAAACCTTTTTTGTTTTCCAACGTCTAATAGAACAGAACCTGTACAGAAAGGAATACAAGACGATGGTGTTTTATCTGAAAGAGGAATTTTTGTCCTTCGACCATTTTGATATTTGGAACGAAGCCGACGAGATCGTCTACTGTGCCGACCGGGAGTTTTTTCACTTCGGGCGCAAGCTGGTGCTGACGGACGGGCAGGGGAACGAAGTGGCAAGCGTGCAGCACGTACCGTTTTCCATTCCGTGTACGTATCTGCTCACGGTCTGCGGGCGGGAGTATGAGCTGACGCGCAACTTTACACTGTTTTCCCGCAGTTATTCGATCGAGGAACTGGGCTGGCAGATTGAGGGCGATTTTTTCGGCCTGGACTACGAGATCACCGCGCCAAATGGCCGCGTCGCGGCCATAGAACGCGCCTGGCCGACGTTCACAGACCGGTATCGCTTGCAGGTCACAGACGGCTGCGACGCGCTGCTGGCGCTGTGTGCGGTCGTGGCCATCGACTGCTGCGACGAAGAACACCGATAAGCTGCGCCCCTGCCCAAACGGCAAAACAAGACCCCTGCCGCTTTTGCGGCAGGGGTTCGTTTGCGTCAGGCTTGCTTCCATTTGCGGCAGCGGCGCGCTTTTTTGCGCCGGCGCAGGGCACCGGAGATGATGAAAAACGCGATTACTGCGGCAACAGCCGCAAGGGTCAGGACATGATACAGTGTTGTGTTTGCACCGCTGGTTTTGACGGACAGCCACAGCTCGTTCATTTCCTGCGTGGCCTCGACACTCAGCTCGGCGAACGATTCGCTGCGCGCGAGCGTCTCGTCATCCGGGTAGGAGACGGGGCTGGAGATCACGTCTTCGTCCATGTAGTCCTTGGCGGCCGTCTCAGGCGTGGAATAGCCGATGTAGTCGAGGTTGGCAGCCGAGATATCCGGGCGGCAGAGGAAGTTGATAAACGCCTCTGCACCTTCTTTGTTCTGGCAGCCCTTGGGGATGCACATGGCATCGATGAAGATGTTGTAGCCTTCTTTCGGGTGGCTGAAACCGAGATCAGGATTTTCCTCGACCATGGTCAGATAGTCGCCCGCATAGTACGGCGCAGCCCAGGCTTCGCCGCGTTCCATCTTGTCAAAGATCTGATCCATGACATATGCCTGCAAAACGGGCTTTTGCTGGGCAAGCAGGTCGGCACAGTTTTTCAGCTCCGCGCTGTCCTCGGTGTTGAGGCTGTAGCCCAGCATGGATTCGGCAATGGCGAACGCATCGCGCGGGTTGTCGAACATCAGGAGCTTTCCGGCGTACTTGCTGTTCCACAGGCACGACCAGCTCTGCGCGTCCTCGTCGGAGACAAAGTTGCGGTTGTAGATGAGGCCGACTGTGCCCCAGGTGTAGGGGACGGTGTAGGTGTTGTCCGGGTCATAGGCCTGGTCGCGGAAGGCTTCGTCAATGTACTGGTAGTTGGGGATGTTGTCAAAATTCAGCGGTTCGAGCATATCCTCGGTGATGAGCTTGGCAATCATGTAGTCCGAGGGGATGATGACATCGAAGGTTGTGCCGCCGGTCTTGAGCTTGGTATACATCGACTCGTTGGAGTCGAAGGTCAGGTAGTTGACCTGGATGCCGGTTTCTTCTTCGAACGCCTGAATGACATCGAGCGTATCATCGCTGCCGTCGGAGATATACTGACCCCAGTTGTAGACCGTGATCTCGTTCGCGGCGGCTTTGGCCGGAAGCGGCAGCGCGCCCAGCAGCAGGCACAGCGCCAGCAGCAGGGGGACAAGTCGTTTTTTCATGCGCGTGTCCTCCTTGGCTGACGGGACTTTTCTGTCTTGGCTTGCAGCAGGTTCATGACCGACATCAAAACGAGGATCGTGATGAACATCAGCGTGAACAGCGCGTAGACCTTGGGCTGGATGGGCTTTTTCACGTAGTTGTAGATCTCGACCGGAAGCGTGATGAACTGCGAACCGGTGACAAAGTAGGAGATGACGAAATCGTCCAGACTCATCGTAAACGCCATCAGCGCGCCGGAGAGGATACCGGGCATGATCTCATGGATGACGACCTTGGTAAACGCCTGAAACGGTGTGCAGCCAAGGTCGAGCGCCGCTTCGACCAGGTCTTTGTCCATCTGTTGCAGCTTGGGCATAACGTTTAGGATGACATACGGCAGGTTAAAGGTGATGTGTGCGATCAGCAGCGTCCAAAAGCCAAGCACCGAGTTGGTCTTCATCACAGACCCGGCGAACGCGAACAAAAGCGCCAGTGCCACGCCGGTCACGATGTCGGGGTTCGTCATGGGGATGTTGGTCATGGACATGACGGCAGCGCGCAGCTTGCCCTTCATGCCGTGGATGCCGACGGCGGCCATCGTGCCGACGACGGTGGAGATGAGCGTGGACAAAAGCGCGATGATGAGCGAGTTGCGCAGCAGTGTCAGAAGCGTATCGTCGCGGAACAGGTTGGCGTACTGCCGCAGCGTGAAGCCCTTGAAGCTGGCAATGTCGGTGCCGGTGTTGAACGAGGCGACCGCCAGAACGATCATGGGCGCGTAGAGGAAAATGAATACCAGAACGGTGATGAGGCGGTTGACACGTTTCATAGTTTGATGGCCTCCTCCTCATCGGCGTCGCCGAAGTGGTTCATGATGGCAACGCACGCAAAGATCAGGATCATCAGAATCAGGCTCATGGCCGCACCGAGGTTGGGGTTGTAGGCGGTCTTGAACTGCGATTCGATGATATCGCCGATGAGCGTCGTACCGGTCGAGCCGAGCTTTTGCGAGATGTAGAACGTCGACACGGCGGGGACGAACACCATCGTGATGCCCGAGAGAATACCCGGACCGGAGAGCGGCAGGATGACCCGGAAGAAGACCTGACCCGGGGTGCAGCCGAGATCGAGCGCGGCTTCGATGAGCCGGTTGTCGATCTTCATGATGACTGTGTACAGCGGCAGGATCATATACGGCAGGTAGTTATACACCATGCCGAGGATGACCGCGCCGTTGGTACGGATGAGCGGCAGCGGCTGCAGGCCGATGGTCTGCAAAAACGAATTGATGATGCCGGTATCTTCGAGCATACCGACCCATGCAAGCGTGCGCAGCAAAAAGCTCATGCACATGGGCAGCATGATGAGCATCTGCAAAAAGCGCTGCGTCAGCGGCTTGCACTGCGCGATGAAGTAGGCCACGGGGTAGCCGATGACCAGACAGATGAGTGAGGCAAACAAACTCAGCCAGATCGAGCGCAGGAAAATGGGCAGGTAATCGCGGATGGCTGCGAGGTTTGCCAGCGTGAACTGGCCGGTCAGCGAATCGCTCAGCGCGTAGTATACCACGATCCCCAGCGGGACGATGGTGAACAGCAGCATCCAGATGATGTACGGGCAGGCGAGCAGCTTGTTATTCTTCATCGGCTTCTTCCTCCGAGGCGTCGGCGATCTCGTCATACTCCGCGCTGTAGGAGGAGTAGTCGCCGTAGAGGCCGGAATACTCGCTCTTGTGCATGATATGGATATCCTCGGGGTTGAGGCGAATGCCGATATACGCATCTACGGGGCAATAGTCCGTGGTCTGAATGAGCCACTTGAAGCCCTTGAAGTCGACGATCGTGTCGTAGTGGACACCCTTGAACGTGACAGAAGTGACCGTGCCGCACAGATGACCCTGCTCCGGCGGGACAATGTCGATGTCTTCGGGGCGGATGACAACGTCGACCGGCTCGTTTTTGGCAAAACCCCTGTCGACACACTGGAAGCGGCGGCCAAAGAACTTGACCTGATAATCGTCGAGCATCACGCCGTCAAGGATGTTCGACTCGCCGATGAAGTCCGCAACGAAAGCATTTTTCGGTTCGTTGTAGATGTCTTCCGGGCGGCCGATCTGCTGGATCTTGCCCTTGTTCATGACAACGATGGTGTCGGACATGGTCAGCGCTTCTTCCTGATCGTGCGTGACATATATAAATGTGATCCCCATGCGCTGCTGGATGTTTTTCAGCTCGTTCTGCATATCCTTGCGCAGACGCAAATCGAGCGCGCCCAGCGGTTCGTCCAGCAGAAGCACCTGCGGGCGGTTGACCAGTGCGCGGGCGATGGCAACGCGCTGCTGCTGCCCGCCGGAAAGGGAAGTCACCTTGCGGTTTTCAAAACCCTTCATGCTGACGATCTCCAGCATCTCGGTCACACGCTCGTCGATCTCGTCTTCTTTGAGCTTGGCAATGCGTAGGCCGAAGGCGATGTTGTCATAGACGTCCAGATGGGGGAACAGCGCGTAACGCTGAAACACGGTATTGATCTTCCGTTTGTAGGCCGGAACATCGTTGATCCGCTGGCCGTTGAACAGCACATCGCCGGAAGAAGGCGAAAGGAAGCCGCCGATGATCCGGAGCATCGTGGTCTTTCCGCAACCGCTCGGACCGAGCAGCGTAAGAAATTCCTTGTTGTTGATGTACAGGTTGATGTTGTCGAGTATCGTCTCTCCGTCTTCGAATGTCATGGTGAGATTCGTGAGGCGAATGAGTTCTTTGGACATTATCCTCCCCCATTTCGAAAAAAATTCGTATGCGTCAAGTGCTGCCAATGCTCCCGATACATACTATATTGAAATATATCGAGTAAGGGTACGTTTGTCAATATAAAAAACGAAATTTGCCGGAAGAAAAAAAGCCCGCCCGAAACCGCACGAAATTTTGCGGCGTTTGGGGCGGGGCAATGGGCACTTCAAGAAAAGTATTCGTGGACAAAATCGACGTCTTCGACCGCGAAGGTCTTGCCGTTGAGCGCGTTTAAGCAGCCTGCGTCGGTCGTAAAGCAGAACGTCAGCTTGTAGGAGTACAGCGCCTGATACTTTCTGTCATAGCGCTTATCAAGCCGGCCGTATTTTCCGTCACCCAGCAGCGGCCACCCGGCGGCAGCCATCTGCGCGCGGATCTGGTGGGTACGGCCGGTGATGAGTTCGCATTCGACCAGACTCAGACCGTTTTTGCTTTGCAGGGTGCGATAGCGCGTCAGGCAGGTCTTCGAGCCTTTTTGCGCAGTTTTTGTGATGTAGACGCGGTTTTCCTTTGCATCCTTGAACAGCTGCCCTTCAAGCGTTCCGCTGGCCGGACGCGGTGTGCCGTGGACGATGCACAAATAGCGTTTGTCGATCTCGCGGTCTTTGATCTTCTGGTTGAGGATGCGCAGCGCCTCGGCGTTTTTCGCGGCAATGACGATGCCGCCGGTGTTGCGGTCGATGCGGTTGCAAAGAGCGGGCGTGAACGAATGCGCCTCGCGCGGCCGCCATTCGCGTTTGGCGTAGAGATAGGCCTGGATGTGGTCGATGAGCGTTTTGCCGTATTCCGCGCCGTCGTGCGGATGGACGGCCTGACCGGGCTTTTTGTCGACGAGCAGGATGTTTTCATCCTCGTAGACGATGTGCAGCTTCGGCGCGCTGACGGTGAGGTAGGCGTTTTCTTCCTTTGGGGTGTCAAAAAACTCGTCGTTGATGTATAATTGCAGGATATCGCCCGCGACCAGACGCGTGTCGCGCTCGACGCGCTTGCCGTTGCACTTGATGCGTTTGAGGCGGATATACTTCTGCGCCAGTGAGGCCGGCAGCAGAGGAAGCGCCTTGGCCAAAAAGCGGTCGAGCCGCTGCCCGGCATCGTTGGCGCAGATGGTGATCTCTTTCATAGCAGTCTCCCGTTCGGTAGATTGCCTGTATTTTACCACGCGCGAAGACGTGTGTAAAGCGCGCGGAGCGTGGAAAAAGAAACAAAACGAAAAAGAGCAAAAAATTCGTGAAAAAGTATTTGACTTCCTCGCAATTATTCGATATAATATTCACCGCACGATTATGGGCAGGAGGGCGTTATGCTGCTGGATGTTAAGCCAATTCTTTTGACCCCCGGCGCGAGCCTTTCGTTTCAGACGCACGAAGATCTCTCCACGCTGGTCTTTGGCAACTGCTGCCCGGCCACAGAGCCTGTTTGCGCAAGCGGCACGGTGCGAAACACCGCCGGTGTTTTGCAGCTGCAAGGGTCGATCACCACGACGCTGCATGGTGTGTGTGACCGCTGCGCCGACGCGTTCGTCCGCGAGATCGCGATTGAGCTGCACGCCGTCCTGGTTCCGGAATCGGAACTGGAACAGGCGCAGGACGATTGGACGTTCGGCATCTGCGACGGCTGCGCCGATCTGACCGACATTGTGACGACGGCGTTTGTACTGAACATGGACGCACAGCTTCTGTGCAGCCCAACGTGCAGGGGCATTTGCTTCCGCTGCGGGAAAAACCTCAACGAAGGGCCTTGCAGCTGTAAGCGTGAACCGGATTCCCGTTTTGCTGTTTTACAGCAGTTACTGGATAAATAAGTAGATAATATGCCCTCGGGCATTTGAACCAAGGAGGTGTACCACATGGCAGTACCCAAGAGAAAAGTATCCCGTGCAAGAAGAGATAAGAGACGCAGCTCCCACTGGAAACTGGCGATCCCCGGCGTCGTGGCTTGCCCGAAGTGCGGCGAGGCCCGCCTGCCTCACAGAGCCTGTAAAGCTTGCGGCTACTACAATGGCCGTGAAGTCATTTCTGTTGAAGCAAAGTAATTTCGCTGAAAGAGATGAGAGGGAGGCGTTTGCCTTCCTCTTTTCTTATCCCTATGCGCTGAAAGGAGGGACTTTCCCATGTCCAAACCGATCGTAGCCATCGTCGGCCGACCCAATGTTGGCAAATCGATGCTGTTTAATAAGCTGACCGGCAAGCGGATGGCCATTGTTGAGGATACCCCCGGTGTGACACGTGACCGTATCTACGGCGAATGCGAGTGGAACGGCCGCTGCTTTGCGCTGGTCGATACCGGCGGCATTGAGCCGGGCACCAATAACGAGATGCTTCGTTTTATGCGCCGCCAGGCCGAAATCGCCATTGAGACTGCAACGGTCATCGTCATGGTTGTCGACGTTACCGTCGGCCTGACCGCCGCCGACGCAGAGGTCGCAACGATGCTCAAACGGTCGAAAAAGCCCGTCGTGCTGGCCGTCAACAAGTGTGACCAGACCGGCCGCACGAACCCGGATATCTTTGAGTTCTACGCCCTTGGCCTCGGTGATCCCATCGAAGTCTCTGCCGTCCACGGTCACGGCACGGGTGATCTGCTCGATGCGTGTGTCGAGAGCTTCCCGGACGATGACGGCGAAGAGGTTGACGAGGATGTCATCAAGGTGGCCATCATCGGCAAACCCAACGTCGGCAAATCGAGCCTGCTCAACCGCATTCTGGGCGAAGAGCGCGTCATCGTCTCCGACGTGGCCGGTACGACGCGCGATGCCATCGACAGCTACTTTGAAAACGACAGCGGCAAGTTCCTCTTTATCGATACCGCCGGAATGCGCCGCCGCTCCAAGGTCGACGATGCGGTCGAAAAGTATTCCAACCTGCGCTCCGTCGCGGCCATTGAGCGCGCGGACGTGTGCCTGATCCTCATCGATGCCAACGAAGGCGTGACGGAGCAGGATACCAAGGTCGCAGGGCTGGCACATGAGGCCGGCAAGGCCTGCATCATCGTGGCCAACAAGTGGGACGCGGTGGAAAAAGACACGAAGACCATGGACGAGAAGACGGCTGACATCCGGCGCGACCTGAGCTATATGACCTATGCGCCCGTGATGTTCATCTCCGCGCTGACGGGTCAGCGTGTGGACAAGCTGTTTGACATGATCGTTGCCGTCTCCAACCAGAACAGTATGCGCATCACCACCGGAATGCTCAACAACATTCTCGAAGACGCGACCGCGCGTGTTCAGCCGCCTTCGGACAAAGGCCGCCGCCTGAAGATCTACTATATTACGCAGGTCGGGGTCAAACCGCCGCATTTTGTCTTCTTCTGCAATGACAAGCGGCTGTTCCATTTCTCCTACCAGCGGTATCTGGAAAATCAGATTCGCGCCGTATTCGGTCTGACCGGTACGCCGCTTCGCATCACCATCCGCCAGAAAGGCGAGAGCAGGGACGAATAACCCAAAAGCACCCGGCAGCCGCCGGGTGCTTTTTGCAAAGGGAAAAAGAAAAAAGAGCAGGCCGACTGGCTTGCTCTTTCGACTTGTCCGGAAAATCAGATCGCGCGCTCGACCTTGTTGGAACGCAGGCATCTTGTACAGACATATACATGGCGCGGAGTACCGTCAACGATTGCCTTGACACGTTTGACGTTGGGCTTCCATGTACGGTTGGCACGTCTGTGAGAGTGAGAAACCTTGATACCGAATGTTACGCCCTTGCCGCAGATATCGCATTTTGCCATCAGCTGCACCTCCTTGCCGTTGGAAAATCAA
>CAYSTN010000056.1:0-13999 GCA_964434135.1 uncultured Oscillospiraceae bacterium
CCCACATCCAAACCGATACCGCCATCGGGCAGGGTGATATATTCCGCAGTTCCCTGGGTGATTTTCCGGGAAAGCTGCCGCTTTCCATCATAGGAAAAGGCACGATAAGCCGTGATACTCCATTGCAGCGTTTTCCCGCAACCGATGGTAGCGACGGCAAACACAATGGCAAGGATGATCCGCCATGTTTTCGTTACCCAAAGTCCGCAAATGCCAAAGGCAATCAGTGCGGCCATAGACAGCGCTGTTGCCGCAGCCATGCCGGCGATCAGATTTTTGGGCACCCAGTTCTTGTAATTCGGTTTCATAATGTTTCTCCTTTCACACATTCCACATAAGTCAGCGGAAAGCTGGCCTTCAAAACTTCATTCTTTTGCACCGTCCAGCCCTGTTCCCGCAGGAAATCCAAATAGCTTTCGCTGGACCATTTGCTGTACTGCCGGAAGCCCACGAGCTTCATAAAGAACGCTTTGACGTTACCGAAAAAGTCATTACCAGCGTGGGTAAAGGTGGGGGCGATCAGTACGCCGTCAGCTTTTAGCACCCGTTTGATTTCTGCCAACGCTTTTTCCGGCTTCGGAACAATATGCAGGGCGTTGGACACAATGACCACATCGAAGGACTGGTCGGCATAGGGAAGACGGAACATATCTTGCACCGAAAAATGGAGCTTCGTGGACTGCACGCCCTGTTTTGCCTGAGCAATCATCTCCGCGGAGGCATCCGTGGCTTCGATATGGTCAGCGGAGCGGACAATGTGTTTGGCAATCAGCCCCGTTCCGGTGGCCAGTTCCAGCACCTGCTTGTGCCGCACCACGGGGGAGATCAGCGCATACATTTGCTTGTATGCCTTGTGGTCTTTCTTCATAAAGCGGTCATAGATCTTTGCCGTGCGATCCCAAAAGGTTTTCTTCATAATATCACTCCTATACGTCAGTTAGCTATCTCTAACTCGCAGCTTTTTGAAAAGCTGCCAGGCGGCAGCGTTTCGTTTTAGGCGAATTATTCTTTCGCTCATCATTATACGCATTGCCTTCGGTGCTGTCAATAGGACTAAAAAAGTTTCAAATGGAGCGAGAAAGGGGAAGTGGAATTTCCGCGCAGAGTGTGCTATCATAGCCAGTAAGATCAGACGCACACGTTGAAAGGAGCATTTTTTATGAGCAAAGCAGAACGGGCAAAGCAGCTGTTTTTAGAGGGCTGCAACTGTTCGCAGGCCGTTTTTCTGGCCTTTGCGGAGAATACGATGGATAAAAGTACGGCGCTGCGCCTTGCTTCGGGCTTTGGCGGCGGCATGGCCGGAATGCGCGGCGTGTGCGGCGCGGTGAGCGGAATGGTCATGGCCTATGGTCTGCTTTGCGGCAGCGACGACCCCACCGACCGCGCGGCGAAGACGCAGCATTACGCGACGCTTCGCCGGCTTTGCGAGGAGTTTGAGCGCCGGAACGGCTCGCTCATCTGTCGGCAGCTGCTGGGACTGGATCCGGATTGCAAGCCGCAGCCGCCCGAAGCGCGCACCGAGACGTATTACAAAAAGCGCCCCTGCCCAGAGATGGTGGCCTGCGCCGCCGACATCCTGGAGCAGTATCTCTCCACCTGACGCACTGCTTCTTTTATTATATAAAGAAACCCATCAGGGTTTCTTTCGTGTTTCATCACCCGGCGCAGCGAAAGTTTTGCCAAAGGCAAAACTCGCACCAAAACAAAAACGACAAGCAAAGCTTGTCGTTTTTGTTTTGTGTTAGCTGTATAAAATAGATGAACAGCGGATTTTATTGAAGTATTTGAAAAAACGCAACACTCAAATATGTAGCCATAAGATAAATCAAAAACACGGGTTTAAGACCTCTTTGAAATTACACAACTCTCAAACCACTGGCCGAGTATCTCAAATCGCGCGGCTGTTTAAGACCTCTTTGAAATTACACAACTCTCAAACACCAAAACCCGCCGTGCAATCCGTGCTGCGGTTTAAGACCTCTTTGAAATTACACAACTCTCAAACTGAGAAACCGCAAATTTATGCGGGCGAAATAGTTTAAGACCTCTTTGAAATTACACAACTCTCAAACCTCAAATTTCTTTCCGCATCCCAATGCGAAATAACGGTAACGAGCCGCTGAAATCAAGGCTTGGTGTAACTTCTGCTTTCATTTTAGAACTCGCAGAGGTCATTGTCAACTGTAATCCTGTTTTCCAATTGCAATTTTTCGTGTGAGTGCGCATCGATAAGCAAAATGTGATACCCGTGACCCAGCGCCGTGTAAAGGAAGCGTTCGATCTGCGCATCCGAGAAAAAACTGCGCAGATTGACATAGACAAAAAGCTTGTCCCGCTCAAACTCCCGAACCAGTTCCATGTAGTCGATCAGCCGTTCCAGAGGATCTTCGTATTCGTCCCGAACCGTTACCCCCATCCCCTTCAGCAAGCCGCCCACCGTACAGTGACCGCAAATAATATCGCAGTCGAAGGAAAAGGCCAATTCCGAGATGTACACTTCCAGCCGCTGCAAAATCTCAGAGGTTTTCAGGAAAAAGGTGTCCGTTCCGGATAGCCGTTCCATCTCTCCGATGATTTTATTGAGCAAATGCTTTTTATTCATATCAAGATTGAGGAAGTTGTCGATCACCTCCACCCAAGTCCCAATTGATAGCTGTTTGTCCTGCTCTGACAGGAGAAGTTCTCCCTCCATGCCATCAATCTGGTCATACAAATCCTGCAAAAAAGCACGCAAAAAGCCCGGCGCTTCGATCACAAGGGTTTGCACCTTTGTCCCGGAAAAATCCATGATCGTCTCCATTTGCGGGTGGCATAAAATCATAATTCGATCAGCCTTTCATCGCTGCTGACGATATCGCTTGTCCAGTCTCCCACAATATACTCCATTTTGGAAAACTGCTTTTCTGTTATCGTCAGCATTTGCACAATTCCCTTCGGCGGCTTATTCCTGCGGATACTCTCTGCCATTGCCGCCTGGGCAGAGCCATTGAGCAGAAGCTTACAGTACACCGATTCCTGCAGCATCAGAAATCCGCTTTGCACGAGAAATTTCCGAAAGTGGCGGTAATTTCGCCGTTCGGCCGATGTTTCCGTTGGCAGATCAAAAAAGACAATCATTCGCATAAATCTATAGCTCATAGCTCCAGCATTGAATCCGATCCACATTTTCTGTGTTCAGCGCTTCAAACACACTTCTGGTGTATGTGCCTATGGCATTGAGTACCGTCTGCTTCTCTTTTCCCAGGAATACATATCCGTTCAGCAAATCCAGCAGCATCCGTTTTGTGCTTTTATCCAGCTGGGCAGGCTGGGCAGCGTATACCGTCCTGTCAACCAGAATCCGGAAGGGTTCCATAAGATCACTGGCCAGATTGAATCGATTGAACACATTTTCATGGTGCAGACCCATCTGTGTCAGATAGCCATTGGCTGCTATTTCTCTGGCAAACGCCGATAATAAAATTGCGTATCCGTAGTTTAAGGCCGCATTGATCGGGGAGTCTTCTGAGCGGGTAAAGTCCATGCCGAAAATCCCGTTAAAATACACCTTCGCCGCATGGCCTTCCCGATTGGATGCATCCTGAAATTCCAGCTGTCCGATATAGCGCTCCAGCAGATCATGCTCCTGCGTATGCCCTGTTTCCAGCAGGAACTCTGCCTGCTTTTGGATTTTTAACGCAACAATCCTGCCCCAGACTGCGCCCTTAATGGGCGCAGTCCATGTAATCTGGGTACGAATTTTCCGTGACGTATCGTGGCATCCGTAGTATGGCGTCAGCTCTGCCTGGGGCAGGCGCTTGCTATCGCAGAAAATGACCTTGATCTTTCGCTCCATAAGCTCGGACAGCAGGCATCCCGTCATGGATACCGCCGGGTTTTCAATCATCACAATCGCAATTTCGTCCAGAAAGACCCGCCGTACCGCTTCTCCGCGGATAACCATATAGCCCATTTTCAAGTCCAGCTTGCAGCGGGAGGATATCACCACCGTCCGCCAGCTCATAGCAGTTCCAGCAGATTCTCACTGCGCCGCTCGAACAGCCCCGAAGCGGATTGGTCGATGATGCGCACGTCGGAGTAACTCTTCGTCCACGATGTAAGGCGGGCATTAGGGCGTTTTGTTCCACTTTGACCGCTTCCTCCAACACTTTTCAAATCACAACTGGGGGCGATTCCAAACCACGCAATTATACTCAGCAGACAGGGTATCTGTTCTTCAATGGCGAGCGCTGAAAATTGATCTCTTCCCGCAACGACTGTTTCCGCAATATTGCCGGGGCACTTGTCAAAAATCGAGTGGGTCAGCTTACTGCAAAGCTGGTCATAAAGCTCCAGATTTTCTTCTGCTGTGATGTGGTCGTGTACAGCATCGGGTACAATCCATGCGCCCTCTCTCCGCTTCTGGGCAAAAGCTTCCAGACGTTTGACATAACGTTCCATCGTTGCTCCAAGAATCAGCGGAATGCACGGGGATACCACGATTTCTTTTCCACCGTTGTTCTTTGATTTCAGTACAAGCCGCATCCCGTTCGCTTCGATAACTGTGTTGATTTTGATTTTTCGCCCACCTAGCAGCAACCGCACATTTTCCACAGGCTTACCGCCGTTGATCGTGGAGATCGTGGAGGCGATGTACTCTGCGGCAAATGTATGGTCGGCCATCACACGGTCGGCGTACATCAACTCAATCGGGACGAACATAATGTCTTTCTTGCTCTTGATGGTGTAGGAAGCCAACAAATAGAACGATGCCGTCGTCTTATTATAACCGCCGTACTTTTCTGCAGGCAGATTTGCTTTGCGCGGTACAAGTCCACTGCCAGCCCTGACCGGCTTCTGTTTGAACAACCCGCCTTTTCGGCAGAAAGCGTAGCGAGTGAGGTGAACGGCATTCTTCTCTGCCGCTTTCTTCACAAGTGCGATGTCCTCCTCGCCACGCCAGACCGTTTGATCTCCGACAATTACGGGATCAGCGAAGAGAGTTTTTGTCTTAATTGAATATTTCTGGCTAATATCGAACCAGTGCTTAGTGAACTTCTCGTGATACACATTACCTACCACGATACTAAGATAGGCATCCTTTGCATGGTGCAGATCGTTGACGCTTCTGCACTTCAGCATTTCAAACGCTTGCCGGAACTCCGATACCAGCCCCGCTTTGACACAGATGATCTGCGTTTCCGGGAATTTTTCCTGCAAAAGGTCTTTCATCACCTTTGTAGCCTGACGCGTTTCCACCAACTGCCGGTTGATAAAGCCCATCTTTTCTTCAGGGGTAAAACCGGTCGAGCGTGTCAGACGGCGGTATTTTTCCTCTGTCATCAGGCCGTTTTCCTTCAGCATATGCCAAAATGGTGTCATTTTCCGGCGTATTTCCTCCGGAACCGGATAGGTATCGCGCTTCATCCCGTTGATTTCGGACTCCACCAGTACCAGATTGTTCAGAATGCTGTCGTCTTTTACATGGCACTGGGGATAGATGTGTTCCAGATTGTAAGTGCCATCCGCCAGGTGGGATAGAACGATCGGTTCCTTCGTATAAGCGCTCTTGCCCAACTGTAGGTAATACAGGAACAGGCGGTCACTTTGCAGGCGGTTGTCCGCCATAACTCCCATTTCTTCCAGTTCCTTCTGCAGCCGACGGCTGTCCTCGGTTTTCACCTGCTTATACAGCTCCAGAAGCTGCTCTTTTCGGCTCTTGGTTCGCTTTCCCTTTTGCTCTGCCGTTCCGCCTCTTGCCATCTCGACGAAAATCCTTGCCGGCGCGCAGCCGTTGGCCTTCACGATATCCTGAACAATGTCAAGTGTGCGGAAAATCGGACGTTTGACCGCATTGGAAACATACATCTCGTCCAGCTTATCATTCAAAGAACAGGGATTCTCTGCATAATATGCGCTGCGAATTTCCTGAATCTGCTCCGCGAAGGTATATTTGCCGGAAAGAAGCTGCATAAGATTGTCGTTCGTCTCCCACATGGCATCCAAAATGGTAAAAGCCTCACCGGTATCAGAGTCTTTGACACTTCCATATAAGCAACACAGAAGTCTTGCCGACAAGCGGCCAAATCCCGTTCGCTTTTGACGCAGAAGATAGGAGATATCCGCCTCCGAGAGCTTTGGGAACGTCTCAATCAGCCATTTTCGCAGCCTGGTCTTATCCTCTGAATATGCAGCATGGCGGATAATCTTTTCCACATCCGCCTGTGTCAGCAGACCGGTTTCCATCATACGCCTGAATATATGGTGAGATTTTAAGTTGGCTTTGACTGTAATGTCAATGCCGGACAGTTCATCTTCCTTCGCCATATGGCCATGCGCGCAGAGATATTCCCGGATTCTTTTTCCTGTCACCCGGGGGCATCGGCAAAAGACTTCGTTATACAGCTCCTGTTTTACCGCGACCGGGATCGGAAGCGCGTTTATCTTGAGATTGTTGATCTCATTGAGAACCGTAAACTTCTCATACAGCAGCGAGTTCACCGGCAGTACCTCCTCGCTGGGAAGGTAGGTGCATCGGTTTATCATCCTCTGAATAAAGCCCTGCTCACTGGCATCCAGATCCACGAGCTGTTCAAAGTTCCAGGGAAGGATTCTTCCCTCCTGCTTTCTGATAAGCCATGCATGATTTGAACCAGTTTTGTGAAGCGGGCCGACGAAGTAGGGAATCTTAAAATCAAAAATTGACAGGATTTTCTCCTTTACCGTGATACCGTCTTCATCGGTTTCCAGGAGCATCGGAAGATACTCCTGCGCATGATTCAAAATTTCCTGCAATTCATATCGATAGAGCTGCTGCGGAATCACGCGGTTGTCTCCATCTTTCTGCTTGGACAGGAAAGTTCTTGCCTGTAACCGGGAAAGCATATCCTCGTAGGCTGGCCTGTCCGCTTCCGTTACCGGAAGTTCCTTGAGCTGCTTGAGTAAGAAATCCGAAAACGAATCCTTTGTGGCGGATTTCAGATTCTTTTTCTCGTCATCTTTCAAGGATTTCCCGTTTCCGCTGTAGCTCACATAGTTATCCTTAGCAGGATTCCGAAAGATAGCATCGTACTTTTTCGGGATATATTTTTTTACGAAACCCTTCAAGAACCTCAAATCTCGCTGATGCTGCTCATAAACCGCCACCTTTGCCTGTGAAATGCAACGGCAGTCTTTCATCGAAGATAAAAGCTGTACGCAATCGCGCATAGCACGCAGCTTATACAGCAGCTGTGCATCCTCATCCAGCTCCGCTACTACCCTGACGAAATCCTCATCGCTCATGGTCAGGGAAACCGACTCTGATTCTGCATAGAGTTCATTTCCAAACAAATCGGACGGCTTAACCTTTCCACCGGCTAAAAGCGTAACGATCGCTGCCCGGCTGAACGGAAAGTCCTCATCGCAGGCTTTGGGAATCTTTTTCCCGTCATAGAACGCCTGAGCGAACGCTTCCTCTTTCTTCCTGACGCCGCAGTCTTTCCGAAGGATTGCCAGCAGCTCGTCTGCATGGATAGTTTCTGCCCACGGAAGCCCATATCCCAATTCCGTTAAATAATCACAAAATTCCTGATAAACGGTGTTAAAATCCAAGATACGCGCAACTTCATCCACCGGGATATCAAACAGAAAATGGCCTCGATTGGCCACCAGCCATGCACAGGCCATATAAACCAGCCGAACATCATGCGGCTGTGTGCCGGTCATCAAGTCCAGAATCAGATGATGGATGAGTAATCATCTTTTGAAATTACACAACGAGTTCAAATAAAAAGCAATTCAACGCGTCGATTCAGATCGACTGCACAGTGTGTGCAACCGAAAGACCTCTTCGGAGGTCTTTTTTCTTTCAAACCCGCCCATACTATTTTTTGTAAATTATATAATATTGGCTCTTATGTTTCAAGTACTTTTATGCAGTTTGCACACTCGATTCTTGCGTATCCTACCGCGTTCCATCACCCGCCGCAGCGGAAGTTTTGCCGGATGCAAAACTTGCACCAAAACAAAAACGACAAGCAAAAGCTTGTCGTTTTTATTTTGTGTTAGCTGAACACTTTAGACCATCTAAAAAATAAAAAAACAAAAACACAAACCAGCGAAGCGTTTGTGCTTTTGAGAGGAGAAGCGACGGCGTGAGTGAGAGATGTTTTTTTGATGCAGCGCATAAAAAAGTCGTCGCGAACGATACATAGTCCGCGACGACGTGGTGCGAGAGATGAGACTTGAACTCACACGACTGTTGCCACACGCCCCTCAAACGTGCCTGTCTACCTATTCCAGCACTCTCGCATTCATTTTCAATTGCTCAGTTATTATAGCTGCTTCCGGCGGCTTTGTCAAGCATTTTATTTGCCTTTGGGCGAAGCTTCCTGCACTTTTTTACTTGCGCTTCGCTTCGACATCTGATATAATACAATCCGTATGTACGTGAGGAAGGTGGGCGATGGCGTTGCCAAGGTTCTTTTTGCCGCCCGGCAGCATCTGCGGCGATTTTTTGACGCTCGACACGGAGAATGCCGCACACGCCCGAGTTCTGCGGCTCAAAGCCGGTGATCGCGTACTTGTGTGCGAGGGAGTGGGCACGGACTACTACTGCACGATCTGCGACATCAGTTCGCAGCGGGTACAGCTCGTCATCGATAAGGCCGAGCCGTCTAAAACCGAGCCGCCGATTCGGTGCAGCGTCTACATGGCCTACGCCAAAGCCGACAAGCTCGAACACGTCATCCAAAAGGCGACTGAGCTGGGTGCATATGAGATCGTTGCGTTTCCGTCATCGCGCTGCGTGATGCGTCTGAGCGAGGCTGATGTGCAAAAAAAGCTGCCGCGCTGGCAGAAGATCGCTGCCTCGGCTGCTGCGCAGTCCGGGCGCGGGCGCATTCCACAGGTTTTGGCGATGCCCTCGTTTTCCGCTGCCGTGCAGCGCGCAAAAGGCTGTGAGCTGGCGCTGTTTCCCTACGAAAACGAACGCGCGCTGTCACTGCGGCGCGCCATTGGCGATGTCCCGGCGCAGACCGTGTCGATCATGACCGGGCCGGAAGGCGGCTTCTCGGAAGACGAGGTCAGCCTTGCGCAACAGGCGAAGCTGCGTATCTGTACGCTTGGCCCGCGCATTCTGCGCTGCGAGACTGCACCGCTTTGCGCGCTGAGTGCTGTGATGTATGCGGCCGGTGCGCTGGATTAAAGAGCAATTTCATCAAGCAAAGGACATAAAGACTATGACGAAAAACAAAACTGCTGCAAAAAAGACAGAAGATCAGTCTGTTGTATATAAAGTCCCCGCCGCGTTCGCGCTGCTGGTCGTGGTCGTGTATGGCTTCTGGCGGCTGGGCGGATGGTACAGCACCGTCGACGGCTTCGCGGTGGTCTATCCGCTGGTGACGTCGCTGCGATATGTCTTTTTGGCGCTGCTTGCGGCATCGCTCGTGGCGGCCATCGCGCTCAAAGCGCCGCTTGCGCGCAAACTGTGCTGCTATGGCGTGGCGGTGTTTGCGCTGCTGAGTGTTTCGAGCTGGATTCTGTCCATCTTCTGGACGGGCAACATGATCGCCATCTATCTGCTGCACGCGCTGGTCTACTGCCTGTACATGGTCTGGCAGCTCTATCGCGCAGAGTTCTTCACCTTCTCGCTGCTTACGGCTACGGCAGGCGTGGTCTTTTACCTGATGGCGCGCACGAGCTATCAGGCCAACCGCATCATCGGCAGTGTGGTGTTGGCGCTTTTGCTGGTCGGGACGGCCGGCGCGGTGTTCCTGTGTGCGAAACATCGCGGCAAATTCCCGCTGCACGGCAAGTCGATCCGTCTGTTCCCCAATGGGTTTAACCCGCTGCTGTTCTATTTTGTCTGTGTGCTGTGGGCAGTGATGCTTGTCGTGTGTCTGCTGCTCGGCGCGAACTTTGCGTTCTATGCCATGTTCGCGGCTATCGCGGTTGAACTCATCGGCGCGGTCTATTACACGTTTCAACTGAAATGACATTTGTTCATACATCCGCCCTTCGCTCCATAAGCTTGGAGCGGAGGGTGGTTTTTTGTTCACTGGCCGTCAGATCTTGAAAAACACGCTGCTGCTGACTGCGGCAGCGGTGCTGCTGCGCTTCGTTTCCATGCTGTTTCAGTCCTATCTGGCGGGCAGGATCGGTGCGCAGGGGCTTGGCGCGGTGCAGCTGATCTTATCCGTGTCGGGCTTTGCCACGACGGTGGGGCTGGCGGGTGCGCGCGTCGCGGCAACGTGCCTGTGTGCGCAGGCACACGGAACGGGCGATGTGCGCGCCGTCTACAGCGCGGCAGCGCGGTGTTTGCGTTATGTGCTGTTCAGCAGCGTTCTGGCTGCGGCGGCTTTGTTTGTAAGTGCGCCGTATCTTGCCGCGCAGCTGCTGCAAATGCCCGAGGCCACCGCCAGCGTGCGGCTTCTGGCCGGGATGCTGCCGGTCGGGTGCGTGAATCTGGTGCTGGGTGGTGTTTTCACGGCGACGGGACAGGTTCTGCGGCTGACCGTCGTGGACGCAGGCGAGCGGCTGGCGTGTCTGGGAGTGACGATGCTGCTGCTGCGGCAAACCGCCGGAAGCGTCACGGGCGCGTGTTTCGCGCTGCTCGGAGGTGAGCTGCTGTCTGCGTGTGCAGCGGGCGCGGCGCTGTACGGGATGTTTTGGCGCGGCTGGCGCACGGTGGACTTCGCCGGCGGTTCGCCGGAGCTTGGCAGATGGGTGCGCAGACTGGCGCTGCCGCTGGCACTGAGCGACTACCTGCGCGCGGCGCTACGGATGCTCGAAGAGATTCTGATCCCCTGGGGGCTTGCGCGCGCGGGCGCTTCGCGTGCGGGCGCGATGGCGGCGTATGGGACGCTCACGGGGATGGTGTTCCCGGTTCTGATGTTCCCGGCGGCTTTTTTGTACGCGCTCATCGACCTGCTCATTCCGGAGCTGGCCGCCTGCCGAGCGCAGCAGCGGCGCGCGCGGCTGCGCTCGGTGTCGGAGCAGTGTCTGCGCGCGGGGCTGCTGTTCGGGAGCTTTCTGGCGGGGCTTTTGTTCGTGCTGGCGCAGCCGCTGACGTTTTTGCTGTTTCAAAGCCCGCAGGCGGCGCGGCTTTTGCGGGTGTTTGCGCCGTTGGCGCTGATGCTGTACCTCGACGCGCTGGTCGACGGGATGCTCAAAGGGCTTTCGGAGCAGGTGGCCTCGGTGCGATACAACACGCTCACATCGGCGATGGACGTGGCGCTGCTGTTTTTGCTGCTGCCGCGCTATGGACTGGGCGGGTACGTGGTGACGTTTGTGGTGACACATCTGGTCAATTTCGCGCTGAGTCTGCGCCGCCTCGTGCGCACGAGCGGCGCGCAGCCGCCGCTCATGGCGCTGCTGCGCACGTCAGCTTTGACGGTGCTGGCCATTCTAGCCGCCGTACTGCTGCCTGCGCCGCAGGGCGTGTGGACAGAACTTTTGCTGCGCGCGGGCGCGTACACCGGTGTGTATGGCCTGCTTGGCAGTTTGAGCGGAACGACGGCGGCCTGTATGCCGCCGAGCCTGTACACAAAAAAGCGCGCGCCGCGTTGACATTCGCGCGCAAAAGCCCTACAATATCCGTAGAATTTGAAAAAAAGGACGGCTTTTGCGATGATCTCTTTCCGCAATGATTATTCCGAGGGCGCGCATCCGCGCGTACTCGAGGCGCTCGCGCGCAACAATCTGACGACCACGTGCGGCTATGGCATGGACAGCTTCTGCGACGAGGCGCGCAGTGTGATTCGCCGCCGCTTTGCCTGCCCGGACGCGGACGTACACTTTCTGGTCGGCGGCACGATTGCCAACACGACCGTGATCGCCGCTTCGCTGCGGCCGTGGGAGGCGGTCATCGCCGCTGAGACTGGCCACATCAACGTCCACGAGACGGGCGCAATCGAAGCCAGCGGCCACAAGGTCTGCGCCATCGACGCGCCCGACGGCAAGCTGACGTGCGCGCTCGTGCGCGAGGTGCTGCGCCGCCACTGCGACGGGCAGGACGAACATATGGTGCTGCCGCGTATGGTCTATGTCTCCAACGCCACGGAGCTGGGAACGATCTACACCAAAGCGGAGCTGACGGCGCTGCATGAGCTGTGCCGGGAAAAGGGACTGTACCTGTTTTTGGACGGCGCGCGCATGGCCGCTTCGCTGGTCGCGCAGGGCAATGACCTTGAACCGGAGGATTACGCGCAGTGCTGCGACGTGTTTTACATTGGCGGGACGAAAAACGGCCTGCTGTTCGGCGAGGCCGTGGTCATCACGAACGACGCGCTCAAACCGTATTTCCGCAACATGATCAAGCAGCGCGGCAGTATGTTTGCCAAGGGCTTTTTGTTCGGTACGCAGTTTTGTGCGTACTTCGAAGACGAACTGTGGCTGGATATGGCGCGCCATGCCGTGCAGCAGGCACAGCGCATTGCCGCTGCCGCCGTGCAGAAGGGCTATCGGCTGTACGCCGATTCGCCGACGAATCAGATTTTCCTGATCCTGTCGCACGAGCAGATCGCCGCGCTCGGCCAGCGCTTCGCATTTGAATGTAATGGCCGCGTGGACGAAACGCACGAGGCGGTGCGCTTCGTCTGCTCGTGGGCAACGCGGCCTGAGGATGTCGACGCGCTCATCGACGCACTGTGATGGAGCAGATCGTTCACCCCATCGCGCCGCTTTACGACGAGACTTCGCGCGTTCTGATTCTCGGCTCGTTCCCGTCGGTCGCATCGCGCGCGGCCATGTTCTTCTACGGCCACCCGCAAAACCGCTTCTGGCCGCTGCTGGCGGCGCTTTTGGACGAGCCGACACCGCAGAGTGTGGAAGAAAAACGCGCGCTGGCGCTGCGGCATCACATTGCGCTGTGGGATACCATCGGCAGCTGCCGCATTGAAGGTTCGAGCGACAGCTCCATCCGTGAGGTCGTGCCGAACGACCTGCGGCCGATTCTGCAAGCCGCGCCCATCCGGCAGATCTTCTGCAACGGCGCGACTTCGTATCAGTATTTCTGCCGCTATCAGCAGTCACAGACCGGCCACAAGGCCGTCAAGCTGCCCTCGACCAGCCCGGCCAATGCCGCCTGGCGCTTTGAGCGGCTGTATGACGCGTGGCAGGCGATCCTGCCGCCTTTGCAGGAAGACGCATAACGGAAAAGCGCGCCGGCTTTCGCCGGAGCGCTTTTTGAACGATATCAGGTCTGGGGCTTAGTACATACCGCCGCCCATGCCGCCCTGTGCTGCGGCAGCTGCCATGGCAGCGTCAGCCTTGGGGTCGGGCTTGTCGGCGACCAGCGACTCGGTCGTCAGGACGCAGGAAGCGATGGACGCAGCGTTCTCCAGCGCGGTACGCGTGACCTTGGTCGGGTCGACGATGCCGGACGGAACCATGTCGCAGTAAGTCTCGGTGTAGGCGTTGTAGCCATAGCCGACCTTGCGGCTCGAGCGGATCTTGTCATAGACGATCGAGCCGTCGACACCGGCGTTCTCCGCGATCTGGCGGATCGGAGCCTGCAGAGCGCGGGCAATGATCTGCGCGCCGGTCTTCTCGTCACCGGAGAGCTTGGCAACCAGCTTTTCAACAGCCGGAATGGCGTTAACATAGGCCGTGCCGCCGCCGGCAACGATGCCTTCTTCCACGGCTGCGCGCGTTGCGTTCAGTGCGTCTTCCACGCGGAGCTTCTGTTCCTTCATCGCATCTTCGGTCTGTGCGCCAACCTTGATAACGGCAACACCGCCGGAGAGCTTCGCCAGCCGCTCTTGCAGCTTTTCCTTGTCATAGTCGGAAGTGGTGACAGCAATGGTGTTCTTGATCTCGGCGATACGCGCCTTGATCTCGCCGGCGTCGCCAGCGCCGTCGACGATGACGGTGTTGTCCTTGGTGACCTTGATCTGACGCGCCGTGCCAAGATCGGTCAGCTGTGCATCGGTCAGGTTCATGTTCAGCTCGGAAGAGATATACGTGCCGCCCGTCAGGATGGCGATATCCTTGAGCATCTCCTTGCGGCGGTCGCCGAAGCCGGGCGCTTTGACGCAGA
>CAYSTN010000057.1:0-13849 GCA_964434135.1 uncultured Oscillospiraceae bacterium
GCGGCGGTCTCCAAAACCGTAGGCTCAGGGTTCAAGTCCTTGTGCCCCTGCCAACAAATAGCCTGATTTGTCCATTTGACAAATCAGGCTTTTTGCATGATGTTTGCCTGCGGCAAATGATGTTGGGCTGCGCCCAATGATGCCGCTTCGCGGATGTTGCGCTCCTGCGTCGCATTTACCTCGGTGACGGTGAATTGCAGGAATTTACCCATGCAGAGGATTTCTGCAAATGTATCCAGAAGGAGCTGCCCAACCTTCCCTGCACCGGCTTTCAGTATGAAGCATTGACCGATGATCCTGCCATTCGAAAAACGCCAGATGATCTGCTGTTGCTGTCATGAGGGGAGCGCGGCGCACCTTGAAGGGTATCCTTTAGCAAAGAAGTTCATACAGAAAGTGAAACTGTCTGTCTCCCTCTACTCATTCTGTGTATACGAACGACACGGAAATATCCTGCTCGTAGTCGCCAAACTGTTTCCCGAACAGATTGAAGCCACCGACATATTCTGCGTCGGGCTTATTTTCAATGCGGAATAAAATGGGTCGCCCGGAGTGGAAGTCGAAATCGCGCAAGCGTACATTAGAAGACGGGCGGCCGTTGATTGTGCAGCCATGCTCGGTAATCTCCAGCGTCACAAGCTCACCGTACTGTGTGCTGCCGCTTGGCCACCAGAGCGGATTGAGGCGTCCGCGACGGCTTCCGTGGTCGGCAGGAGAGCGCCATGTGCCACAGTCAAGTCCGTCAAGCGAGATGGAGATGTCGGAGAGCCAGTCCTCTTTGTAATTGAACGTCTCGGAGCAGGCCTCGAAGGTAATGAGGATTCGCTTCAGATGTACCGGTGCATCAAATTTCCACGGGATTTTGTACAGCACGAAGCCGCCGCAAGTCCACAGAATCTGCGCGGTGTGGTGTTCCGGCAGGAAAAATGCATCCGTACGGTCATCGTGACCGATTATGCCCAATTCATTTGCAATTCCGCAGGTGGGCAGGACTTCACAGTCGCTGTAGCAGCCAATGGGGATAGAAATGCTGTAAACACGATCAACGGCCGGGTCATCTGCTGTCAGTGTGATTTCGATGTTGTCATACTTGCGGCTGCAAATTTTCATCGAGCCGCGACTGCCCTTTTGTAGTTTCGTGTTGATGAGTCCGGCAGACTCCAGAGATCGGATATACACAGCGGCACTGGATGTTGGAATTTGCAGTTTTTCTGCGATCTCGGCAACATTGAAGCTGTTGTGGTAGAGTAACTTCAAAATTTGAATCCGCGCAGGAGAAGAAAGGGCACTGCCCAAAGCGCATAGCTGTTCCTCGTTCTTTAAGTCAAGTTCCAATATTTTCGCCATAAATCGTCCCTCCTTGGATTGTATTATAGCAGTGTGTGGATCAAAAGTCTATATAGATACATATTATTTGTTTTATATTTCCACGAATAAAACAAGTATTTTATTCAAACAACCAAAAAGTGTTGAATTTCTCGGAATTTTATAGATGTATTGACAAACGAGGAGAGCGAGCATTATACTAAAATTGCAAAAAGGAACAAGAAAAATGTTTTTATCTGGTTCCGGACAAAACAAAACTAATGGAGGAAAAGCAATGAAAAAGTATGTTGCACTTCTGCTTGCCGTACTGATGGTACTGGCCATGCTGGCCGGCTGCCAGAGCGCACCGGCTTCGGACAAGAAGGCGGATGCGCCTGCTTCGGACGTTCAGCCGACAGAGCCGGAAAAGGCGCCTGAGGCAGACGAGGGCGAAGAAGCCCCCACAGAAAAGACGAAGATCAGCTTCATGGGCTGGGGTACCGACGCCGAGATCGCGACGTATACGGCCATGATCGCGGACTTTGAAAAAGCCTATCCCAATGTTGAGGTCGAATACATCGTTGTTGCGGACAATGAATTTGACACCAAGTTGCAGACCATGATCGGCGCCGGTCAGTGCCCGGACGTGTTCTATTGCAGCATCGACAAGATGATGAAGTATGCTGCCACCGGCAACCTGCTCGACCTGACCGACTATGTAAACGACAACGAGATCTTTGATCCCGACAACGTCTGGGAGTGCCTGAACACCCTCTATCGCTACGACGGCGAGAATCAGGGCAGCGGCAGCATCTATGCGCTGCCGAAGGACATCAGTGCCTTCCCGATTTTCTATAACGTAGAGCTGTTCAAGGCTGCCGGTGTGGAAGCGCCGACTGCCGATGATCCCTGGGACTGGAATGACTTCGTGGAAGCGGCAAAGAAGCTGACCTCCGGCGAGGGCGATGAGAAAATTTACGGTACCGGCTCTTATTCGCTGGAAGCTGCCGTCTGGTCGAACGGCGCAGAGTGGGTCGACCCCGAAACGCTGACGAAAGTGGAAATCACCGACCCGAAGTTTACCGAAGCGCTTCAGTTCTGTGCGGATCTTGCGCTTGTCCACGGCGTAGCCCCCACGCAGGAGGAAAGCAGCGCCCTTGGCGACTATGACCGCTTCAAGCAGGGCAAGCTCGCTATGGTCGGCACCGGAACGTGGAGCCTTGGCGACCTGCAGAACAATTGTGACTTCGAGTGGGACATCATGCCTTGGCCGGTCAGCCCGAACACCGGCGAGACGGCCATCTGGTTCGGCAGCGCAGGTCTGGCTGTTTCCTCTACAACGAAGAACGCACAGGCTGCCTGTGATCTGGCTGCATACCTTGCCTTCAACGAAGACTCTCAGCGTACTGCGTACCAGATGGGTCAGGCCGTCCCCATGCTGAAGGATATGGCATACGGCGAATATTCCGAGTGCGGCGACCTGCCGGCCAGCAAATACGTATTCTTTGATATGTTTGAGAACACGGCGCGTCTTGCAACGCAGTCGAGAACCTTCAATCAGGACTGGTTCAATGAGTTCAACTCCAACACCGCAGCAGTTTATAAGGGCGAGATGACTGCGCAGGAATACTGCGATTCTATCTGCGACACGCTGCAATCGCTATTGGACGAATGCAATGAGCTGAAAGCTGAATACGCCGGATAAGGCATGAATGAAAGCGGCCGGCAGGGGCAAATACCTGCCGGCCGCCTTGTTGTTTCGGTGAAAACGTACTATAATTCGGATGGGATATCGACTTTTCTCAAACAGGAGGCACATCTATGAAACGTCATCCAAACAGACTCGGGAGAAAGGAGGGCATTGCGGGGCTGCTGCTCGTCACACCGCAGATTGTCTATTTTCTTATATTCTTCCTGCTCCCGCTATGTATCTGCATCTATGCCGGCTTTACAAACTGGAACATTCTCTCTCCGCTGCGCAAATTTGTTGGGCTTCGAAACTTTCAAAAGCTGTTTGCCGACCCGAAGTTCTGGATTGCCTGCAAAAACACACTGTATTACCTGATACCGATTCCTTTTTATCTTATGTTTTCGCTGGCGTTTGCCTATTGCTGTCACAAGCGCATTCTCGGTGAAAAAGTCTTCCGTGTCTTGTATTATCTGCCGTTTATCTCATCCATCGTTGCGTTGAGCCTGATTTGGAAGTGGCTTTTCAACGCAAAATACGGCCTTGTGAATATCTCTCTGGAGCTATTTGGCATAGCCGGGCCGGATTGGCTGGGTGACCCGGAATGGACACGACGGATGATCGTGATTATGATTAGCTGGAAGATGATCGGTATCATCTCCATCTACTACATTGCGGCGCTGAAGAATGTTCCGACAACATATTACGAAGCCGCAAAGATCGACGGCGCAAGCTCGTGGCAGCAGTTTAAGTGTATCACGTTGCCGCTTCTGACGCCGACGACGTTCTATCTGCTTATAACGGGTATGATCGGTTCGCTGCAAACCTTCCTTGAGGTGAATCTTTTTGCACCGGATGGTGGTCAGGGCTATGGCGTGGCATCGATTGTTTTTTATATCTGGCAGAAGGCGTTTGTCAGCAGCCAGATGGGCTATGCCTGTGCCTGCGCAACGGTATTTGGCGTGGCAATGGTTGTGCTGACGCTGATTCAGTTCAAGATTTCGAACAAGTGGGTTTACGAGGGGGAGTGAATGATGAAAAAAAGAAAAACTTCTCCCGCACGGGTGATTGCGTTCTGCATCGTACTGTTGGGTGCAAGCACGATGGTGCTGCCGTTTGTGTGGATGATTTCAACGTCACTAAAGGATGCAAATCTCGTCTATGTGATCCCGCCGCAGTGGATACCGGATCCCGTGGACTGGTCGAATTTCAAAGAAATCTGGTCAGCGGCAAATCTTCTGACCGGTATCTGCAACAGTGCGTTAATCTCACTTAGCGTACTGATCTTCAGCACACTGACTTCGTCCATGGCAGCGTTTGCTTTTGCGAAACTGCATTTTCCGGCAAAGCACACAATTTTTCTGATGCTCCTGTCTACGATGATGGTGCCTTCGGCAGTCCTGCTTGTGCCACAGTACATTGTATATACAGATCTGCATTGGATTGATACGCTCCTGCCGCTGATTATTCCGGCTTCGCTGTGTAATATCAGCAACACCTTTTTCTTACGGCAATATATGACCGGTCTGCCGACGGCCTACCTGGATGCCGCGAAAATCGACGGATGCAGCTATTTCGGAGCCTACTGGCGGATTTTCCTTCCGCTCAGTAAGCCTGCCGTTATTACCAATGCCATTATGTTGTTTATGTCGACATGGAATGACTATATGGGGCCGATGATCTTCACGCACAGCGAAGAGCGGCAGACCATTCAGGTTGCTATCGCCATGATGAGTTCGCACTATGAGCAGCAGACGGATATCCCGCTTGTGATGGCGGCTTCGCTGATTGCACTGCTTCCGGTGCTGATTCTGTTTATCACCTGTCAGAAGTATTTCGTGGAATCGGTCGCTATTACCGGCGTGAAAGGATAATCTATGGAAACATACTGTAATCCCATTCAGAAACACGGTGATTTTGCGGATCCCTTCGCACTGCGCTTCAATGGGAGATATTATCTCTACTGCACCAACCCCGATGTGCGCTGCTGGGAGTCGACTGACCTTGTACACTGGCACCTTTGCGGCACGGCGGTTCCGGAAGAGGAATTTCCGGGGCTTGTGCCGTTCGCACCGGAAGTTGTTTATGACAATGGCTGGTTCTATCTGTATACGTCGCCGCATGGCTTTGGACATTATGTGCTGCGAAGCGAGAAACCAACCGGCCCGTTTTATAAGATCACGCCGAACATCGGACACGCGATCGACTTTTCCGTTTTTATCGATGAAGACGGGCAATGGTATGCCTATTGGGCAGATGATAAAGGCATTCTTGGCTGCCGGATGACCTCGCCCACTGCGTTTGGCGAGCCGCAGTACATCGGCGCGTTTCTGCATGGTTGGACAGAAGGGCCGTTTGTTGTCAAGCGGGATGGGCTTTATCATCTGACGTACACCGGAAACCACTTCCTGTCCAAAGGGTACCGGATTCATGGCGCGAGCGCAAAGCATCCGCTTGGGCCGTTTACCGACTACGACCACAATCCGATTGCGGTGCAGACGCAGGGTGCGGTTGTCGGCCTTGGGCACAGCAGTACTGTGGTCGGCCCGGATCTTATGAGTGACTGGATGCTGTATCACAACCTGAATCCGGATAAAACGCGGGATCTTGATCTGGATCGTGTGCTGTTTCGCGGGGCAGATGGCTTTCTTCTCGGACCGACCACACACGAGCAGTGCGCCCCGTGCGCCCCGGATTACCAGGACTTGTTTTGCGAAGAAGCGGGAGATGACTGGCATCTGGTACAAGGCTGCTGGCATATGGAGAACGGCTTGCGCGTCAGCGACGGCGCGCTCATGGCGCTGTGTGCGTATCCGCTGCCATGCAGCGGCGCAGTGGAAATGAACCTCGCGTCAAACGGTGCGGAACAATACGGCCTTTTCCTGCAGGGGGAGAAAACGATGCAGCGTCTTTGCATCGATCGAAGGAAAAACAGCGTACAGCTTCTGGACAAGGCTGACACGCTTCTCTGGCAGATGCCGTTGCCGGAGGGTTTCCGGCATGAAGCGCTGCATACGATTACGCTTCGCTGGGATGGGGGCATACAGGTGCATCTCGACCGGCTCCTTTTGAAAGGGCTTTCGCCGGCTGTGCAGGATGCAAAAGTTGGCTATTTCGCCGACGGCGCGGCGCAATTTGGCGCAGTAACCATCTCACAGACACGCGCGCAACTCTGCCTACCGCCCTCGGCGCTTGCTCCGGCAGAGCCTGCATTTACACTGAACCTTCCGGAAAGCGGACGCTATCTCTGCTCACTGTTTGGGCAGCCTGCGGAAAACGCGCTGCTGAGAGTCGACGAAACGCCGTACACGCCGCAAAACCGCACGCCGAACGTGACGACATTCTGCCTGCGCCTTGCGGCAGGTACGCACGCAGTACGTCTGCAAGGTGCAGACGGCTGCCGCATTCGATTTGACCGCGTGGATGAACCGAGTACAGAAACACTCCGGCCTGCGCTGGAGTCGTGGGGCAAAGAGGTCGGTTCGCTGAACTGCTCTGATGTGGAGATCACGGCGACGCTCAGCCCGGCAGCGTGTGCAGATGGTTGGCAGGCAGGTGTGCTTTTGCGCGCACAGCAGCTCGCCGACGGCGGAGAAGGGGATGACCGGCAGCTTGGAACGAACTTCTTTGTTGGCTATCGGGTATCCGTCAGCACGGGAAAGCTACAGCTCTGGAAGCACCAATATGACCAGACCCTGTTGGCTGAACAGGTGATCCCCACGCAGAAAACGTATGCGCTTACAGTCCGCTGTGCAGCGGATGAAGTTCAGATTATACTGAATGAAAAAACAGAACTGCATTATCAGGATAAAACCCCGATCATGGTGGGTCACGTTGGCGTCCACTCCAGAAACTGCAAAATTCTAAAGTCGACATCTTTCGTGACAGCTGTTTCCCGATGATCGATAATCCGGATGCAGACCATGAGAAATCATACAGGTATCTGCGCATATCAGCGATTTCAACGGCGTTGGAAAAAAGGAACGCTTCTTTCAAGATGACTTTGCAAGGAATACACGGAGGCTTTTATGAATCAGATTCCAAGAATGGAACATCCGCGGCCGGATTTTATGCGCGAGAGTTGGCTGTGTTTAAACGGCGCGTGGGAGTTTTCGTTTGACAGACCGGATTTTGACCGGACGATCATCGTACCCTATGCCTGTGAAACGGAGCTGTCCGGCATCCACGATGCCGATTTCCACGAGGCGGTCTGGTATCGCAGAACATTCACCCTGCCGAAGCAAATGCGGGGAAAGCAAATCCTGCTGCACTTTGGCGCAGTGGATTACTTCTGCCGGGTGTGGGTCAACGACCGGTTTATCTGTGAACACACGGGTGGACAGTGCGGCTTTTTCGCGGATATCACCGCGGCGCTGCAACCGGACGCAGACAATGAAATCCGGCTTGAAGCGAAGGATGATCCGCTAGATTTGGAAATGCCGCGCGGCAAGCAGTACTGGAAGCCGGAGTCGGAGAGTATTTTCTACACCCGCACGACCGGCATCTGGCAGAGCGTGTGGCTGGAAGCAGTCAGCGCACTACATCTTCGCTCGTGCCGCATGACGCCGCTTTTTGATGAACGTGCGGTTCGATTTGACTACGTGATCAGCGCATTGCAGCCGGATACCCGCCTGGAGGCGGAGATTCGCTTTGGCGGCGAATATGCAGGCACGGTCACGGTCAACCCAACCTCGACGAGGGGAAGCTTCTCGTGGCAGGTAGATCAGTCTGCTCTGCGCGCGTGGAATTTCCATGAGGATCTCGTCTGGACACCGGAGCAGCCGCGGCTGTTTGCTGTTACATTCCGTGTGTATGCACCAAACGGTCTGACGGATGAAGTCGAATCGTATTTTGGTATGCGCAAGGTGTCGTTGGAAAATGGGCGGTTCATGCTCAATAACCGGCCATATTACCAGCGCCTTCTGCTCGATCAGGGCTACTGGCCGCAGTCGCTGTTGACGGCGCCGGCGGATGAGGACTTTGTCCGGGATATCAAACTGACGAAAGCAATGGGCTTCAACGGCGTGCGCAAACACCAGAAGGTTGAGGATCCACGATATCTCTATCATGCTGACCGGATGGGACTGCTTGTCTGGGGTGAGATCGGCGCGGCTTATCTCTACTCAGAACGCAGTGCAGACCGCGTCTATCGGGAATGGCTGGACGTGTTGCAGCGGGATTATAATCACCCCTGTATCGTCACTTGGACACCGCTCAACGAATCGTGGGGTGTGCAGGAGATTGCAGTGGATGCGCGCCAGCAGGCGCACAGCGCGGCGCTGGTGGCGCTCACAAAGTCCATGGATGCAACAAGACCGGTCATCGACAACGATGGTTGGGAACACACTTGCGGAGATCTCCTGACGGTACACGATTATACTTCCTGCGGCGAAACGCTGCAGGCACACCTTGGCACGATGGATGCGCTGCTGGCGCTTCGACCGGCGGAGCGGGCACTGTATGTCGGAAACCATGCGTATGACGGTCAGCCGATTCTGCTGACGGAATTTGGCGGCGTGAAATATGTGCCGATCGGTGACGGAACGACATCGTGGGGCTACTGCGAGGCGGACTCCGAAGCCGCCTTCTCTCAGAAGCTCGGGGAACTGTTTTCTGCCGTGCGCGCGTGCAGACTGGTGTGCGGGTATTGCTACACCCAGCTTACGGATATCGAAAAAGAACAAAACGGCCTCTTGACCTACGACCGCCGGCCGAAGCTTCCGTTGGAAACCATTCGACAAATCGTGTGTGCGGATATATAATACAGATACGAAACAATCGGGAGCGCTTTTTGGCGTTCCCGATTCCATCAATTGATAGAAGAGTGAGGAAGCTGAAATGGAACTGTATGGAAAGACTGCCCTGTTTTTGGGAGACAGCATCACAGAGGGTGTTGGTGCATCGTCGCCGGAGCATGGATTTGTATCTGTTTTTCAGAGACTGAGCGGCGCGGTAACTGTCAATTACGGGATTGGCGGGACTCGCATCGCGAAGCAAAGAAAGCCGTCTGCGTGTGCCGAATGGGATCGGGACTTTATCGGGCGCGTAGATGAGATGCAGCCGCAGGCGGATGTCATCGTCGTTTTTGGCGGAACGAATGATTTCGGTCACGGAGACACGGAAATTGGGGACATGACATCCCGCAGTGCGTATACCTTTTATGGAGCGCTGCATACGCTGTGTGAGAAGCTGTTGAACAAATACCAAAACGCGCAGATCGTTTTTTTAACGCCGCTGCACCGGCTCAGCGAGGAAAACGCGGTGAATGAGATCGGGCTGAAAACACTGCCGCTTTCAAGCTACGTGACAGCAATTCAGGAAGTTGCGGGGTATTATGCCCTGCCGGTGCTGGATTTGTTCCGCATGAGCGGCTTGCAGCCCGCAGTGGATCAGATTCGGGCGCTCTATATGCCGGATGGCCTGCATCCGTCCGATGCCGGAGCAGAGAAAATCGCACAGCGCCTGTACGCGTTTTTAAAATCCATTTGATTGCAAGACGATCAATATGAAAACAATTACTACGACAATAACCTCTGCGGCACACTATATCGCCGCTGTGTATGGACGGCCAAAGGCCGAAAGTATCCGGTTCGGCGCTGCATCAGCTGCTTACAGTACGGCGCAAAATACTGCCCTGAGTCCCCGACGCGCAAAGAAGAAGCCCTGCAAGCGGCGATTGCGCGTTGTGTAATTGCAAAGGGGTCTTAAACCAATTAAGCCGCCGGCCGCGCAGAGCGCGTCAGCCTCGACAGCAAAGTTCTTTCTTCGTTCAAACTCCGAGCATCTTCGTTGGCTCACGGGTTATGACAAGTATTCCATCATTGTCTCAGCGCGGCGAAGCGCCCGTTCCGGTCGGAACGGGCGCTTCACTTTTTAACACACACAGGCATAATTCCAATAAAAGGCAAAAAATTTTCTTCAAAACATAAGCAGCCAGCTTAACAAATCCGCTGCAAAAGCTGCTACAATAAAACCACGACGGTTTCTGCGTGAAAAATCATCATGCAGGAAAAACTCCCGAGAAAAGGGGTAACTTGAATCTGGATAGTCTGATTTGCGGGGCGCTGCGCTGCTGCTCCGGAACGAATACTGGATAAAAAGAGCGTTCTACCGGTTCGCGGAACAAACGCGGTCTTTGGTTCAGCCCCAAAGATGCAGACCGTCCAAGGTCAATCAAACGGAAAGGAAACGAAAAGATGAAAAAACTGATTGCATTCTTTTTAGCACTGGTTCTGTGCTTTTCGCTGTTGCCGGTGGTCACGCTGGCGGCAAGTGAAGACCCTGTCGAGGCCGGGTATCTTGTGCAGCTGCCGGTCAAACTCGACGGCCAGACAGATGTCTATATGGGCATTGGCCAATCGCGCGGCGATATTAATCTTTTCCAGGATGGCAGTACAAGCGATGAGAGCGCAGGCTTTGTTCTGTCGGTATGCCTGTGGGCTAAAATAATGAACGGCGGGCAGGCCGATTATCGCCGGTTGGAAGGTCAGCAGGCAGAGCGCGTTTTTGATGAATTAGAGAACATTTCTCTGGATATTTCTGCCGCTCCCGGTGCGACCAACGTAGGAACAATGCCTACACTCGCAGAGGCTCCACCGGAGTTCGATTATTTGCGGCAAGCCGGCACACGCTGCTTAAAGAGCTGCTTGCTCTTTAGCGCTCAAAACGGGGGAAGCTGGCGCTTTACTGCAAGCTGCAAGGCGGGCGGAAAAACGTACTCTGCATCCGCCACAGTAACGCTGATCGTTCCGAAAAATATTACGATAAACTGTGAATCCGGCACGGGAGGAATCAGTGAAGTTGATACGGTTGACGATGTCAACGCTGCGCTACAGCGCGAGTTCGCGAAGATCGAGCAAACCCCGGGAGAATACAACATTTTCGTTCGGTTGAATGAAACAAAGCGCAATGAAGCCGGGTATACCGGTCAGATCGTGATCCCAACGTTGCAAAGCAAGACCAGCTACGTTTTTGTGTATCTGACGGTTGCGGATAACCCGATCGGCGAAATGCCTTGTGTTAAGCGCGCAACGCTTCGTGGCGGTGTTTATTCTCAAAATGTGGGTTTCTCTGCTGCTTATATAGACTTTATCGGCGCGGGAAAAGCGCATAAAACATGGCCGACGGGTTCGGATGCTGCCCTTGTTGGCAAGGACAATATCGCGCTTGCGGGAGACTCCAGTGCGACTTCGGGTCGGTGCAGCTTTACAGGATATGATCGCGCCATCCAATGCACCAAAGGTCTGCGCGCCTGCGGCGGGTATAACACCTTCAAGGACAATAACATCGCGTGGTATCTGGATGCCCAAGAGGGAGGTAACGCGCACGCGGTTGGATGCCGCTTTGAGAACAATGACATTGCGATCCATGTCAAGCAATTCTGTGGGATGCCGAGTGAGCAAAAACTGACGGACTGCCTGTTCTGGAACAACAAAACGGACATCAAAAATGAAACGCGCTTCCGCTGGTATGTTCCGGGCAACACCTTTATCCATTCGCGCCCGCATTCCGGCAGAGCAGCTGCGGAGGATGCCTACGAGTACGCGCTGACGCTGGAAGGCACAGTCAGCCCCTATCCGCTGGCGGCATACTATGTGGATCAGTACGATCAGCAGCCTTACGTAAAGAGAAATGATTATCTCTACGATTATCAGATCGATGAAAACGGCGACACGATCTCCAACGACCTTGCCGAGAACTATCCCATTCCGTCTGACGTGCTGCCGGGGATGATCTACCATGTTGCGGGCTTCGACGAAGAGGCCATGACGGATGAGGCGCTTGTGACGATGGAATTTGCAATGCCGGAGGACACGCCCACGGTGGCGGCGCTGTCTATGGACGAGAGCGGCCTTGCGCCCCTTGTGCTGCTGGCTGCACCTGCGGCAGAGCCGACACCCATTGCGGCCTTCAATGCAACGGTCAAGATCGACCGCTCGGACGCGTCGAAGATCGTTTTTACCATGCATGACCCCTGTGAGCAGACTGTGACGATCACACTGCCGTGTACCTTTGCAGACGGCACTGTCACGCGGGACGGTCAGCCGGTCGAGGGTGCGCGCTTCGACGGCACCAATGTCATCTTCCAGACCAATCAGGGCGGCACGTATACCATCATCTGCGTATCGCCCGAGACAGAGGAAGGCGAGCCGCTGCCGGGATATCTGAACCCGCTGATCGCTTCCGGCGCGCTTTCCGGGCAGAACGCGGCGGGCTTCCGGGACGTCAGCACCGCAGACTGGTTCTATGATGCAGTGCGTTATGTAAACGAATGTGGCCTGATGACCGGCACGTCTTCGAATCAGTTCAACCCCAATGCACCTGTCACCCGCGGCATGGTCATGACGATTTTGGCCAGACGCGAGGGCATCAAGACGAACCGCTACAGCCCGTGGTACGCTGCCGGTGTCGAGTGGGCGAAGTCCATCGGCATTTCCGACGGCACGGACCCCGAAGCGCCTATCACCCGCGAACAGCTGGCGGTCATGCTCTACCGCTACGCGCAGTACAAGGGCTACGATATGAACCGGCTGGCTGAACTGGCGTTTGCGGACGCGAACAGCGTTTCGGACTACGCAACAACCGGGCTGCGCTGGGCAGTTGCGTCCGGTCTGATGACCGGCACGTCTACCAACGGGATGGGAAAACTCCTGCCGCAGCAGACCGCCACCCGCGCCCAGCTCGCCGCCATGCTGCAACGCTTCTTCGGCTGATTAAAAACACAAAAAACGAACCCCCTCTCGGGGTTCGTTTTTTGTTGCATCCTGCAATTGATCTCCGCACCTCACCTTGGCTCTCCCTCTGGGAGAGCTGTCACCGAAGGTGACTGAGAGGACTTTCCGCACTTGCGGTTTGCTCTGCACCTTTGGCTTTTCTCCGCACCCGTAGGGGTCGATGCCCACATCGACCCGGCGCGGCTTCGCCGCGCCCATCGTGTTCCCGTAGAACGTTGTAGGGGAGGACGACTCTGTCCGCCCGAAAATCTTTCGTTCTCTGACGCACCGAAACAATGCCGCCGCACTTACGCCAAGAGCGCACCCGCTTTTCCGAGTTCTGCGCGCCCAAAGTGCCGCATATACTTTAACTGCGAAGGGAGGCTTGCGCCATGACGAACCGGTTTCAGGAGCTGCGGGACAAAGAGGTCATCCACGTGTGCGAGGGTACGCGGCTGGGCTACGTGAACGATCTGGTGGTCGATATCTGCTGCGGCCGCGTGACGGCGCTCATCGTGCCCGGACCCTGCCGGTTTTTCGGTCTGTTTGGCAGAGAGGATGACTACGTCATCCCGTGGGGCTGCTGCAAGCGCATCGGGGACGATCTCATCTTAGTCGACGGGCCGCTACCGCAGTGGCGCACACCGCGCAGAAAACGTCGAATTTTTTGAGAAAAAACCCTGATTTTTTGCAAAAAAATGCTTGCAATCGCGCGCTGATTCCGCTATAATTATTTGGAGCTGCGAATGCAGCGACATTACGAACCCACACACATGGCGATGGCGCTTTCCCGTGTCCGGGCTTTTCCGGATGGAAGCGGTTAGCCGTGTGGAGGTCAAAAACAAAAAGGAGAACACACAAATGGCAGTCGTATCCATGAAGCAGCTGCTCGAAGCTGGTGTCCACTTCGGCCATCAGACCCGCCGCTGGAACCCGAAAATGGCTCCGTACATCTACACGGAGCGCAATGGCATCTACATCATCGACCTGCAAAAGACGGTCAAGAAGCTCGAAGAGGCTTACAGCTTCGTTCGTGAGCTGGCCGCCAACGGTCAGTCCATCCTGTTCGTCGGCACGAAGAAGCAGGCGCAGGACGCCATCAAGGAAGAAGCCGAGCGCGTCGGCCAGTACTACGTCAACGCCC
>CAYSTN010000058.1:0-13702 GCA_964434135.1 uncultured Oscillospiraceae bacterium
TATCTTGCCGCGGTGCAGGTGCTGCCCGCAGCGCCGCCGTGGGGCGCGCTGTCCGGGGTGCGGCCAACGAAGCTCTCGAGCCGCGTCTTATCCGAAGGCGGCAGCGCGCAGCAGGCCGAACGGCTGCTGCGCGAGGTCTATTTTGTCTCGCCGGAGCGGGCAAAGCTCTGCGTCGATGCGTCGCAGCACACCATGCAGGCCGCGAGTCTGCTTGACACGGACGATCTTTCCGTGTATATTGGTATCCCATTCTGCCCGACGCGCTGCGCGTATTGCTCGTTTGTCAGCCAGTCGATTGAGCGTTTTGGGGACTATGTGCCTGCGTTTTTGGACTGTCTGCTGCGCGAGATCACCCACACCAGCGCGCTGCTGCGCCAGTCCGGGCTGCACATCCGCACACTTTACATGGGCGGCGGAACGCCGACGACGCTTTCCAGCGCGCAGATGGCGCGCCTGCTTGACCACATCCACGCGAATTTTGATCTTTCCCGCTGTCTGGAGTTCACGGTCGAGGGCGGCCGCCCCGACACGCTCGACGCGCAAAAGCTGCGCGTCATCCGCCAGGGCGGCGCAACGCGCATCTCCATCAACCCGCAGACCATGTCCGACCGGGTATTGGCGGCGGTGGGTCGCCGCCACACGGCGGCCGAGACGCTCACGGCCTATGAGCTGGCCGTGCAGGCGGGCTTTACGGATATCAATATGGATCTGATCGCGGGACTTCCGGCAGACGATGTGCAGGGCTTTGCCTCGTCCATCGGGCAGGTGCTTGCGCTTGCGCCGAGCAACATCACGGTTCACACGCTGGCGCTGAAAAAGGGCGCGGCGCTGTTTTCGGCGGATACGGCTCTGCCTTCGCAGCAGGACGTAGGGGAAATGCTCACCGATGCACAGCAGCGGCTGCGCGACGGCGGCTACGCGCCGTATTACCTCTACCGGCAAAAGTATATGTCCGGCAGCTTTGAGAACACCGGCTGGTGCAAACCGGGCTACACCGGACTTTACAACATATATATGATGGAAGAGCTGCACACCATCTTGTCTCTGGGCGGCGGAGGGATGAACAAGATCAACCTGCCGCAGCAGCGGCTCGAACGCTTCCACAACCCCAAGACCCCGCAGGACTACATTGCCCGCATCGACACCATTTTGCAGCAAAAGGACGAGATCTTCGCGCTGCTGCGCGAAATGCGCACACAAGACCGTTAAGGAGGCGCTTTTATGGATACCTTGTTTTCCCATGTCAATATCGTCACCATGAACGAGCAAATGACGCTCTGGCAGGATGCCTTTCTTGGCGTGAGCGACGGCAAGATCAGCTATATGGCAAAAAAACCGCCTGAACAGGCACCCAAACAGATCATCGACGCCACCGGGATGGTTCTGATGCCTGGGCTTATCAACTGCCATACGCACCTGCCGATGTACCTGCTGCGCGGCTATGCGGATGATCTTTCGCTGCAGGACTGGCTGCATCATTATATCTTCCCGCGCGAAGAAAAGCTCGACGCGCGTGCGGTCAAGGCTGCCGTGACGCTTGCGCTGGCCGAGGCCGTGCGCTTCGGCACGACCAGCGTTTCGGATATGTACAACTTCTGCGACGAAATCTGTCAGGTCGTGGCGGCGTCCGGCATCAAGGCCAATATCGCGCGCGGCACGACGATGTTCCTGGGCGACGATTTTTCGTTCGACAGTTTCCCGGCCTGCCGCGAGCTGGTCGAACTCAAAGAGCGCTGGCACAACTATGACAATGGCCGCATCCGCGTCGAAGCCTCCGTCCACGCCGAATATACCTCTACCTATCAGCTCTGGGACGCGCTGGCGGAGTACGCCATCAACACGGGGCTGCAAATGCAGGTACACCTGTCCGAAACGAAGCAGGAGCATGACGCGTGTGTGGAAAAATACGGCCTGACTCCCGCGCAGGTACTCGACTGCCACCATGTCTTCGACGTGCCGACCATCGCGGCGCACTGCGTCCACCTGACCGAGGAGGATATGCACCTGCTGGCCAGACGCCATGTCTCGGCGGCGCACTGCCCGGTGAGCAATCTGAAGCTCGCGTCCGGCTGCGCGGACGTGCTGGGCATGGTTCGCGCGGGGATGAACGTCTGCCTCGGCACGGACTCCGTCGCGTCGAACAACAACCTCGACCTGTTTGAGGAGATCAAGGCCGCCGCGCTCATGGCCAAGGGCAAAACGGGCGATGCCAAGGCGCTGCCGGCTGAGGCCGCTTTGATGATGGCGACGGTCTGCGGTGCGCGCGCACAGGGGCGCAGCGCCGAATGCGGCGTGATCGAGCTGGGCATGGATGCCGACCTTGTGCTGTTGGACTTGAACCAGCCGCACCTCATCCCGTGCCACAACGTTCTTTCGCAGCTGGTCTATGCGGCCTCGGGGCACGATGTCGTGATGACCATGGTGCGCGGCACGATCGTCTACTCTGCGGGCAAGTACCCCACGCTCGACGTACAGGGCGCGCTCGAAGAGCTGCACGATTACGCCATTGACAAGGTATTTTCCGACGATACGGAGGCTGACCCGGCATGAGCAACGAAAAAACCCCAAAAAAGCAAACATTTTTACAGGGCGCGGCCATTCTGGCCATGGCGACCATCATCGTCAAGCTCCTGGGCTTTGCGTTCAAAGTCCCGCTCAACAACACCATCGGCAAGCTGGGCAACAGCTATTTCTACACCGCTTATAAAGTCTACGATGTGCTTTTGATGATCTCCACGACGGGTCTGCCCGTTGCCATGAGCCGGATGATCTCCGAGGCGCAGACGCTGGAAAATTACGCGCAGATTCAGAAGATCTACAAGACCGCGCGCTATGTCTTTCTGACCATCGGCATCGTCGGGATGCTCGGGATGCTGCTGTTTTGCAGACAGCTGTCGGTCATGGTTACGACGAACGAAAACTCCTGGGCGGCCATTGCGGCGCTTTCGCCGTGTGTGCTGCTCGTGTGTGTGATCTCGGCGTATCGCGGCTTTTTCCAGGGGCAGAGCAATATGTCCCCGACTTCCATCAGCCAGATTTTCGAGTCCGTCATCCGGCTGGTCGTGGGTCTGGGCGCGGCCTGGTTCATTATGCGCAAAACCGGCAGCGCCATCTACGCCGCCGGCGGCGCGATCTGCGGCGTGTCGCTGGGCAGTCTGGTGTCGGCGCTTTATCTGCGCAGGCAGTTCAAAGCGTCCAACGGCGTTCTTTCCCGCAGCGGCGGACAGGCCAAATCGACCCGGGCCACCATGAAAGAACTGCTGGCCATCGCTGTACCCATCACGCTGGGCGCAGCGGGTCTGCAACTGATCAACCTGTTCGACACGATGATCTATATGCGCCGCCTGACCGGCGCGCTGGGCTATTCCGAGACGCTGGCCGACGGGCTCAAGGGCATCTACGATTTCCAGCTGACCGTCTTTGCCCTGCCGTGCGCGCTCATCACGCCCATCACCATCTCGTCCATTCCCAACATCACCTCGTACCTCACCGCCAAGAATTTTGACGGTGCGCGCCGCACCGAGGAATCGGCCATCCGCGTCATGGGGCTGATTGCCCTGCCGTGTACGATCGGGCTGGTCGTGCTGGGTACGCCGATTGTCGACCTGCTTTGCACGGCCTATACGCCCGAGGACGTTGCCGTGGGCGGGCGCATCTTGTCGATTCTGGGCTTCTGTGTGCTGTCCAACTCCATGGTTCTGGTCTTCAACGCTATGATGCAGGCGCACGGTGACGTGACGACGCCGGTCATCAATATGCTCATCGGCGGCGTGGTCAAGGTGATCGTCAACTATATCCTCGTGGCTGTCCCGAGCCTGAATATCGTCGGCGCGCCGATCGGTACGCTGGTGTGCTATACGTCCATCGCGGCTTTGGATCTGATCGCCATGCGCCGCAGCGTGACGACGCGCCCTGCCGTTTGGCGCAACATCATCCGGCCTGCCGTCGCGTCCGTTTTGATGGGCGTGTGCGCCTGGCTGAGCTACCAGCTGCTTACGCGCGTGGTTGCGTCCACTTCCGTGGCGTGTCTGGGTGCGGTGGTCATCGCCGTCGTGGCTTACGCGGTTTTGATTGTTGTGCTGCAATGCGTCACGTATGAGGATTGTATGTTGCTTCCAAAAGGCGAAAAAATCGCAAAACTACTCCATATTAAACAGAAAACATGAATTTCCTACTTGCGAAAGAAGCGAAAGTATGATAGATTTTATTAGCAAACCGCGCTATACGCTACAGGACCTCATCCGGCTCGTCCATGTGCTGCGCGCGCCGGGCGGCTGCCCATGGGACGCGGCGCAGACGCACCTGTCCATCCGCCGCAATTTTCTCGAAGAGGCTTACGAAGCCTGCGAGGCCATGGACTGCGACAACGAAGCGATGCTGCGTGAGGAACTGGGCGACGTGCTGCTGCAAGTTTTGTTCCATGCCGACATCGAAGCCGAACGCGGGCGCATGACGCTTGACGACATCGCCGACGCGGAATGCAAAAAGCTTGTCTTCCGGCACCCGGCGCTCTTTGGCGGCGAAGCCGTCGGCTGGGAGGAACGCAAGCAGCAGGAAAAGGGTCAAAAAACGACCGCCGAAGCCATGCAGGGCGTGGCGCGCTCGCTCCCGGCAACCTGGCGCGCCGAGAAGCTCCTGAAAAAAGCCGTCAAAGGCGGCTGCCCGGAGGAATCTGCCGCCGGGGCACTGGACAAACTAGCACAGACGACCGACGCGCTGCGCGCGGCGTGTACCGACGAAGAACGCGCGGACGCGGCGCTGGGCGAGGTGCTGCTCGCAGCTGTGCGCGTGGCCGCTTCTTTGAACCGGGACCCGGAACAGGCGCTGCATGAGGCCTGCGAACGATTTATACAGCGATTTACCGCCATGGAGCAGGCGGCGCTTGCCGCGGAAGAGCCGCACAACGGCCAGTCCGCGCAGACGCTCTGCGCCCGATGAACTGCAAAATGCACCCCGGCGGTGAACAATAAATTTTCATAACTTACGAAAAGAGGAACTACACATGAATAAGACTGAACTGATCGCGGAAGTTGCCAAGAAGTGCGGTATGTCCAAAAAGGACGCGGAAAAGGCTGTTACCACCACCTTCGACACCATCGCTGACGTGCTGAGCCAGGGCGATAAGGTGCAGTTGGTCGGCTTCGGCGGCTTTGAGACGAAGCACCGCGAAGCGCGCATGGGCCGCAACCCCAAGACCAAGGAAGCCATCGAGATTCCGGCTACCACCATCCCCGTGTTCAAGGCCGGCAAGGCGATCAAGTAAAAGACCGCGAAGAAAGCGCTATTAAAATAATGCATCGCGCCCCGTGCGCGAAGAAGACCCCGGCAGCCGCTGTGCGGCTGCCGGGGTTCTGGCCTATGCAGCGGACGAAGCCGCTTCTGCGAAAAAAAGACATCGCCGCCGGGTGACCGGCGGCGATGGTTCGTGAAACGGGGATTACTTTTTCAGCGCGATAGCCTGACGTGCCTTGGCTGCGATGCCGTCGGCGTTGATGCCGTAAGCGTCGAGTACCAGCGGGGCGTTGCCGCTGCGGCCGAACTCGTCGTTGACACCGTGGCGCACAACGGGAATCGGGCACACTTCACTCAGGTATTCGGCCACGGCCGCACCCAGACCGCCGAGGACGTTGGCCTCTTCGGTGGTGACGATCGCGCCGGTTTCCTGCGCGGCTTTCAAGACCAGCTCGGTGTCGAGCGGCTTGATGGTGTGCATATCGATCACGCGCGCCGATACGCCTTCCGCTGCCAGCTTGTCGGCGGCGGCGAGCGCCATCTGCACGTTCATGCCGGTGGCGATGATGGTGACGTCGCTGCCGTCGCGCAGCGTTGCGCCCTTGCCCAGCTCGAACGAGTAGCCGGGGATGGAGTCGGTGACAGTCTCCACGGCCAGACGGCCAAGACGCATATAGGCCGGGCCGTCATAGTTGACGAGCGCTTCGACTGCAAGACGCATCTCGTTGCCGTCGCACGGGCACAGAACCAGCATACCGGGGATGGCACGCATGATGGCGAAGTCCTCGATGCACTGGTGCGTTGCACCGTCTTCGCCGACGGACAGACCGCCGTGGCTGCCGATGACCTTGACGTTCAGATGCGGATACGCAACGGTGTTGCGCACCTGCTCCCATGCGCGGCCTGCGGCGAACATGGCGAAGGTGTTGACGAACGGCTTATAGCCGCACAGGCTCATACCGGCGGCAACGCCGACCATGTTTGCCTCGGCGATGCCCATGTCAAAGAAACGCTCCGGGCAGGCGGCGAGGAAGTGCTTGCTCATCGTCGCACCGGCCAGATCCGCGTCAAAGCAGACAAGCTCCGGATATTTGTCGGCCAAAGCGGCCAGCGCTCTGCCGTAAGCTTCACGGGTTGCAATTTTCTCAGCCATTTTTTAACCCTCCAGTTCCTTGATCTGCGCTTCCAGCTCGGCCTTGGCCTGCTCCCACTGTTCGTCGTTGGGGGCTTTGCCGTGCCAACCGGCGTTGTTTTCCATAAAGCTGACGCCCTTGCCCTTGACGGTCTTGGCCAGGATCATGGTGGGCTTGCCCTTGACGGTCTTGGCTTCTTCGTAGGCTGCGGCGATCTGGTCGAAATCGTGGCCGTCGCAGTGGATGACGTGCCAGCCGAAGGACTCAAACTTCTTGTCCAGCGGCTCGGTGGGCATAACGTCGGCGGTCGCGCCGTCGATCTGCAAGCCGTTGACGTCGACGCAGGCACACAGGTTGTCGAGGTGATACTTGTTGGCGGCCATCATGGCTTCCCAGACCTGGCCCTCGGCGACCTCACCGTCGCCGAGAATGGCGTAGACGCGATAGTCCTTGTTCGCGACCTTACCGGCCAGCGCCATGCCGACTGCAACGGAGATGCCCTGACCCAGAGAACCGGTGGACATATCCACGCCGGGGTTGTACTGCATCTCGACGTGGCCGGACATATGGCCGTCGATGCGGCGGAACATCTTGAGATCTTCAACCGGGAAGAAGCCGCGCAGCGCCAAAACCGGGTAAACGGCGGGCGAGCAGTGACCCTTGGACATGACGAAGCGGTCACGGCCTTCTGCGTGGGGATTAGCGGGATCGACGCGCATTTCGGAGAAATACAGGTACGTCAGCACGTCCATGCAGCTCATCGAGCCGCCCGGATGACCGGAGGCCGCGTCATGTACCATCTGCACGCCCAGCAGACGCGCCTTGGCGGCGTTGAGCTGGAGCTGCTTCAGTTTGGATTGTTCCATACGAATTCCTTCCTTTGTTCATAGAATGGTGGTTTTCCTGCGTTCGTGTGGGATTGATTTGCCTGACGGGGAAAACCCGTTTGCTTTTTGTTGCATTCCATCTTCTATCATACAGTATTCGCGGACATTTTTCCAGTGCTATTTGTACTTTTTTCGCAATTTTTAGTACGGGAGTCGATGGAAGCAAAAACCATGAAAAAACCCGCTGCTTTTTTGTGAAAATGCCGCGAAAAACAGTGCAAAAAAAGCAAATATTTCTGAAATTTCGGTTGACTTTTGCACCTTCTACCAGTATAATAACTCAGTCTGCGAGGTGCAGACGATCCTTGCTGCGGGCCGGACCCGCAGCCATAAGTCCAAAAGGAGGTGCAACATCATGGCAAAACTTTCCGCAAAGTATGAGATCCTCTATATCATCGATCCCGCGCAGGGTGAAGAGGGTATCGCGGCTCTCGTGGAAAAATTCAAGGGTATCGTGGAGGCACACGGCACTCTGACCAGTGTTGACGAATGGGGCAAGCGCCGTCTTGCGTATCCGATCAACGATCTGGTCGAGGGCTACTACGTCTACATGACCTGTGACGTGACGCCCGAAATGCCGGCCGAGCTTGACCGCGTGTTCAAGATCACCGACGGCATCCTGCGTTCCATCATCGTCGCTGTTGAAGAGTAAGGAGGCACTTTCATGCTGAACCACATCGTTCTCATGGGCCGACTGACTCGTGACCCCGAGCTGCGCCGTACCGGCAGCGGCATCGCGGTCGCATCCTTCACCCTCGCTGTCGATCGCGACTATGCGGCGCAGGGCGCGGAGAAGGAAACAGATTTCGTGGACATCGTCGCATGGCGCAGTACGGCTGAGTTTGTCAGCAAGTACTTCTCCAAAGGCCGCATGGCGGTCGTTTCCGGTCGGCTGCAAATCCGCAACTGGCCGGACAAGGAGGGCAACAAGCGCCGTTCGGCTGAGGTCGTCGCGGACAATGTGTACTTTGGCGACAGCAAGCGCGACAGCGCCGACGGCGGCTTTAACCAGTCGCAGGGCTACGCGCAGAGCTTCAGCCAGGTGCCGCAGCAGCAGCCGGCCTATGCCGCGCCGCAGGCTGTGTCCACTGCCGCGTCTGATTTCTCGATGCTTTCTGACGATGACCCCGAATTACCGTTCTAATTTTTTTTCCACAAGACCAAGATAGGAGGATTCACTATGGCAATGGCGAATGACCGTGTTCATCCTCGGAAGCGCAAGAAGGTCTGCTCCTTCTGCGTGGATAAGGTTACGCACATCGATTTCAAAGACACTGCAAAGCTGAAGCGCTATACGTCCGAGCGTGGCAAGATCCTGCCCCGTCGCACGACCGGCACTTGCGCCGCGCATCAGCGTCAGCTGACGGTCGCCATCAAGCGCGCCCGCCAGATCGCCCTGCTGCCCTACGTAGCAGAATAATGACGGATCAAAAAGCCTGTCCGGCCGGACAGGCTTTTTGGGTTTTCGGAGGTTCTATGTTTTCCATCACGCTCATCTGCATGGGCAAGCTCAAAGAGCGCTTTTATACCGAAGCTGCGGCGGAGTACGCCAAGCGGCTGCGCGCATATTGCGAGTTTCAGCTGCTGGAGCTGCCGGAGTATCGTCTGCCCGACGCGCCAAGCGCGGCGCAGATCGCGCAGGGGCTGCAAAAAGAGGCAGAGCTGATCCGCGCGAAGCTGCCGAAGGGCTGCTTTTTCTGTGTTCTCACGCCCGAGGGGCGGCAGCTCTCGTCCGAGCAGCTGGCCGATACCCTGCGGCAGACCAAAAGCGCCGGGCGCGCAAGCGCGTGTTTTCTCATTGGCTCGTCGTTCGGCATCGCACCGCAGATCAAGCAGCTGGCCGATTTGCAGCTGTCCATGAGCAAGATGACCTTCCCACACCATCTGGCGCGCGTGATGGCACTCGAACAGCTCTACCGGGCAGAGGCCATTCAGGCCGGAAGCAAATATCACAAATGAACCGCAGGAGGAAAGATCATGTTCCAGATGCAAAATGAAATGCCGCGCGAGGTCAAGACCAATGTGCGCGGCGGCAGCGGCAGCCCCAGCTTTGTCCACCTGTTTTCGGCGCAGCAGCTTGCCCACCGCGCCGAGCTGGCAGCCATCATCACGCTGCACCCCGGCGATTCGGTCGGCGCGCACGTCCACGACGCGGACGGCGAGATCTATTGTGTGCTGGACGGCGCGGCAATGGTTGCCGAAGACGGCATCGAGCGGGAGCTGCACCCCGGCGACGCGGAGTTCTGCGCCGACGGCCACAGCCACGCCATCCGCAACCACACGGACGCGGATATGCGCTTTCTGGCGCTCGTCGTGCCGAACCGCTGACAGAAAAACGGCAAATCGCAAATGCAAAACAGCAACCGTGCCAACCCGGCCCGGTTGCTGTTTTGGTATAAAAAGGCTCTGCCGGAAAGCAGAGCCTTTGACATTTGAACTCGCCGATTATTTAGTTGCATAGCGAGGAGCAACAAACATTTGCAGATGATCTCTCATCTATCCATAGTATATGCCACAAAAGCCAACCTGTAAATTATTAGTAATTACAAAAATCAAAAAAAGAATTTTGCAATGTGGCTAAAAACAGGAAGTACCAACCGGGCTGTTCGTGGCGCGCTTGGCTGCAAACGCAAGTACTTGCGTTTACCGCTCTCCCATCGGCACATACGGCAGCTCGGTGAACATGGCGCGGTAGGCCGGGCGCATGATGCGGTTGCCGGTGGCGATCTCCTCGAGCCGGTGCGCGCACCAGCCCGCAATGCGCGCGGCGGCAAACAGCGGCGTGTACATATCCTCGGGAATGTCCAGCATACTGTAGATCAGCCCGGAATACAGATCGACATTCGCGCACATCGGCAGTGTCTGGTGTTTACGCGTCATGATCTTCTCGATGCCGAGCTTTTCCACGCGCTCCATCAGCTCCAGCTCGTCGGCGTAGCCTTTGTCACGCGCAAGCGCAGCGGCGTATTTTTTGATGACCACGGCGCGCGGGTCGGACATGGTGTAGACCGCGTGACCCAGACCGTAGATCTTGCCGGAGCGGTCTCCGGCCTCGCCGTCGAGCAGGCGATCGAGATAATCACTCAGCGCCGCATCGGTCGGCGTGGGGCCGGTGTGCGCGCGCAGGTCACGGAACATCTGCATCACCTTGGCATTCGCGCCGCCGTGCAGCGGGCCTTTGAGCGAGCCGACCGCACCGGCAATGGCGCTGTAGGTATCCGTGCCGGAAGAGGACATTGCCCGGCAGACGAAGGTGGAGTTGTTGCTCGAATGCTCCGCGTGTAAAATGAGCATCAGATCAAGCAGGTGCGACTCCTCTGCGGTATAGCTGGCATCGGGACGGATCATGCGCAGCAGGTTTTCCGCCACGCTCAGTTCCGGCTCGGGATTGTGCAAAAACAGCGAGTGGCCGTCAAAATAGTGCCGTTTGGCGGCCAGCGCGTTGGCCGCGATGAGCGGGAAGCGCGCGATGAGCTGCACCGACTGGCGCAGGACGTTCTGCATGGACGTGTCATCCGCGCGTTCGTCAAAAGAATACAGCGCCAGCACACTGCGCGCAAGCTGGTTCATGATGTTGCGGCTGGGCGCTTTTAAGATCATATCCTCGGTGAACCCGGCGGGCATGGTGCGCGCGTGTGCCATAACGTCATTGAAACGCTTGAGTGCGTCCGGCTGCGGCAGATGCCCCAGCAGCAGCAAATACGCGACCTCTTCAAAGCCAAACGTGCCGCTTTTGCGGTGCGCGTCGACGATCTCCTCGACGCTGATGCCGCGGTAATAGAGCTTGCCGGGCATCGGCACGCGCGCGCCGTCCATCATGTAATAGCCCTGTACGCTGCCGACCTGGCTGACACCGATGAGTACGCCGGTACCGTCCGCGTTGCGCAGACCGCGCCGGATGCTGGGGTCGGCGAAGCATTCCGCAGGAATGGCGTATTCCTGCGCGATGTTTTTGCTCAGATGCGCAATGTCCGCTTCCAACGCTTTGTTCCGTGCATCCATAAAGCTGCCCTCCTGCATTTCCTGTTTTTTTGCATTGTACGCTATTTTTTGGGAAAATGCAAGAAATATTTTTGAATTATGCAAACTTTTTTCAAACTCCTGCAAAATGACGGGTATTCCTGCAAAATACTGCAAGAATGAATCAAAAACAATGCAAAAACGAATCAAGCGCCGCATCTGCCGCGCCGCGCAGCCTGTCCAAAAGCAGAAAACAGGCTTTGTTTTCCAACCGAGGCGTGGTATACTGATACCATCCAGGTAAGAAAAAAATACAGAAGAAAACAAAAGGGGGAATCCTTCGATGTCTATTTTACAGCAGCTCAACAGTCCTGCGCTGTATCTCATCTGCGGCGGCATCGTCGCGTTCGTCGCGCTCATCTGCGTGATCTTTATGATCCGCGCGTGGCGCGCGGGACTTGCCATCGGGATGGATCGTGCGCGCATGAAACGCGTGATCGTTTCGAGCATGACCTTTTCCGCACTGCCGAGCATCGGTATTTTGCTGGGCGTGATCGCCCTGTCGGGTTCGCTGGGCATTCCGTGGCCGTGGCTGCGGCTGTCGGTCATCGGCGCGCTGCACTACGAGACGCAGGTGGCGCAGGCCGCGGCAGAGCAGGTGGGCATGAAGAGCCTGTCTGCCGCCGAGATGACGCCGGGCGGCTTTGCGACCATTGCGCTTTTGATGAGCCTGTGCATCATCTGGGGCATCGTGCTGTCGATCTTCTTTAACAAACGCTACACGAAAAAGCTCTCCGGCAAGACCGGCAGCAGCGGAGGCGCGGGCTTCGGCGATATGGCCATGACGGCGATGTTCGTCGGACTGGTCAGCGCGTATCTGGGCAGCTATCTGGGCGGCTTTGTGTCGTCGAACGGGCTGTTTACCTTCACCGGTGACTGGGTACCGCTGCTCACGGCGGGCGTTTCGGCGGCGGTGATGGCGCTGTTTGTGTATCTGGCAGAGAAAAAACGGCTGGCATGGGTCGACAATTTCGCCATTGCGGGCAGTATGCTCGCGGGCATGGCTGCAGCCGTACTCATCGGACTGGTATAAGGAGGGGACAAGCATGGATCAAAAGCAAAAAGAAGCCCTCTGGGCGCAATACAGCAAACAGACACACTTGCTGGGGCGGGTGCTGAGTATCATTACGGTGGTGCTGCTGATGGGCGCGCCGTTCGCCATCGGCGGCATTCTGGGCGCTTATCCGGATCTTGGCGCGACGGCGCGGGGCTTTTTGTCCGTCGGTCTGGTCTGGACGGTGAGCAGCGTGGCGGAGTTCCTCATTTATACGCCGATGCTGGGTGCGGGCGGCGGCTATCTGGCCTTCATCACCGGCAACCTCATCAATATGAAGATCCCCTGCGCCGTCAACGCGCGCGAGCTGGTCGGCGCGAAGACCGGCACGGCGGAAAATGAGATCATCTCGACGCTGTCCATCGCGGCCTCGTCGCTCGTCACGATCGTCATTCTGGCGCTGGGCGTTCTGGCGCTGACCCCGCTGCAGCCCGTTTTGCAAAGTCCGGCGCTCCAGCCTGCGTTCTCCAACGTCGTTCCCGCGCTCTTTGGCGCGATGGCGTATCAGTATTACCGCAAAAATCTGCTTGTGGCCGTTGCGCCGCTGGTGGTGATGAGCCTGCTGTTCATCTTTGTTCCGAGCCTCATCGGCTCGACCAGCTTTATGATTATCCCGTCCGGCGCACTGGCCATCGGCGTGGCGTACACGATCTATAAGAAGAAAAAGGGGGAGAGGGCATGAAATATCTGCTGCTCCTGCCTGCGGCGCTGGTGGCTGCGCTGCTGGTGGCGCTTTTGCGCACCGTGCTGACGAAGAAAAAAGTCTCGGCCTATCAGCCGCATGAGGACGAAGCCGAGGCGCTGCGTCTGGCCGAAAAGCTCGCGCGCATGATCCGCTGCGATACTACGTCCCACGCGGGCGGCGACGATCCGGCCATCTTCCGTGCGTTCCATGCCGAGCTGGCCGAGCTGTTTCCGCGCGTGTTTTCCGAGCTGGAACGGACGGAACTCGATGGCAATCTGCTGTTTTACTGGAAAGGCCGCTCATCGGAAAAGCCGATCCTTCTTATGAGCCATCAGGACGTTGTCCCGGCTGAGGGCACGTGGACACACGCGCCGTTTTCCGGCGATATCGCCGACGGCAAGGTTTGGGGACGCGGCGCAGCCGACACCAAAGCTTCGCTCATGGCCTTTTTGGAAGCAGCCGAGCAGCTGCTTGCACAGGGCTACGTACCGCCGACGGACGTGTATCTGGCCTCGTCGTGTACCGAGGAGTGGGCTGGCGACGGCGCGCCGAAGCTGGTCAAAGAATTGCAGCGGCGCGGCGTGGAGCTGTTTTTGCTCTGTGACGAGGGCGGCGGCATCATTTCCGAGCCGATCGGCGGCATTCCGGGCAACTTTGCCATGGTCGGCGTGTTTGAAAAGGGCAAGGCGGA
>CAYSTN010000059.1:0-13580 GCA_964434135.1 uncultured Oscillospiraceae bacterium
TCTCTTGCGAGAGAAAAGATATGGCCTGCGGAGCAAAGACAAGGTTGCAAATTTGCTTTACCCTCTCAGGCGGCTTTGCCGCCAGCTCTGGCAGAGGGAGAGCCAAGGGGTGCAGTGGAACGCAGCGGGTGCGGTGGGGATTTGTTATAACGGGTCGATGTGGGCATCGACCCCTACGAATGCAGGGCAAATTGGAAAGTGCATTGCAAAGCAACAAGTGTAGTGCGAATGGAAAGACTTCGGGCGGACAGAGTCGTCCGCCCCTACAACGCTCTACGGAAAAGCGGTGCAAAGGCGGCGGGACACATGGGTCCCGCCCTATAGGTGCTGTACGAATTTGGAAGAAGCCCTCTCAGGCGGCTTTGCCGCCAGCTCTCCCAGAGGGAGAGCCAAGGCGGGGGTGCGGTGAAAGGCGGAGGGAGAGACAGGGCGGGGGTGCGGTGAAAGGCGGAGGGAGAGACAGGGCGGGGGTGCGGTGGAGATCGGGAGGGAGAGCCAAGGGTTGTGTTTTGGTCGGATTTTCGTGAAAAAATTCCCGACAGTCTGCGGGTTGCTGCCTGTGGGTACAAATTCTATACTGAAATCAGCAAGACGTACACGTTTATTTGCACAAAAGGAGGGTTCTGTATTCCATGGAGGAAAAGGTAAAAAAAGCGACACCGTGCAGCCCGTATAACGTCTCAGATGTCAATCTGCGCGATGCGGACAGCAATATGCGTCTGTACCGGGGTATGTCCTCGCCGTGGGGCGCGATCAAGAGTTTCGAGGAAACCTATAAGTTCATGAACCGCATCGGCGCGGCTTTCTGCGCGGCAACCATGCACGCGCTGCGTATCGTCATTCCCGATTATGACCGCCGCCAGACCATGCTCTCGGACAACTGGGCGATGTTCATGGACGGCTGCTGGGATCCGCTGAGCGGACAGATCGAGCCGTTTGAAGACCGCTTCGACGTGCCGCCCTTCCTGAAAGACGGCCAGATTCGCGCGGCTATCTACGCCGACAAGGGCGATACCATGAACCTCATCGCGGGCAAGATCTGGTACACCACCAACGACCGGTTCGAAAAAGAAATCCACTGCTGCGACTACGACATCGCAGGCCCTGAGGCGTGTGATCTGTCGCTTGGCGGCGGCGCACACTTCTGCTACGGTCTGGCGGGCTGCCCGCTCAACGCGATGGACCCCGAACGCATCGGCATGGGCGATGATTACTGTCTGGCCATTCAGGAGACGAAACGCAAATACGGCAAGCACCCGAACTCCAACGCGGAAGACGGCTTCGACGAAGGCCAGCGCGAGTGGGAAGTCTGGGGTCCTGCCGCAGCTGCTTCCAGAAGCAGGGGCTGGCCGCAGAAGCCCATCCCCGAGTTCATGACCAAAGGCTATTTCGAGTCCCCGACCGGCGCGCGCTGGACACCCGGCGAACTGTATCAGGATAACGTCGGCGGCTATCCGATCGCCTACGCCTACAATGCGATTGACCTGTACCGTAATGAGTTCACCGAAGAAGAGTGCGAGCTGTGGGATCGCGTGTTCCCGGCGCTGTTTGAAGCGTGCGGCAAGTTTGAGTTCGTCGACTGGGTCACGCGTAAGGAAACGCGCGAGTGGCTGGGCGCTCCCAACGATGTGGATGACGCGCGCGTCATGGGCGCATGGATTTCGATGTGCTTTCAGAGCCGCGACGTTGACTTCACGTTTACCAAGTTTGAAGACAAAGAAACCATCATCGAGGGCGATATGGCCAAGTGGGACATGATGGGTATGTATCCGGAGCTGAACGAGATGTACCGCTGCATCTTCGACGGCAACGTCAAGACGCTCGTCGGCGCAAAGTGGTCGGTCGATATGGAGGAAGATTACGACAACAACAAGATCCGCTATATCATCCGCCAGAGAGCCATCGGTTTCCGCCGTCAAAAGCCCAATATCGGCCCGAACAACTACGAAGGCGCAAAGGAGGGCGAATAATATGCTGCTGCTGAGTACCGATAAGAGCTGCCGCGCGCAGCACGAAGCCGTTCGCAATGCCGTCGGTGTGTACTACTTCACCCACCATATCATCGACCTGCAAGGGCCGGATGCACTGGCGCTGCTGGAAAAGCTGTATGTGTCCAACATCTCCAGGCTCGCGCTGACGCGCGGGCGGTATACGATGCTGCTGGACGAAAACGGCATCCCGCAGGACGACTGCGTTGTGACCTGTCTGGGCGAGGGTCACTACTGGATCTCCACTCTGCACGCACCGCGCACCGAAAAGGAGCTGGCGCGGCACAAGGGTGAGCTGGATGTGACGTTCGAACGCATCACCAAAAAGCACGATATGTACGCCATCCAGGGTCCGCGCGCCATGGAGATGGCCAAGGCGCTGCTGGCCGAAGACCCGGCGGGTCTGAAACGCTTCCAGATCATGGAGAACCATCTGGGCGATATCCGCGTGGGCGTTGCCAAGGGCAGCTATACCGGTGAGGCCGGTGTTGAGGTCTATTGCGACGTGGCTGACACCGAGGCGGTCAAAAATGCGCTGTTCTCCCGCGTGGGCGAGTTCGGCGGCATGGTCATTGACGAGTTCGATGTGATCGCCTACACGCTTGCGACAGAAGTCGGTCTGCCGCTGGTGACGGACATCGACGAGGCCAGCCCGTTTGCTACCGGGATGGATTGGCTCATCGACTGGAACAAGCCGGAGTTCCTCGGCCGCGAGGCCGTTCTGGCCATGAAGGATCAGCCGCTCACGCACGAGCTGGTCGGTCTTACCGTTGACGCGCCGTTTACGAAAGTCCACGGCGGTCCGTATGGCGGTCAGGTTTCGAAAAACGGCAAGGTCATTGGCCGTGTGACGAAGTTTACCTACGGTTTCACGGTCGACAAGTGGGTCGGATTCGCGCTCATTGACGCGGGCAGCGCCGCCGAGGGCGAACACGTCACCATCGACTGGGATGTCGACGCGGTCATTCAGCCGCGGCATATCCTCAAATAAAAAAGTCCGGTCTTCGTGAAGACCGGGAAATAACCAAAACAATTTCTTCCTTTCCACCCTGCGGGTCAGTCATCCCTTGACCCCAGGGTGGTTTCCTTTTTTGCTGTACGCACTCCTTGGCTCTCCCAGAGGGAGAGCCAAGGGGCGCGGCGAGGCCGCGCCAGACGGCGGGATCCATGTGTCCTGCCCCCAAAACCTCACCAACTGCAAAAACAACCTTGCAACCCAACGAAGTGGTTGCAAGGTTGAAAGGAGCAGCAACGCAATGGACAGAACCCAGCCTGCGACCCAACGCAGTGGTCGCAGGCTGGAAAGGAGAAACCGGGCTTAGAGGAAAAGAAGCCTCGCTTGCGAGGATTCGTTCCGGCAAGGTCGGTTTCGACGCGCAGCAGGGCGAGGGATATGAAGTTTGCTGCGACGCGGGCATCGACCCCTACGAATGCAGAGCAAATAGGAAGGTGCGTTGCAAAGCAACAAGTGCAGTGTGAATGGAAAGATTTCGGGCGGACAGAGTCGTCCGCCCCTACAACGCTATACGGAAAATCCCGGAGTCAGGGAGAAAGCCCTCTCAGTCAGCTTCGCTGCCAGCTCTCCCAGAGGGAGAGCCAAGGCGAAACCGCAACGCAGCCAGAGGGAGAGCCAAGGGCGCGGCGAAGCCACGCCGGATGCGGTGGAAGTTGATGAGGGGTGGTGGGTCAGGTCTTTTTGCGTTCTTTTTCCATGTCCAGCAGCGTCATGCACAGGCGCAGATACAGCCGCTGCTCGGGCGTGTCCAGCTCGACGAGCGAGCGGATCTTATCCAGGCGCGGCAGAAGCGAACTGCGGTGCAGGTATAGATCTTGCGCCGTCTTCGACGCGTTACACTCGTTGTCCAGATACAGCCGCAGCGTGCCCCAGTAATCCACCGTGCCGTCGAGCTGCATCAGCTCTTTCAGCCCCGGTGTGAGGAACGTCTGCGTGTCCAGCTCGCCGCTGCTGTGGCGCAGCATATACGGCAGGATGTAGTCCGAAAAGCGGTAAATGCGCTGCTGCGGCGCGTAGCGCCGCCCCGTCTCCAGAATGGCAGAGGCCTGCAAATAGTGGCTCTTGGCGCGGAACAGGTCGGTAAACGGCGCGCTGATGGCCAGTTGGAAGTTCATATCGGCCAGATACGGCAGCAAAATGTCGCAGATGGTCGACTCGCAGCTCTCGCCCACGGGAAGAGGACACAGGCACACGATCTGCTCGTCGAGGACAATGGCTGTGCTGCACGTGAGCATATCTTCCAGCGACGCGCAGATATACTCCGCCGGGAGCGCTTTGTTGCGGTTGGCGCTGCGGATGACGAGAATGTGCCACGCGTCAAGCGTGGCGTGCGTCAGGTGGAGATTGTTCTTCACCAGATCGACCGCCCATTCCAGATCCTGCCCGCTGGTGGGGAACGAATGGACAAGATCGGAGAAGATCGACTTCATCGTCACGCTGTTGTGTCCCGAAGCGCTCGGCTGCGAGGAGAGATACTGCTTGATAAACTCCGCAAACTGCGCAAAGAGCAGCTTGTCACGCACATTCATTGGCCGCAGCTTGTTCCAGAGGGTACACGTGCCGTAATAGCTGCTGCCAAGATAGAGGTTGATGCAGTAGTTTTCGCCCTCGGGGTTTTCCCGCTGGCCTTTGAAGGTGAACGGTTCGCGGCGCTGCGCCGAGTCGGCAGAATCGCTCCAGAAAGTCGCAACGATCTCCTCCGGGACGCGGTCATAGTCGTGGATGACGGCCACGTGCCGGGCGCTGCCCTCGCCAAACAGGCCGCAGTTGACCAGAATGCTAAACTTGTAGTCAGTGATGGTGATACAGTTTTCAAACAGCGGCAGGCTTGCCGTGACCAGTGCGTCCAGCTCGGCGCGCTGGCTCAAAAGATCCTGCATCGTCTGCCGCCATGTGCTGACGCGGTCAAAAAGGCGGGATACATCGTTGCACAGCGTCAGCAGGTCGAGCGCTGCGTCTTCGACGTACAGAACCATACCTTGCCAGCCGCTCCAGCCGAACGAGGGTCGCCCGCCAAGACACAAAAACAGGCATTGGGTGGTGCAGTTTTTCGGCAGATCCCGCGTGCGCACGATGTATGTCCGGCCGCGCTCAAGCTGCGTCCCGGGCGTGTAAAACAGCGGCAGGGAAAACGCTTCCTGCAATAAGTTTCTGCCGAACCGGCTCACCGGATAACGTTCGAGACAATATTGATATAGAATTTCACCGCTTAATTGCATCGTATCGACCTCATTTCCAATTTTATTATAAGAAATCGACGAAATCTTGTCAAGGATTCAGCAGGATGAACAATTCATCCTGCGGCAGAACGATGTTTTTTCGTCGAAATTTTGACCCGCATTCCCGTGCAGGTTGTAGGCTTTCTTTTTTTCGCGGCAAAGGCTACGATGGTCACAGCAGAAAAACAGGTGTGAACCAACATTATTAAGGAGTGAAACTGTATGGGTGATTTATTAAAGGGCAGAGTGGCCATCATCACCGGTTCGGGTCAGGGCATTGGCCGCGAGCTGGCGCTGTGGATGGCGCAGCAGGGCTGCCGTGTCGTTGTCAACAATCGCAAAAAGGGTTCTTCGGTGCAGGCGCACGAGGATAAGATTGTCAAGCTCAACGAAGAAGATCTTGCCAAGATATCCAAGATCATCGGTGACTGCGAAGGTACGGCGCAGATCGTCAACGACGATCCTGAAGTGCAGGCCGCTGGCGGCGCAGCCATTGCGGTCTACGCCGACGTGTGCAAGCTGGAAGATTGCAAAAAGCTCGTCGATGCGGCCATCGACAACTGGGGTCGGCTCGATATCCTCATCAACAACGCTGCCGCCACCTGGACCGGCAACGTCAAGGAAATGCAGGTCAAGAACTGGGAAGTGTGTGTGCGCTCGAAGCTTGACTCGTGCTTCTATCTGGCCTATTGGGCGCTGCCGCACATGGTCAAGCAGGGCTATGGCCGTATTCTCATCTGCTCGTCCGAGGCGCAGGTCGGTCTGGAAGGAATGTGCGGCTACAGCGCAGCCTGCGGCGGCGTTGCCGCGCTGGCAAGAGCGTGGTCGCAGGATCTGATCGAAGACGGCATCAGCGTCAACGCCTACACCCCGAACGCCGGGACGAGAAGCTGGTTCAATATGCTCGCAGAGTACCGCGAAGAGGGCTATGACGTCGAGGCCATCGAAGAAGGCTCGCCCGCCGCGCAGAAGTATCCGCCCGATCGCATGGTTCCCGTGCTGGGCTATATGTGTTCCGAGGAGTTCGACGCGACCGGCCTGATCGTCAGCGTCTGCGCCGATGGCGAGATCGCTCTGTGGAATAACCTGTCGAAGTACAACGTCTGCTCCAAGGACGTCTGGGCTGAGGGCAAGTGGACGATCGAAGACCTGCGCGATGTCGTTCCCAACCAGCTGCTGAAAGACACGTTTATCCAGCGCTCGAATCTGGCGGTCAATAAGACCAGCTACGATTAAGCTGCGCAGCAAAAAACGAAAGAAAGGGGATACCACGATGGCGAGCTTTATGATGCAGACCATCCGCGAGACGACACAGGCCATGACCAATGACGGGCTGCCGTCATTCGGCGCAGATATCGATCCGGTCAAGCTGCGCGCGGCAGTTGAGACTGCGCAGGCGGCGATGCCGCTGCAAGAGGGCGTGAGATACGAACAGCTCATGCTGGGCAACATGGAAGCGGAGCTGAGTATGCCGACGCTTGCGCGCGAGGATGCGATCATTCTCTATCTGCACGGCGGCGGGCTGGTCTGCGGCAATGCGCGCACCTCGCGTGGCTACGCGGGGATGCTGGCAGGGGAGTCGCGTATCCCGGTCTACTCGTTCTCCTATCGCCTTGCACCGGAAGACCCGTTCCCGGCGGCGCTGGACGATTGCGTGAACGCCTACCGCGCCGCGATGGAAAAGCACCCCGATGTGCCCATCTTCCTCATCGGCGAGAGCGGCGGCGCGCTGCTGTCGATCACAACGGCGCTGCGTCTGCGCGACGAGGGTGTGCGGATGCCGGCAGCTGCAGTGATCTATTCCCCGGTGACGGACTTCTCCGACACGATCGACCGTTCCGGCCGCGGCTATGACGAGATCACCGTCACGCCCGAGGGCATCCGCGCGCTTGCGCGGTGCTACTGCCCGGACGAGAGCCAGCGCAAAAACCCGTATGTTTCGCCGTTCTTTGCCGACTATACCGGGATGTGCCCGATGTACGTCGTCTGGGACAAGGGCGAGACGCTGGCTGCCGATGCGGAAGATCTGGTCGAAAAGGCACTTGCTGCGCGTGTGCCGGTGGCGTATAAGCGCTATGCGGGCTGCTTCCACGCATTTGCACCCGTTGGCCGCAACACCCCGGAAAGCTCCGAGCTGCTCGACCAGTCCATCGCATTCATGCTCTGGCATCTGCATGAGCAGAAGCTGGACGTGGAAGACTGAGCGCGCACCCGGTTTTAAGAAGTGAACAATCAATTTTGAAATTTTTATTTGGAGGTAACAACAATGGCACTGAACAGAAAATCCAAGATGGCTGAGATCTTCGGCAACGAGCAGGCGTATGCGCTCTTGCTCAAGCACGTCCCCACCTGCCGCTCCGACGACCCGCGTATGGCCGCCGCGCTGGGCATGAGCGCACAGGCGCTGCTGTCCTTCCCGGCCAGCAAGTGCGCCAAGCCTGTCCGCGAAGCGTTCTTCGCCGAGCTGGAGGCTGCCAACATCGAGTAAACCTGCGGCGTTTGCCCTCTGCCGGAGAACTGGCAGAGGGCATTTTTTAAAGAATCAGGGGGTATTTTTATGAGTAAACGCATTACGACCGTTTTGGGCGACATTGTACCCGACCAGCTGGGCTATACCAGCCTGCACGACCACAGCTTTCTGACGTTCGGCACGACTGCTGAATATATGAAGACCATCTTCTTCGACGTTGACCCGGCGCAGCTGACGTTCACGCCGGAGAACTACGCCTATCTCAAAACCGGTACATTTTTGCTCAGTGAAGGTTTGCAGCAGATCGACGATTTGGAAGGCCTGGCCGACGAGTACGCCTATTTCAAAAAACTCGGCGGCAATGCCGTGGTCGACCCGCTGCCGGGCAACGTCCGCATTCCGGGCTATGCCGGGAAGATTATGGAACTCTCACGCCGCACAGGGCTGCACTTCATCACGGCCACGGGCTTTTACCACGACTCTGCCATCCCGGAGGAGCTGAAAGGCCACGACGTGGACTTCTACTACAACAGCATGAAAAAAGAGTGCGAAGACGGTATTGACGGCACGGCAGTGCGGCCGGGCTGCCTGAAAGGTGCGTTCAACACCTGTAGCCAGACCGAGCAGAACATCGTCGAGGCGTGTATCCGTCTGACGGCAGAAACGGGGCTGTCGACCCACGTACACACCGAGCCGACCGTCGACGGCGACGATCTCGTTGAGATCCTCGACCGGCTGTGCGCGAAATATGCCGTCTCGCCGGAGCGCGTCCACGTCTGCCACCTGGACAACCGCATCGTGGCAGGGACGATGGTCATGGACTTTTTGGAAGACTTCGACACGCAGCGCGCGCTCGATCTGGAGATACACAAAAAGCTCCTCTCGCGCGGCTACACCATCGGTCTGGACACGTGGGGAATGCCCATCCAGAACGAGAATATGTTTATGCCCGACGATTTTGACCGGCTCAAGGCGCTCGTCACGCTGCTCGATCTCGGCTATGAAGACCAGCTCACGCTTGGCAATGACTTCTCCAGCAAGATCGAGTGGCGCAAATTCGGCGGCTACGGCTGTACCCGCTTTGCCGACTTCGGTCTGCGCATTCTCGAGATGATGGGCAGAGAAGAGTAGGCGCACAAGCTGGTGTTCGAAAATCCTGCCCGCATTCTGGCGTATTGAGAAAGGGGTTTGTATGGAAAAATTCGTCCGCACGGTGCGCGGCGATGTCGCGCCCGGGGAACTGGGCTTTACCACTGCGCATGAGCATACGCTCTGCGATATGACCCCGCTGGTCGAGGCCGTCCAGGAATACAAGGCGATGATCCCGCCGGAAATGCTCATCTGGAAGCCGGAAAACGCGAAATTCCTGCGCGACGGTACGGCGCTGTTCTCCGATGACTGCCAGATCGGCAACGATACCGAGTGGCTCACGGCAGAGCTGGAACTGTTCCGCGAGCGCGTCGGCGGCGGCTGCGTGGTCGACGCGTCACCGATCTCGCTGCGCGGTGACGTGGAGAAAATGCGGCAGGTGTCCGAGCAGACGGGCGTACACATCGTGGTGTGTACGGGTCTGTATTATAAGGATGGGCGCGCGCCGCAGTACCGCGAGCTGACGGTGCAGCAGAACTACGAGCTGTTCCGCAAAGAGATCGACGAGGGCATCGACGGCACGGGCATCCGGCCGGGCTTTTTGAAGTGCGGCTTCAACGCCGACGCGAAAAACGGGATGCAGCTGTCACCATGTGAGTGGGAAACGCTCGAAGCACTCTCGCAGCTGTCTGCCGAGACGGGCATGAGCCTACACGTGCATTCCGGCCCCGGCATGAGCGCCGAGCAGATCATCCGCATTGCCGATTTCGCCCTTTCGCACGGGGTCAAGCCGAACCGGCTCAACATGATGCATCTGGATCAGTATGTGCGCACACCGTATGACCTCAGTGCGTATATCCGCGATATGGACACTGCAATCAACGTCGACGTGAAGCTGCACAAGACGATTCTGGACAAGGGCTGCTACATTGGCTTTGATGCGTGGAACTCGACGGTCAGCATTTTGCCGAACGACGCAGACCGGCTCAAGGCGCTCATCGAGCTGCTGCGCAGCGGCTACGGTTCGCAGATCGTCCTTGGCCACGATACCTCGTCAAAAGCGTATGGGTTGACGTTTGGCAACGTGGGCTTCTGCGGCTTTGCCGACAGCTGCTGTATGCAGCTGTGGAACTATGCGGATTTGATCGACCCCGATGACATCGACAAGCTAACCACCGACAATCCCCAGAACCTGCTTGCCATCGGCGGGTAATGGGCGAGACTGGCCAAATGGCCGGGCATAAAACATCCCCGGGCGGCAAGAGCTGCCCGGGGATCGTGTGTTATATTGAGAAGGGGAGCGGGGATTATTCCGTTCGCAGCGCGACAACGGGGTCTTTCTTCGCGGCGATGCTCGACGGGATCAGACCCGCAAGGAACGTCAGCAGCATCGAGATGCACACCAGCACCACCGCAGCCTTCCACGGCAGGCTCGCGCCCAGCGAGGCAATGCCCGTCAGGTGCTGCACGATGGCGTTGATGGGGATGATGAGCAGTAGCGTCAGGCCAATGCCAAACGCGCCGGCGGCCAGACCCTCGATGAGCGTTTCGGCGTTAAACACGCGCGAAATGTCGCGCTTCGACGCGCCGATGGCGCGCAGGATGCCGATCTCTTTTGTGCGCTCAAGTACGGAGATATAGGTAATGATGCCGATCATGATCGACGAGACAACCAGCGAGATCGACACGAAGGCGATCAGGACATAGGAAATGGCATTGATGATGGTCGTGATGGAACTCATCAGCAGCGCCACATAGTCGGTGTAGGTGAGCTGCTCGTCTTCGCTGAGCGCTTCGTTGTAGCGCGTGATGCAGTCGGCAACCGCGTCTTTGTCCTCAAACGTCGGGGCGTACAGGCTCACACGAGCGGGCTTATCTTCTTCCACGTAGCCAAGCGTCGTGAGGTTTTCTTCCAGCGTCGCGTCGGAAAGGGTATCGGGTACGTAAGTATCATAGAGATAGCGCAGCTGCTCGGCATCCGGTTCAGCCTGATCCATCATGGCGGCCAGCTGTGCGGTACTCAGCGCGGAGAGCTGTTCGGCTGCGGACTGCGCGTACTGCTCGGCTGCCGACTCGCGAACCATGTTTTCCACATACGCAAAGAGCGTTTCATCGTCCATCTGCGCGATATACGCGCGCACAGTCTCCGGGTCGGTGCCCATTTCGTCGGCGTAGGACTGCGTCATCTGCTGCTCAATGCTCTGGCGGGTCATCCCGGCCATGGTCTGCGCACTGACCGCGTCGAGATACGCCTGCGACGGCTGCTGGGACATGGCGGTGAACATCTGCGCGCGCGTCAGCTCGTCCGCCGCATCCAGCTGCGCCTGCACGGCCTCGCGCTGCTGCGCTTCGGTCGGTTCGGGTTCGTCACCGGTGCGGAACGGCAGACCCAGCAGCACGTCCGTCTCCGGCTCGTCCAGCTGCTGGCGGACGATGTCACTGCTTGCCGTCGTTTGCAGCACGTGCTGCGTCAGCGCCGTGGTGTAGCCGATCGAACCGGTGACCATCGACGCGGCTGCGTCGGGGTCAGGCCGGACGATGCCGACGATCTTCAGCGTCGTGCCGACATCGTCGGCGTGATACAGATAGTCCATGCCCGCCTGCGTGGCAGACAGGTCGGTATAGCGCCCCGTGGCCGCGTCATAGCTGTACGACTCGCAGGGCAGGATCAGCTGAAATTCCTTTTCGCACAGCTCCGCGAAGCTCCAGCTGTCTTCCTTTTTCTCCAGACTCTCGCCGTTCATTGCGGCCTGCATGGCCTCGGTCATCTCCTGCTCGGTGCGAAGACCCATTGCGTACATGACAAGGTCGGAGATCTCGTTGTTCTCGCTGACGACCAGAATGACCTCGTCGTAGCGCTCCGGCCAGCGGCCATAGAGGATATCATACTGCGACTCGACCAGCGGCGAGATGAGACTGCCGTCTTCCGCAGCCAGCAGTTCTTCCCAGACGTTGATGGCAGAGTAGTAGCTGCCGAATTGGGAAAAATAGCTGCTGTAATCACCGCCGTACATATTGCTCATCATGTTTTGCAGCAGCTGCATCACGTCGGCTTTGACGATGTTCTCGTCTGCGTCGAGCGTGTAGATGGGCAAATCGAGGTCATACGAATACCGAACGCCGGACAGATAGCTGTGAATCTCGCTGTTCGGGTCGTCCAGATAGCGCCGGAACGCCGTCAGATCGTTGGTCTGCGTCTCGGCGTTGACCATGCCGTCCATCAGATCATACATGACGCTCGAGGCATAGACACGCGACTCGTCGTGTTCCTGTGTGAGCGCGTCGCGCCGCGCACCCATGAGCGAGGTGACCATGCTGGTCATGTCCACGGATTCGGCTTCGATGGTGATGGGGTAGGACGAGAGCGTGTCTTCCTGTACGTCGTCGATGTAGGTCTGGATGCCGTTGGAGAGCGATAAAATGAGGGCAATGCCGATGATGCCGATCGACCCGGCAAAGGCCATGAGGATGGTACGGGCTTTCTTGGTCAGCAGGTTGTTGAAGCTCAGCCAGAGGGCGGTAAAAAACGACATCGACGTGCGCTTGTCCTTCGGCTGTGCGGGCAGCGCCGGGACGGCCTGTTCACACGGGTCGGAGTCGGACAGCAGCTCGCCGTCAAGCAGCCGCACCGTGCGCGAGGCGTAGCGCGCGGCCAGCTCGGGGTTGTGCGTGACCATGATGATGAGCTTTTCGCCCGAAATCTGCTTCAGCAGCTCCATGATCTGTACCGAAGTCTCGGAGTCGAGCGCACCCGTCGGCTCGTCGGCCAGCAGAATATCCGGATCGTTGACCAGCGCGCGCGCAATGGCCACGCGCTGCATCTGCCCGCCGGACATCTGGTTGGGCTTTTTGCGCAGCTGGTCACCGAGGCCGACTTTCTCCAGCGCCTGCACGGCGCGGCGGCGGCGCTCTGCTTTGCTGACACCCGAGAGCGTCAGCGCCAGCTCAACATTTTGCAGAACGGTCTGATGCGGAATGAGGTTGTAGCTCTGAAAGACAAAACCGATGGAGTGGTTGCGGTAGGTATCCCAGTCGCGCGCGGAAAAATCTTTGGTCGAGCGCCCGCCGATCACCAGATCGCCGGATGTGTACTGATCCAGGCCGCCGATGATGTTCAAAAGCGTCGTTTTGCCGCACCCGGATGGGCCAAGAATAGCGACAAATTCGCTCTGGCGAAAGCGTAAACTGACGTTTTTCAGCGCGTGGACAACACTCTCACCCGTCTCGTAATCTTTTACAATGTTCTTTAATTCCAGCATACTACCCGTCCTTTTTTCGAAAATATGCATTACAGTAGCGAATAAATGTGACCATTTCATGAAAAATTTGTCGCGCTGTGGCCATGTTTACAAAAAATTCACACGAGCAAAAAATCTTTCAGCCAAGCTAACGATTTTTTTGATTTCGGCAACGAAAATGTAAAGAATTTTTGGGAAAAAAGCTTGCATTTTGGATAAAATAATACTGGACACAGGAAGAATAATGCAGTATAATTTAGCAGAAGTTTGTGAAAAAACAAGTATATTGGCCGGTATGCACCGGCAGGTAATAAGGAGGAAATTCACTATGTCTGTTAAAGTTGCGATCAATGGTTTTGGCCGTATCGGTCGTCTGGCCTTCCGCCAGATGTTCGGCGCTGAGGGTTACGAAGTCGTCGCCATCAACGACCTGACTTCCGCCAAGATGCTCGCGCACCTGCTGAAGTACGACTCCACGCAGGGCAACTACGTTGCGCAGGGTCACACCGTTGAGTTCCATGAGGGCGAAGGCGAAGACAACTACATCGTTGTCGACGGCAA
>CAYSTN010000060.1:0-13184 GCA_964434135.1 uncultured Oscillospiraceae bacterium
AACTGATTCGAGCCTGTCAGCGCATTGAACAGCGTGGTCTTGCCGCTGTTCGGGTTGCCCGCAAGGGCAATTCTGATCTGTTTTTCCATGATACTTCTCCTTTTCTCAATCGTCCTCGGCGATCTCGATCATTTCCGTGTCGGCTTTGCGCAAAGACAGCTCGTATCCGCGCACGGTGATCTCCATCGGATCTCCCAGCGGCGCAACTTTGCGGATGGTCACGCTGACACCTTTGGTGATGCCCATGTCCATGATGCGGCGCTTCACCGGGCCTTCGCCGTGAAGCTTGACGACCGTGACGGTCTGGCCAATGTTGGCCTGCTTCAATGTTTTCATGTGTCTTTCTCCTTACACCATTATTCTGCGCGCCATCTCTTCACTGATGGCCACGCGCGATTGCTTGACCTTGACAATGACGTTCCCGCCCAGCGCGGAAACAACCATCACGGTATCCCCGGGCACAAAACCCAGATCTGCCAGATGCTTTTTGACCTCGGGATTGCCCCCGATCTTGCGGATGATCGTCTCTTCGCCGGTCGCTGCGAGTGTTAACGGCATCAAAATCCGCGCCCCCTGTCTGCATTGATTTGATTTGTCTAATTTCAGTTAGCATTGACTAACCAAGGAAGAAAAAAGAATCATTAGAACTCTCTAACTGTCTGACAGTTTAGCACGTCTAACTGGGATTGTCAACCGGAAAATGCAAAAAATATGTGTGCTTGCATTTTTTGTTCAAGTATGTTAACCTTAAAGAAGTTTACCGGGAAAGGTTGGTGCAGTTTGCTGTGAGTGTACGCAGAGCAGCCGAGGATTATCTGGAGACGATGCTGATGCTGCGCGAAGAGCGCGGCTATATCCGCTCGATTGACGTGGCCGAGCATCTGGGCGTGACCAAGCCCAGCGTTTCTTACGCCACCAAGCAGCTCAAGCAAAGCGGGTACATCACCATGAACCGCGACGGGCTGATCTCGCTGACGGAAAGCGGGTTGGAGATCGCCGAGCGCATTTATACCCGGCACAAAATGCTGACGGAATTTTTCATGCGCATCGGTGTGGACGAAAAAACTGCGCGCGAAGACGCGTGCAAGGTCGAGCATGACGTGAGCGAGCAGACCTTTGCCGCCATCTGCGCGCACGTGCGCGCACGCACCGAGTCGCAGGAAGCAGAAGCCGACTCGTAACATCGAAATAGTAACGATAAGCGCCCCGGCTGCGAAAGCAGCCGGGGCGCTTGCGGTTTTGGGTTCGTTTTGGGGTTATTTGCCGGGCTTGAAGCCGTCTTTGAGCAGGACGCTGCGGTTGAAGACCAGGTGGTCTTCGCGGCAGTCGCGGCTGTCCATGCAGAAATAGCCCACACGCATGAACTGGAAGCCCGGCGCGGTACGCGCGGTGCGCGCAGCGCCTTCGGCATCGTATTGCCGCGCCGTCTCGACCAGAGCGGACTCAACCTTACAGCCGGTCAAAACCTCGAGCGAATCGGGGTTCAGGCAGTCGAGGAAGTTTTTGTCCGCGCCGTCAGGCTGGGCATCGCTGAAGAGGTCACTGTAGAGCCGGACTTCCGCATCGACAGCCGTGCGGCAGTCGACCCAGTGCAGCGTCGCGCCCTTGACCTTGCGGCCGTCGGCGGGATCACCGCCGCGCGAGTCGGGGTCGTAGGTCGCGTAGATCTCCTCGACCGAGCCGTCATCGCGCAGCTTGCAGCCCGTGCAGGAAATGAGGTAGGCGCCTTTGAGGCGGCACTCCGGCCCGTTGGGATACAGGCGCTTATACTTGGGAATGGGCTGCGGCAGGAAGTCCTCCGCCTCGACCCAGATCTCGCGCGAGAAGCTGACCGTGTGCGTCCCCTGCTCCGGATGGACGGGGTTGTTCTCGATCTCGAATGTCTCGGTCTTGTCGGCGGGATAGTTGGTGATGACAAGCTTCACCGGGCGCAGCACCGCCATGGTGCGCGCTGCCGTGTCGTTGAGATCTTCGCGCAGGCAGTGTTCCAGGAAGGCATACTCGACCGTGCTGGCCGATTTGGCCACGCCAATGCGCTCGCAGAAGTTGCGGATGGCGCGGCTGGTATAGCCACGGCGGCGCAGGCCGCAGAGCGTCGGCATACGCGGATCGTCCCAGCCGCTGACGTAGTTCTGCTCGACCAGCTGGCGCAGCTTGCGCTTGGACATGACGGTATGGTCGATGCCAAGGCGGGCAAACTCGATCTGCCGGGGTTTGTGGTACGGGATAGAGACGTTGTTCGCCACCCAGTCGTACAAAGGCCGGTGCGCCTCAAATTCCAGCGTACACAATGAGTGCGTGATGCCCTCGAGCGCGTCCTGGATCGGGTGGGCAAAGTCGTACATGGGGTAGATGCACCACTTGTCGCCCTGCCGGTGGTGGTGCAGGTAGCGGATGCGGTAGATCACGGGGTCGCGCATATTGAAGTTGCCGGAAGCCAGATCGATCTTGGCGCGCAGGGTACGGCTGCCCTCGGGGAACTCGCCGTTTTTCATGCGCGCGAACAGATCCAGATTCTCCTCGACCGAGCGGTCGCGGTACGGCGAGACGGCGGGCTTGCCCACGTCGCCGCGATAGGCGCTGAACTGCTCCGGTGTGAGGTCGCAGACGTAAGCCAGACCCTTTTTGATGAGTTCAACTGCATATTCGTAGTCCTGCTCGAAATAATCCGAGCCATAATAAAACCGGTCGCCCCAGTCAAAGCCCAGCCAGTGGATGTCGGTCTTGATCGCGTCGACGTACTCGGTGTCCTCTTTGGTGGGGTTGGTGTCGTCCATACGCAGATTGCACAGGCCGCCGAATTTCTCCGCCGTGCCAAAGTCGATGGTCAGCGCCTTACAGTGGCCGATGTGCAAATAGCCGTTCGGCTCGGGCGGGAAGCGGGTATGCACACGCTTGCCTGCGAACTGCCCGCCGGGGGCGGTATCCTCTTCGATAAAGGCATCGATGAAGTTTTTGCTCTCCAAGGGCTTTCTTTCTTCTTCCATTGCATGATCCTCCCGGATGAATTGTCCTGTAACCTTGTTATTATACCTGATTTGCCCGCGTAACGCAATCAGGAAATCACGGCAGAGCGCCGGATTGTGAAAAAAATGAAAACATTCCGGTTTTTTTAATTTTTCCTCTTTTCAACTCGCCCAATCTATTATAAAATAGATGCGAATCGAAAAGGAGAGTTTTGTATCATGAGTGAACCGAAATACAAACGCGTACTTCTGAAAATCAGCGGCGAAGCGCTGGCCGGAGACGCACACCGCGGGCTGGACTTCTCCGTCATCGGCGGGGTGTGCGACGTAATCAAGCAGTGCGTCGCAGCCGGTGTGCAGATCGGTGTTGTGGTCGGCGGCGGCAACTTCTGGCGCGGCGTCAAAGACGGCGGCGGCAAAATGGAACGCACCCGCGCAGACCACATGGGAATGCTCGCAACGGTCATCAACGCGCTGGCTGTGGCCGACTGTCTGGAGCAGCGCGGCGTAGCCGTCCGCGTGCAGACTGCCATCGCCATGAACCAGATCGCAGAACCCTATATCCGCAGCAAGGCCATCCGGCATCTGGAAAAGGGGCGCGTCGTCATCTTTGGCTGCGGCACGGGCAACCCCTTCTTCTCCACCGACACGGGCGCAGTCCTGCGCGCAGCAGAGATCAACGCTGACGCGATCCTGCTGGCAAAGAACATCGACGGCGTCTATTCCGCAGACCCGGCCAAAGACCCCACCGCCGTCAAGTATGATGCCATCACGTATGACGAGGTACTCGCGCGGCATCTGGCCGTCATGGACACCACCGCAACTTCGCTTTCCATGGATAACCATATTCCCGTTCAGGTCTTCGCACTCAAAGACCCGCAGAACATCCTGCGCGTCGTAATGGGCGAGCCGATCGGCACGATTGTAAAGGAGGAACTCTAACATGGCAGATCTCAAGGAATTTCAGCGCAAAATGGAAAAAACGCTCGATGTACTCGCTTCCGACTTCGCTGCGGTGCGCGCAGGCCGCGCCAACGCGCAGGTACTCGACCGCATCACGGTGGAGTATTACGGCCAGCCGAGTCCCATCAATCAGGTCGGCACGATCTCCTCGCCTGACCCCCGCACGCTGGTCATCCAGCCGTGGGACAAGACCCTGCTCAAAGCCATTGAAAAGGCCATCCAGACTTCGGATCTTGGCATCAATCCACAGAACGACGGCAACGTCATCCGGCTTCTGTTCCCGCAGCTGACGGAAGAGCGCCGCAAAGATCTGACCAAGCAGGTGCGCAAATATGCCGAAGACTCCAAGGTCGCCATCCGCAACATCCGCCGCGACGCAGTCGACTTCGTCAAAAAAGCACAGAAGAAGTCCGAACTGACTGAGGACGAAGAAAAGAAGGCCGAAAAGGACATTCAGGATCTGACCGACAAGCACATCAAGAAGATTGACGAGATGTGCGGCAAGAAGGAAAAGGAACTGATGGAGATCTGAGCGCCGCCCGAAACCAAGCATTTTATCAACCTGCAAAAGCCGCCGGACGGCGGCTTTTGTTTTGAAAGGCATTGCATATGGATGAACGCAATCCCCTGCCGCGCCACATTGCCATCATCATGGATGGTAACGGACGCTGGGCCAAGCGCCGCGGTGTACCGCGCAAGCTCGGCCACGCTGCCGGGTCTGAGACTTTTCGGCGTATTGCCACCGCCTGCAAAAACCTCGGCATCGAGTATCTGACCGTCTACGCGTTTTCCACGGAAAACTGGCGGCGCTCCGCCGACGAAGTCGGCGCGATCATGGCGCTGTTTGAAAAATATCTGCATGAAGCCATCGATACGATGGAAAAAGACCACATTCGGCTGAAAATCCTCGGCGAGCTCGGCCCGATCAGCCCAAAGCTGCGCCAGCTCATCGACCGCACGGACGAAATCTCCGCCCGCTACACGGGCTTTCAGGCGAATATCTGCATCAACTACGGCGGCCGCGACGAGATCGTCCACGCCGCGCGGCGCTTTGCCGCCGACTGCGTCCGGGGCGAAAAATCGCCGCAGGCGCTGACAGAAGCGGACTTTGCCCACTATCTCTACACCGACGGCATCCCCGACCCGGAGCTTATCATCCGGCCGTCCGGCGAGGTGCGCACGTCAAACTTTCTTCTCTGGCAATCGGCCTATGCGGAGTATTATTTTACCGATGTACTCTGGCCGGATTTTGACGAAACGGAATTAAGCCGCGCCATCGCGTCCTATCAGCAGCGTGAGCGCCGGTTTGGAGGACGAACATGAAACAAAGACTGCTCGTGGCCGCCGTCGGCGTGCCGCTTTTGATCGTTATTCTCGTCATTCTGCCGCCGGTCGCGACTGCGATCCTGACCGCCGCTATTGCCGGCGCGGCAGCGTATGAGCTTTTGCACACGGCCGGCAAGCGTGTGCCCATACCCGTATACTGCATGACGGTGCTGTGCGCCGCACTGGGCGTTCTGGCCGGTGCGCTGTCGCTGGATACGGCGCTGCACGTGGTGCGCTGGGCGCTGGTGATGGCGCTGTTTTTGTATGCGGTCCTGCACTTCGGAAACGAAGAAAAAGCGCTCAGCTTCCGTGACCTGGCCGTCGCGCTGGTCGGAGGAGTGGTCTTCCCGGCGCTTTACAGCTTTCTGGCGCAGCTGCGCAATCTGGGCGCGGCGTTCGTTCTCATGCCGTTCGTTGTCGCGTTCATCGGCGATTCGTTCTCGATGCTCGGCGGCATGGCCTTCGGCCACAGGAAGTTCGCCCCGCACGTCAGCCCCAACAAGACCTGGGCGGGCTTTATCGCCGGGCCGGTCGGCAGCGCGCTGGGCATGGCGCTGCTGGCGCTGGTAGGAAAGTGGCTCTGGCAGATGGAGCTTCCGGTGTGGTATCTGGCGCTCATCGGTGTGGTCGCCAACGTGTTCGGTCAGCTGGGTGATCTGTCCACCAGTCTCATCAAACGTGAAGCCGGTGTCAAGGACTACAGCCATATTTTCCTGACACACGGCGGCGTGCTGGATCGGTTCGACTCTATCTTGTTCATCGCGCCGGTCGTGTATGCGATGCTGTACGGATTGGAGGCGCTGGCGTGAGCAAAACGATCTGCGTCCTGGGCTCGACCGGCTCGATCGGGCAGCAGACACTGTCTGTGGCCGACTCGCTTCGGCTGCGCGTGGCCGCGCTGACGGCAGAGAAAAACGTTGCGCTGCTTGAGGCGCAATGCCGCAAATACCGCCCGCAGCTGGCCGTGATGGCAGATGTTTCGGCAGCGCAGGAATTAAAAGTGCGGCTTGCGGATATGAATATAACAGTCCGCGGCGGCGCGCAAGCCCTGTGTGAAGCGGCAGCGCTGCCGCAGGTGGATACCGTTGTCGCGGCAGTGTGCGGCTTTGCCGCGCTGCGCCCCACGCTCACGGCCATCGAAGAAAAAAAGCGCATCGCGCTGGCCAACAAGGAGACGATGGTCTGTGCAGGTGAGCTGATGCAGCGCGCCGCGCAGCAAAGCGGCGCGCAGATCATCCCCGTGGACTCGGAGCATTCGGCGATTTTCCAGTGCCTCATGGGCTGCCGGGATCGCAGCGAGATCGAGCAGCTGATCCTCACCTGCTCGGGCGGGCCGTTCTTCGGCCGCAGGCGGCAGGAGCTGGCTTCAGTCACGCGCGCCGACGCGCTGCGCCACCCCAACTGGAGCATGGGCGCGAAAATCACCATTGACTGCGCCACGCTGATGAACAAGGGGCTGGAGATCATTGAGGCGATGCGGCTGTATGATCTGCCGCTGGAAAAGGTGAGCGCCGTCATCCACCGGCAGTCGGTCATTCATTCGCTGGTTCGCTATGTTGACGGCGCGGTGATGGCGCAGCTGGGTACGCCCGATATGCGCATTCCCATCGGGCTTGCGATGACGTATCCGAACCGGGCGCACAATCCCGCACCGGCGCTCGATCTGTTACAGTGCGGGCCGTTGAGCTTTGATGCCATCGACGAAGAGGCGTTCCCGTGCTTCGCACTGGCCAAACAGGCCGCGCGGCTCGGCGGCAGCGTCTGCACGGCAATGAATGCCGCCAACGAAGAAGCCGTGGCGCTGTTTTTACAAGACAAAATCGGTTTTTATGACATCGCGCAGGCCGTGGAGCGCGCATTGACGCTGCCGCGTATCGCCGAACCGACGCTGGACGATATCTTCCAGACAGACCGGCTCGCGCGAGAGACAACCCGCGCATATTTTTCCTGACAGGTGATCGAATGTATCTGCTCTTTGCCATCCTCATTTTCGGTTTTCTCATCTTCATCCACGAGCTGGGGCATTTTCTCGCGGCCAAGGCGCTGGACGTGCAGGTCAACGAATTTTCGCTCTGCATGGGCCCGGCGCTCATCAAAAAGCAGCGCGGCGAAACGCTCTATGCACTGCGCTGCATCCCCGTGGGCGGCTACTGCGCAATGGAAGGCGAGGACGAACAGTCCGACAACCCGCGCGCGTTCACCTCAAAGTGCTGGTGGAAGCGGCTGGTCATTCTGTGCGCCGGATCGTTTATGAATTTCCTGACGGGGCTGGTGGTGCTGGCCGTGATCTACAGCTGTGTGTCGGGCTTCTCGAGCGCAAAGATCACCGGTTTTTTTGACGGCTGCCCGCTGCAAAGCGAACAGGGGCTGCACGTCGGCGACGAGCTTTACAGGATCGACGGACGGCGGGTGTATATCTACGCTGACGTTGGAACGCTGCTCACACGCAACCAGACGGGCTGCTACGATCTCGTTGTCAGGCGCGACGGAAAGCTCGTGGAGCTGGACGACTTTGCCATGCAGCCGCAGCTGTACGACGTAGACGGTGTGCAGCAGTATAAATACGGGCTGTATTTCGGCTATGAAGAAAAGACGCTCGGCACGGTCTTAAAAAACACCTGGTATACGGCGCTGGATTTCGGGCGGCTGGTCTGGATGAGTCTGGGTGACCTTGTCTCCGGGCTGGTTTCGATCAGCGATATGTCCGGGCCGGTCGGCGTGGTGTCGACCATCGTGCAGACGGGCGAAAGCTCGGCTACAACGGCAGACGGCATTTTGAACGTTCTGTATCTGGGTGCGTTCATCGCCGTCAATCTCGCGGTGATGAACCTGCTGCCGCTGCCTGCGCTCGACGGTGGCCGCGTGTTTTTCCTGCTGATCTCGAGCGCATTCACCGCGCTCACGAAAAAGAAAATCCCCACAAAATACGAAGGCTATATCCATGCCGCAGGCATGATCCTGCTGCTTGGATTCATGGCATTTATCACGTTCAAGGACATCTGGAAGTTAGTAGGTGCATAATGGAACGAAGACAAACCAGACAAATTCAGGTCGGCACTGTTCCGGTCGGCGGTGGCGCGCCGGTATCGATCCAGTCGATGCTGAACACCAAAACGGCCGACGTTGCCGCGTCGCTGTCGCAAATCCGCGCGCTGGCCGCTGCCGGGTGTCAGATCGCACGGCTGGCCGTGCCCGATATGGCCGCAGCGGAAGCTTTTGGCGAGATCTGCGCAGCTTCGCCGCTACCGCTGGTGGCCGACATCCACTTTGATTACCGCCTCGCGGTGCGCGCGGCAGAGCTTGGCGCGGCCAAAATCCGCATCAACCCCGGCAACATCGGCGGCGAAAGCCGCGTTCGTGCCGTAGTCGAAGCGTGTGGCGCGCGCAATATCCCCATCCGCATTGGAGTCAACGGCGGCAGCTTGGAGCCGCGTCTTTTGGAAAAGTACGGCGCGCCCACGCCGCAGGCACTCGTGGAAAGCGCCTTCGGCCACATCGCGCTGCTCGAGCGCTATGGTTTTCATGATATCTGCGTGTCGATGAAGTCCAGCTCCGTGCCGCTGATGATTGAAAGCTATCGTCTGTTCAGCGAGCAGTCGGACTATCCGCTGCACATCGGTGTCACCGAGACGGGTACGCAGCGCATGGGAACGATCAAGTCTGCCGTTGGTATCGGCGCTCTTCTGTGTCAGGGCATCGGCGATACGCTGCGCGTGTCGCTGACAGCTGACCCCGTGCAGGAAGTTTTGACCGCGCGCGATATCCTCAAGGCCGCCGGGCTGCGCCGTGAGGGCGTGAACCTCATCTCCTGCCCGACGTGCGGCCGGACGAAGATCGACCTCATCGGTCTTGCCAACCGTGTGGAGCAGGCGCTTTCCGACTGCCAGAAGCCCATCACCGTCGCGGTCATGGGCTGCGTGGTCAATGGCCCGGGTGAAGCGCGCGAGGCCGACATCGGCATTGCCGGCGGTGATGATTGCGGCATTTTGTTCGTCAAAGGCAAGCAGCTGCAAAAGCTCCCCTATGATGCGCTTTTGCCCGCGCTGTTGGACTACATAGAGAAGCTTTGATATGAGTACCGTTACTTTTTCCGCTCTGTTTCCTGCGCTGGAGCTGCCGGATGCGCTGCGCGATGCCGCGCAGCGGCTCACCATCGACCATGCGGAGCTGGATCGCCAGTCCCGCACCGTTCAGCTGCGCGCGCAGGCAGACCAATATCTCAGTGAAAAACAGCTCCAGACACTTTCTCAGGCCGCAGAGACTGCGTATGGCCTGCGGCGGCTGGAGCTATTGGTGCGTTACCCGCCCGAAGCGCTCGGCAGCATGGATTTTCATGACGTGGCGCAGGTGTTCATCCGCGCGTTTTCGCCCTCGGCGGCCATTCTGGCCGGTGCAAACTACGAGCTGACGGATGACGCGCTCGTCATTCATCTGCGCGCCAACGGCAAAGATGCGCTCGCTCCGCACGTCAAAAAGGCAGAGCAGTTCCTGCGTGAGCGCTTTGGCGTGGAGAAACCGATCGCTGTCGAGGCCGCCAGCACGTTAGAGGGTGCGGCTTTGTTCGAAGAAACGGCGCGTCTGCGCGCCGAAGCGCTCAAGCATACGCCCGCTCCGGCGGCGGGTACGCCGTCTGCCGTGCCCGGCAGCAAAGCGCCCGCGCCCGGCGCAAACACGCAAACGCAGACCGGCCCGGTCTTCTTTGGCCGTCCGTTCTCCGGCAAAAGCGTCCGGATGGACGAACTGAATCTGGATATGTTCCGCGTGATCGTCGCGGGCAAGGTCTTTGCCGTACAGCACCGGGAACTGAAAAAACGCGGCGCGTGGGTCGTGTGCTTTGATATGACCGACTATACCGGTTCGGTGCGCGTCAATCAGTTTATGGAAGCCGCCAAGGCCAAACCCATCATCGACACCGTGCAGCCCGGAATGTGGCTGCGCGTACAGGGCAAGATGAGCTTTGACCGCTATGACAATGAAATGGTCTTGCAGCCGCAGGCCATGGAGAGCATTGCCGCGCCGCAGCGCATGGATCTGAGTCTGGAAAAGCGCGTGGAGCTGCATCTGCACACCACGATGTCTTCGATGGACGCGCTGACCGACACCGCCGCTGCCGTCAAGCGCGCGGCCAGCTGGGGACACCGCGCCATTGCCATCACCGACCACGGCGGCGCGCAGTCGTTCCCCGATGCGATGAAGGCTGCGTCCAAGGCCAAGGTTGCCGGAACAGGCGAACCGATCAAAATTCTATACGGCTGCGAGGGTTACTACGTCAACGACGTCGATGACCGTATTGCCGTCCACGGCGAGGCAGACTGCGGCTTTGACGAAGAATACGTCGCATTCGATCTGGAAACGACCGGCCTGTCTTCGCAGCATGACACCATCATCGAGATCGGCGCGGCCATCATGCGCGGCAATGAGGTAGTGGAAACCTTCCAGACCTTTGTCGACCCACACCGGCCTCTGCTGCCGAAAATCGTCGATCTGACCGGTATCACCGACCAGATGCTTGCCGGTCAGCCGGATATCGCCGAGGCGCTGCCAAAATTCCTGGAATTTGTCGACGGGCGGCCACTGTGCGCGCACAACGCCGACTTTGACATCGGCTTTGTCACTGCCGCGTGTGAGCGGCTGGGACTGACCTTCCAGCCGACCTACGTCGACACGCTCATTCTCGCGCAAAATCTGCTGCCCGATCTGGGCAAGTATAAGCTCAACATCGTCGCGGACGCGCTGAGCCTGCCGGACTTTAACCACCACCGTGCATCGGATGACGCGATCACCTGCGGATATCTGCTCATGCGCTTTTTCAAGATGCTGCGTGAACAGGAAATCGAATCGCTGCAAGCCATCAACCCGCGGATGCAACAGCTGCGCTCCGGCAGCAAGATCATGGATCGCCGCGCACGGCATATCATCGTCTTTGCGAAAAACTCCATCGGTCTGCGCAACCTCTATCGGCTGATCTCCTACGGAAATCTCAAATACTTCCGTCGTGTGCCGATCATGCCGAAATCCGAGCTGCTGCAATGGCGCGAGGGGCTTATCATCGGCTCTGCGTGTGAAGCAGGCGAGCTGTTTCAGGCCGTTTTGAACCACAAAAGCTGGGCTGAACTGAAACGCATCGCGTCGTTTTACGACTTTTTGGAGATCCAGCCCCTTTGCAACAACCGCTTTATGCTGGATAAAGGTCTGGCAGAAAGCGAAGATGAGCTGCGCGGTTTCAACCGCACCATCGTCCAGCTGGGCGAGGAGCTTGGCAAGCCCGTCGTTGCCACCGGCGACGTTCACTTCCTCGACCCCGAGGATGAGATCTTCCGCCACATTCTGCTGGCCACCAAGCAGATGCCCGATGCCGACCGGCCACTGCCGCTGTATCTGCGCACGACGGAAGAAATGCTGGACGAGTTCGCCTATCTCGGCGCGAAAAAGGCGCATGAGGTCGTCATTGACAACCCCAACCGCATCGTAGACTGGTGTGAAACGCTGCGCCCCGTCCCGCACAATCTTTTCGCGCCGAAGATCGAGAACTCTGTCGAAGACCTCAAATCCCTCGTCTATGGCAAGCTCCACCGGCTCTACGGTGACCACCCGCCGGAGCTGATTCAAAAGCGTGTGGATACGGAGATGCACGACATCATCTCGTGCCACTATGACGTGATCTATATGTCCGCGCAGAAGCTGGTGCAAAACTCGCTGGAACACGGATATCTGGTCGGCTCACGTGGGTCGGTCGGCTCGTCGATCGTCGCGTTTTTGTCCGGCATCACCGAAGTCAATTCCTACCCGCCGCACTACCGCTGTCCGCAGTGTAAGTTTACGACCTTCGACGTTCCGGCTGACTGCGCCTGCGGCGCAGATTTGCCGGATGCCGTGTGCCCGCAGTGCGGCGCAAAACTGGACAAGGACGGCTTTAACATCCCGTTTGAGACGTTCCTGGGCTTCGGCGGTGACAAAGTCCCGGATATCGACCTCAACTTCTCCGGCGAGTATCAGGCGCGCGCACACGCCTACTGCGTGCAGATGTTCGGCAAGACACACGTCTTCCGCGCCGGTACGATTGGGACGGTCGCAGAAAAGACCGCCTACGGCTACGCAAAAAAATATCTCTCCGAACGCGGTAAAACGGTCAGCAAAGCCGAAGAAAACCGGCTTGCGCTCGGCTGTGTCAACGTCAAGCGCACCACCGGCCAGCACCCGGGCGGTCTGGTCGTCATCCCGCAGGAGAACGAAATCTGGGACTTCTGCCCGGTGCAGCACCCGGCTGATGACAAGGATTCCGAGTGGGTCACGACACATTTTGAATACCACTCCATGGAAGAAAACCTGCTCAAGCTCGATATGCTGGGGCACGATGACCCCACGATGATCCGAATGCTTGAAGATCTGACCGGTGTGGATGCCAAGCAGATCCCGCTCGATGACAAGGATACCATGTCCATCTTCACTTCCAGCAAGGTGCTGGGCTATGAAGACGACCCCATTCTCGGCCCGGTTGGGTCGGTCGCCATCCCGGAGTTCGGCACGGGCTTCACGCGCGGAATGTTGCAGGAGACGCAGCCGACGAAGTTTGACACGCTCATCCGGCTGTCGGGCTTCTCCCACGGTACGGATGTCTGGCTCGGCAACGCGCGCGACCTCATCTTGTCGAAAACTGCAACGGTCGGCGAGGCCATCGGCTGCCGCGATGAGATCATGAACTACCTGATCGCGTGCGGAATGCCGGAAAAGCGTTCGTTCAAGATCATGGAGGCCGTGCGAAAAGGCCGCGGACTGCCGGACGGCGCGGAAGAAGAAATGAAGGCTGCCGGTGTGCCGGACTGGTACATTGGCTCGTGTAAAAAGATCAAATACCTCTTCCCCAAGGCACACGCCACGGCCTACGTCATGATGGCGTTCCGCATTGCCTGGTTCAAGGTGCATCGTCCG
>CAYSTN010000061.1:0-9488 GCA_964434135.1 uncultured Oscillospiraceae bacterium
GTTCCTGCGCTGCAACTACCCCAACGGCGACATGGTCGGCCACACGGGCGTGATGAGCGCAGTCATCACCGCCATGGAAGCCGTCGATGCGTCCCTCGCGCGCGTCAAAGAAGCCGCTGACAAATACGGCTACACCCTGCTCATCACTGCCGACCACGGCAACGCCGACCAGATGACCGAGACGAAAAAGGGCAAGACCAGCGTGCGCACCGCGCACTCGCTCAACCCCGTTCCGTTCATCATCTACGACCCGGACAACACCTTCGTCATCAAAGACGGCGCGTATGGTCTGGCCAACGTAGCGCCGACCGTTGTCACCATGATGGGACTTGAAGCGCCCGCGTGCTGGCAGGAAAGCATGATCTGAACCACCTGAACCGCAGATTTTGCGGTGGGTCGAGTCCGCTCGACCCACCGCATACCACTGAAAACGGGACGTCCCGTTTTTTGCCGCGTTCGCGGCAAAATCCCCGCTGGAGGACAAACGATGAAAAAACAGACCCTGAGCCTGCTTCTGATTCTGGTGCTGGTGCTGCTGTGTGCCTGCACCCCGGCGCAGCCGCCTACCGCCCCAGCAGCAGAACCCGAAGCAGCCCAGACCGCCGCCGAAGCGAAACACCCGGACGAACCTGCCGAGCCGGACGAACCGCCCGCCGACGAAACGCCAGCCAAAGATGCGCCCGAGCGGGTACTCTCGTCGGCTTACTACACCGCCGAGCTGTACACCAACACCGTGCGCCAATACGGCTGCGAAGTGCAAAGCCGCAAATACATCGTCTCCGACGGCGCGACGGCCACGGGCTTTCGCGCCACGGGCGTGGGCAGAACGAGCATCTTTTTCGACCGTACCATCACCGAAGCGGCCACCATCTGGTATTACGACGCAGCTGCGGACGAATGGATCTCGAATCCTCTGGCCGAAGGGACGTTCACCTCACCCGTTGTCTACATCGAAACAGTCTCCGGCCAGAGCTATTTTCTCGCCCTGCCGCGCACCTACACGCTTCTGGAAAACGACACCAAGCTCTACCACCCCGAGCATGACGGAGACGTGCGCGTCATCCCGTCCGGCAGGGGTCTGCGCGTCGTGATGCAGGGCTACGGCCTACAAGAAGGCCGCGTGTGCGACGCTTTGAGCGTTGAAACGCCCTTCGCCATGCTCAACTGGGAGCTTACCAACTGCGCCAGAATGTGGATCGTATACGGGAAAAACGGCGCATCGCAGTGGTGCTTTGACGGCTACTACCGCCAATCTCCGCATAACTACATCCCCACAGGGGAAAACTATTATTATTGCTGTGTTGCCAGCTATACCATCAAAAACTTCCTCGCGCAAATGCCCCGGTGCAGCGAAGCCGCCGCGCTGACCATCCTGATGCTCGACACCATGGTGCAGCGGCAAAACAGTTACGGCTACTGGGCGACCGAACCGGGCAGCGAGTGGCTGCAAGGCGATTTCGGCATCGGCCCGGGCTTTTACGACACCCGCTTCAATACCGATCTGCTTGAAATTCTCATCACGGCCGAGCGCAAATTCGGCAGCGGGATGTTCACCGAAGCCATCACCCGCTACGTCGGCTTCTATCTCCAGCTGGCCGACGCAACCCACATCTCCACGCAAAACGGCGGCTGGCTCATCCCGGACTACTGGCACGCGGCAGAGCTGAACGCGCCGCACACTTCGCTCAACCATCAGGCGGCGGAGTGTCTGGCTTTGTACCACGCGTCCGACCTGCTGGGGCGCGACGATCTGCGCGCGCTGGCCGACCGCCTGCTCAAAGGCATCGAGGACACCGGCTTGCAGTGGGTCATGGACGACCACAACCTCTACTACAGCCGTCTGCCCGACGGTACCTACCTGACGGGTGATTATCCCTACCTCACCTATAACGATCTGTACGACCTGCGCAAATACCTCACCGGCTTTGGCCGCGAGCCGAACGAAACGCTCAGCGCGCTGATGGACGAAAAGCTCCAGTGGATGAAGCGCAACGGCGTGAGCGGCTACGAAACGGACTGAGGGCATTTTCCCTCTTGTACTTTTGCGCCGAATCGGTTAAAATAGATGCAGTTTATCCTGTAAAGGAGGAATTTTGATGATCCGTATGCATACAGATCTCGGCCAGATCACGGTCGACAGTGCTGTGTATACCAATATCGCCGGCTTTGCCGCGACCAACTGCTTTGGTGTTAAGGGCATGGCTGTGCGTTCGATGACGGACGGGCTGGTTCATCTGCTGCGCAAAGAGGCCATGGGCAAGGGCGTAAAGGTCACCTTCAACGCCGATAACTCCATCTGCATCGACCTGCACATCATGGTCGATAAAAACGTCAATCTCAACGCGATCGCCGCCGCCATCATCAGCGAGGTGCGGTATTTCGTCACCAAGTCCACGGGCACCGAGGTGCGGGCCGTGAACGTCTTCGTCGACTCCATCTGTGTCGACTGAATCTCAACTCACGCGCACAGATATTCGCGCGCACGGAGGTAAACCATGATAAAAACCATTGACGGCGCGGCTTTTTCCCGCATGATGCTCTCTGCCGCCGCCGAGATCGACCTGAACAAGCAAAAGGTCAACGAGCTGAACGTCTTCCCGGTACCCGACGGTGACACCGGCACCAACATGGGCATGACCATCAACGCCGCCGCGGCGGAGCTGCGCCGCGCCGAGGGTTTGACCCTGACCAAAGCCGCCGATGTGACCGCGTCTGCGCTGCTGCGCGGTGCGCGCGGCAACTCCGGGGTCATTTTGTCGCTTTTGTTCCGCGGCTTTTCCAAGGGGCTCAAAGGCAAGACCGAGGCCGACGGTGCGGATTTTGCTGCTGCCCTCACCGCCGGGGTCGAGGCCGCATATAAGGCCGTCATGAAGCCCGCCGAGGGCACTATCCTCACCGTTTCGCGCCTGGCCGCCGATGCCGCGCGCGATCTTGCCGCAGAAAATGCTGAGCTGGAATACGTCCTGACCCACTGCCTTGAGACAGCCTGGGCGGCGCTCGACAATACCGTCAACCAGAACCCCGTCCTCAAAAAAGCGGGCGTGGTCGATGCCGGCGGCATGGGCTTTTGTCTGATTCTGCGCGGAATGCTGGAAAGCCTGCGCGGCAACGACGTTGTATGCGACGAAGCCGCGCCCAACGACGAAGCAGACTTCGGCCTGTTTGACTCCGAGGATATCACCTTTGCATTTGACACCGTCTTCATCGTCCGCAAGCGCGAGGATATCACTTCGCTCGACCCGCTGCGCGCCTATCTCGACAGCATTGGCGACAGCCTTGTCATCGGCGAGGATGACGAAGCGTTCAAAGTCCACGTACATACCAACATTCCCGGCGACGCACTCAGCGAAGCGCAGAAGTATGGTACGCTGGAACTGGCCAAGATCGAAAATATGCGCCTGCAACATGACGATCTGACCGCCGGACGCAAGGCGCGCTCCACCGATGATCTTGACGCGGTCGAGCGGGAGCTGGAAGCCGCACCCGCCGCCCCTGCTGCACCCGCCGCACCCGAAAAACGTTACGGCTGCGTGGCCGTCTGCGCCGGTGCGGGTCTGGCCGGTGTCTTCCGTGACCTTGGGGTCGACGCGATCATCGAGGGCGGCCAGACCATGAACCCCTCGACTGAGGACATCCTTTCCGCCATCGAGCGCACACCCGCGCAGATCGTCTTCGTCCTGCCCAACAACAAAAACATCATCATGGCCGCACAGGCCGCTGCGGAGCTTGCCACGCGCACCGTCGTGGTCATCCCGACCAAGACCGTCCCGCAGGGCATCAGCGCCATGCTTTCCTTCGACGAGAGTCTGGAGCCGAGCGAGAACGAAAGCGCCATGTGCGACTGTCTGCCGGGCGTTATGACCATGCAGATCACCTACGCCGCGCGCGACTCCGACTTTGACGGCTTTGACATCCACGCGGGCGATTACCTTGGCCTGTGTGACGGCGCACTGGCCGGCACGACGCGCCAGATCGAGAGCCTTTTGACCCTGCTTGCGGACAAGGCCGCACAGGCCGACAAGGAGTTCATCAACATCTTCTACGGCGCGGACATCACCGAACAGCAGGCGAGTGAAGCGCTCGAGCTGTTCCAGCAGCACGCGCCCGCAGCCGAGATCAACCTCGTCAGCGGCGGCCAGCCGATCTACTATTACCTGATCTCTGCGGAATGATACCCCTGTGAAGCATACGCACAGTCCTGTTTCGGGGCTGTGCGTTTTTTCCACCGGTGCGGAAGCGGATTTTTCAGTCTCATTTCAGCGTTACCGCTTACCATAGAAACAAAAGCCAACAAACGGAGATGGAACACCCATGAAAATTCTCATCATCGAGGATGAAAAACTGCTGGCAGACTCCCTCAGCGCCATGCTGCAAAGCAAGGGCTTCACCGTCGAGGCCGTCTACGACGGCCAGACGGGCGTGGAGTATGCCGAAACGGGGATCTATGACCTGCTCATTCTGGATGTCATGATGCCCGGCCTGGACGGCTACCGGCTTGCGCGGCAGGTGCGCGCGAAGCACTGCGGCACGCCCATTTTGATGCTCACCGCGCGCTCGTCGCTCGAAGACCGCATCGAGGGGCTGAACGCCGGCGCGGACTACTACCTCACCAAACCCTTTGACACGCGTGAGCTGCTTGCGTGCATCGGCGCGCTTTTGCGGCGGCAGGGCGCACAGGTCAACGAGCTGTCGTTCGGCAACACGGCGCTGGACTTGTCGACCGGGACGCTCGTGTGCGGCGAAAAGCAGCTGCGGTTGAGTGCGCGGGAGTTCGATGTCATGCGCTATCTGCTGCAAATGAAGGGGCAGAACGTCTCCAAAGAGGCGATCTTGTCGCGCGTCTGGGGCTTTGACTCCAACGCCGTGGAGAATCACGTGGAGGTCTATGTCGGCTTCCTGCGCAAAAAGCTGCGCGCCATCGGCTCGAATGTCCGCATCGAAGCCGTGCGGCGGCTGGGCTATCATCTGGAGGTCGATGCGTCATGATCCGAAAGCTGCGCATCAAGATCATCGTCGTGATCGTCTCGGTCGCGGCGCTTATGCTGGGGGTCATCTTCAGCCTGTTCTATACCTTTACGCGCCAGAACCTACGCGCGCAGTCCATCAGCATCATGCAGGCCATCGCCGCCGATCCCTTTGAACCCATCCAGCCCGGTGACGAACCGGCGCAGGTGCGTCTGCCGTATTTCGTTTTGCAGCGCGACGCGTTCGGCAACCTTGTCGCCATCGGCTCGAGCAACTATGACCTGACCGACCGGCAGTTTCTTACGCTCGTTGCGGCTGCGGCCTACGCCTCGCCGCAGTCCATCGGCGAGCTGCCGGAATATGCCCTGCGCTTTTGCCGCGTGTCGGGGCGCGTGATCTTCGCCGACATCTCCGGGGAACACGCCGCGCTGCAAAGCCTTGTACGCACGGGCTGTTTGATCTGCGCGCTGAGCCTGCTTGCGTTTTTCCTGCTTGCCGTGCTGCTTGCGCGCTGGGCGGTGCGCCCGGTGCAAACGGCCTGGCAGCAGCAAAAGCAGTTCGTCGCCGATGCCTCGCACGAACTCAAAACGCCCCTGACCGTCATCCTCACCAATGCCGAGCTTCTGCAAAGCCAGGACTACGACGCGCAGCAAAAGCAGACCTTTGCCGACGGCATCACCGTCATGGCGCAGCAGATGCGCCAGCTCGTTGAGAGCCTTCTGGAGCTTGCGCGCGCCGAAAACAGCCAGACGGCGGCATTTGCGCCCGTTGACCTCAGTGAGCTGGCCGGTGACACGGCGCTGCTGTTTGAAGCTGCCCTGTACGAGCGCGGTCTGCTTTTGCAGACGCACCTTGCTGCGCAGCTGTACGTCAGCGGGGACGAACGCCAGCTGCGCCAGCTTGTGGAGATTCTGCTTGACAACGCGCGCAAATACGCCACCGGCGGCACGGTGCAGCTGTGGCTCGCGCCCTGCGCACACAACCGCGCGCGCCTGTGCGTGGCAAGCGAAGGGCAGCCGATGACCGACCAGCAGCTGCGCGATATTTTCAAACGCTTCACCCGCGCCGATGCCGCGCGCCGCCGCGACGGCAGTTTTGGCCTGGGCCTGTCCATCGCACAGGCCATCGTCGAGTCCCACCGTGGCCGCATCTGGGCAGAAAGCGCGGCAGGGGAGAACCGCTTTTTCGTCGAGCTTCCGCTGCTTTCCGAGCGCCGCGAACCGCACGCGCAGGGTATCTGAATTTTTACACCGGAAAATTCCCCCAACGCATTGCAAAACCCGCCGAAAGCTGGTATATTAGATTTGATATGGAAAGAGGCGAAGACGAACCATGAACACACAACATCTACAATATATCATCGAGATCGAACGTACCCGCTCGATCTCCCAGGCCGCAGAAAACCTCTTCATCGGCCAGCCCAACCTCAGCCGCATCCTGCACGATGTCGAGCAGATGCTCGGCTTCCGCATTTTTGAGCGCTCGACGCGCGGCGTGCGCCCGACCACGCGCGGGACGATCTTTTTGCAGCACGCCAAATCCATCCTGCGCGAGACTGAGGCCATCGAGGCTCTTGGCCCGAAGCGCGCCGTGGCCAACCGCCTGCGCGTTTGCATTCCGCGCTCGGCGGCCATGCTCGACCTGACGGCGCAGTACCTTGCCGACTTACCACAGGCCGAACCGGTCGACGCGGTCATCCGCGAGTGTCACGCGCGCACGGCGCTGGAAATGCTCGCCGGCGGCGAGACGGAGATCGGTGTCATCCGCTTCCGCTCGGAATACCGCGACTACTTCGACGAGCAGACCGGCGCGCGCGGCCTGAGCTTTGAACTGCTGGGCAAATACCACTACCTCGTCACCATGAACCAGCAGCACCCGCTCGCGCAGAACAAGGCGCTCGTGCGCGCCCAGCTCGACGGCCTGCCGGAGATCGTCCACGGCGATGTCTTCCGCGTCCAGGGCAAACCCGAAGAGCCGGTGCGCCGCAAGATCTACAGCGTCGACCGCCTTGCGCAGATGACCCTGCTCGAGAAGATTCCGAACGCGTATATGTTCGCGCCCGCCATTCCGGAGTCGTGCATCCGCCGCTGGAACCTTGTCCAGCTGCCGTGCAGCGACAACCAGAGCTTGTACCTCAACGCGCTGGTATATCACAAACAATATGCAATGAGCGAGATCGAAGCCGGATTTGTTCAGTTTGTCCGGGAACACAAGGCTTTTGTCTGAAAAAACACCCGCAGTGCGGAAAAAAGTCCATATGAAAAAGGGCATATCCGGCCGCAAAAAAGCATTGGAACTTGCCGCGTGAACCCGATATAATTCTATACTGGCAAACCGATAAAATTATATCGGTATTTTTAGAATGAAAAACGCATGAAAAATGAACTGGGGGATTTGAGTATGAGTAAGATCACCGTTATCGGCGCTGGCAGTGTCGGCGCGACGATTGCAAACGACCTGATGATCCAGGGCATCGCCTCGGAGATCGTCCTGATCGATGTCAACAAGCAAAAGGCATTTGGCGAAGCCATGGACATCTACCAGGGTGCGCCGTTCTGCTCGCCCACCATTGTCCGTTCCGGCGATTATGATGCCGCGTCCGGCTCCGACATCGTCATCATCACTTCCGGTCTGCCGCGCAAAGCCGGCCAGAGCCGGCTCGAGCTGGCGCAGGCCAACGTCGAGGTCATCAAACAGATCACACCGCAGATCACCGCCGCCGCGCCGGATGCCATCTATATCATCGTCTCCAACCCGGTCGACGTGCTGACCTACGTCTTCCACAAAATTTCCGGTATTCCCGAAAATCATATCATCGGCTCGGGCACGATCCTTGACACCAGCCGTCTGCAATCGACGCTGGCCAAGCGCTTTTGCATCAGCCCCAAGAATGTCCACGCTCACGTCTACGGCGAACACGGCGATTCCTCCTTTGTTCCCTGGAGCCTTGTCCATATCGCCAACAACCACATCGACTCGTACAAGGCACACTCGCCCGACCACGACCGCATCAAGTGGGAGCAGAACTACGAGGAGATCGAGCAGTTCGTCAAAACCTCCGGCGGCCAGGTCATCAAGAACAAGGGCGCGACGTTCTACGCCGTAGCCATGTCCGTCTGCCACCTGTGCAAATGCGTCCAGAGTACCGCCGGCACGGCCGTCACCGTTTCGACCATGATGCACGGCGAATACGGGGTCAACGATGTCTGCCTGTCGACGCTGGTTCTGGTCGACAATACCGGCGTGCGCGGTAAGATTCTCAACCAGATGACCGACGGCGAGGTCGACAAGCTCCGCGCCAGTGCGGAAAAGCTGAAAGAAGTCATCCGCCAGGTCGAAATTTAACACAAAAGGGGAGTACAGGATGGAGTATCGCATCGAGCATGATTCTATGGGCGAGGTTCGCGTACCCGCCGATAAATACTGGGGCGCGCAGACCGAACGCAGCCATAATAATTTCCCCATCGGTGTCGGCATTGAGACGATGCCCGCACAGATCATCCACGCCTTTGGCGTTCTCAAACTGGCCGCCGCGCGCGCCAACCGCGCCCTGCGCCCGGAGAAGATGACCGCAGAAAAGCTCGCCGCCATCGAACAGGCCGCATCCGAGGTCATCAGCGGCCAGCTTTCCGACAACTTTCCGCTTGTCGTCTGGCAGACCGGTTCGGGCACACAGTCGAACATGAACGCCAATGAGGTCATCGCCAATCGCGGCAACGCCATCGCGGGCAAAAAGTTGCTGCACCCCAACGATGACATCAATATGTCCCAGTCTTCCAACGACACCTTCCCCACCGCGATGCACATCGCGGCGGTCTGTGCCATCGAAGACGAGCTGATCCCCGCCATCGACACCCTCACGGCCACCTTTGTCCGGCTGGAGCAGGAGAACGAGGGCGTGGTCAAATCCGGCCGCACCCACCTGCAAGATGCCACACCCATTTCCTTCCCACAGGAGATTTCCGGCTGGCGCACCAGCCTGGAGCGCGACCGCGCGCTGTTGCTGCTTGCGCTCGAGCCGCTGAAAGAGCTTGCCCTTGGCGGCACGGCCGTCGGCACGGGGCTCAACGCCCCTGCGGGCTTTGATACCACCGTTGCAGCCGAGATCGCCGCGCTCACCGGCAAGGATTTCCGCACCGCCGCGAACAAATTCCACGCTCTGACCAGTAAAGACGAGCTTGTCTTTGCCCACGGCGCGATGAAGGCGCTTGCCGCCGACATGATGAAGATCGCCAACGACGTGCGCTGGCTTGCGTCCGGCCCGCGTGACGGTCTGGGTGAGATTTTCATCCCCGAGAACGAACCCGGTTCGTCCATCATGCCCGGTAAGGTCAACCCCACGCAGTGCGAGGCCGTCACCATGGTCGCCGTACAGGTCATGGGCAACGACGTGGCCGTCTCCATGGCCGCCTCACAGGGCAATTTTGAGCTGAACGTCTTCATGCCCGTGTGCATCTATAACTTCGTGCAATCTGCGCGTCTGGTTGCCGAGTCCATCCTCTCGTTCAACGACCGCTGCGCCT
>CAYSTN010000061.1:9498-12884 GCA_964434135.1 uncultured Oscillospiraceae bacterium
CGAAAAGATGGAGCATAATCTGCACAATTCCCTCATGCTGGTCACGGCGCTCAACCCCTACATCGGCTACGAAAACGCGGCCAAAACAGCCAAAAAGGCATTCAAAGAGAACATCTCCCTCAAGGAAGCCTGCGTCAGCCTCGGCTTTTTGACCGCCGAACGCTTTGACGAGGTCTTCCACCCGGAGAATATGATCTGACGTGGAGGAAACTATGAATTACAGCTATTTCCCCGGCTGCACGCTCAAGACCAAGGGGGCTGCGCTCGACCGTGCCGGTCGCGCTGCGGCGCAAAAGCTTGGCTTTACGCTGTGCGAGCTGCCTGAGTGGCAGTGCTGCGGCGCGGTCTATCCGCAGGCCAACGACGAGATCGCCACGCGGCTGGCAGCCGTGCGCGCGCTCATTGCCGCAGACGAAGCCGGGCAGCCGCTCGTGTCCCTGTGTTCCGCGTGTCACCACGTACTCAAACGCGTCAACGGCGATATGCAGCACAACGAGGACATCCGCACCAAAGTCAACAACTACCTCGGCCTGGCCACGCCCTATACCGGCCAGACCCGTGTTTTGCACTACCTCGAAGTTCTGCGCGACGAGATCGGCTGGGACAGGCTTGCCGCGGCCGTCACCAAGCCGCTCACCGGCCGGAAGATCGGCGCGTATTACGGCTGTATGCTCCTGCGTCCGAGCCGCGAACTGCAATTTGACGACCCGGAAAACCCCCGGATGCTCGAGGATTTTATCCGCGCCCTGGGCGCAGAGCCGGTCATCTATGCCCAGCGCAACGAGTGCTGCGGCGGCTATCTGACCGTGGAAAACCGCGACTACGCCGCCAAACAGGCGCAGAAGATCGTCGACAACGCCGCCGCGCAGGGCGCGCAGTGCCTCATCACCGCCTGCCCGCTGTGCAGCTATAATCTGCTGCATAACACCGACGCGCGCCTGCCCATTTTCTACTTTACCGAACTTCTGGCCGAAGCGCTGGGCTGTGGGGAGGACAACGCATGAACAACAACGACATCATCCAAACCGTCACCCGCATCTCCGGGGTCGAGCCGCGCAAATGTATGCGCTGCGGCAAATGTTCGGCCAGCTGCCCGGCCTACGACGAGATGGAATACCATCCGCACCAGTTCGTCTCCATGGTCGAAAACGGCCGCATCGACGAGCTGCTTTCGTCCAAAGGCATCTACACCTGCCTGAGCTGCTTTGCCTGTGTCGAGCGCTGCCCGCGCAACGTAGAACCGGCCAAGCTCATCGAAGCCGTGCGCAATGTCGCGCAGCGCGCACAGGGGATGGATCACCTCAAACCCGAGCGCATCCCGGCGCTTCTGGACGAAGAACTGCCGCAGCAGGCTCTGGCCGCGGCGTTCCGCAAGTATAAAAAGTAAGGAGGAGCTACCATGCAAAAGATCGGTGTCTTCGTCTGCTGGTGCGGCAGCAACATCGCCGCAACGGTCGACGTGGAGAAGGTCTCGCAGGCGCTGGCCAACGAGCCGGGCGTTGTCTTCTCCACCCATTATCAATATATGTGTTCGCAGACCGGCCAGCAGCTCATTCAGGACAAGATTGCCGAATACGGCCTGAGCGGCGTGGTCATCTGTTCCTGCTCGCCGCGTATGCACGAGCAGACTTTCCGCAAGACCTGCCAGAAGGCGGGACTCAACCCCTACATGGTCGAGATCGCCAACATCCGCGAACAGTGTTCCTGGATTCACAAAGACAAGCAGACCGGCACGGAAAAGGCCATCATCCTTGGCCGCGCGGCCATCGCCAAGGTTCACCTGAACGCCCCGCTGACCGCCGGACAAAGTCCCGTGGCCAAGCGCGCGCTGGTCATTGGCGGCGGCATTGCCGGCATCCAGACCGCGCTCGACATCGCCGATGCGGGCTTTGAGGTCGACATCGTCGAAAAAAAGCCGACCATCGGCGGCAAAATGACCCAGATCGACAAGACCTTCCCCACGCTCGACTGCGCCGCGTGTATCCTCACGCCGAAAATGGTCGACTGTGCGCAGCACGAAAAGATTCACATCTATTCCTATTCCGAGGTCGAGTCCATCGGCGGCTTCGTCGGCAACTTCCACGTCAAAATCCGCCGCAAGGCGCGCTTTGTCAACGAGGACGTGTGTACCGGCTGCGGCCTGTGTACCGAAAAGTGCCCGCAGAAAAAAGTCCCCAACGAGTTTAATCTCGGCATGGACAACCGCCGCGCCATCTATATCCCCTTCGCGCAGGCCGTGCCGAAGGTCGCGACCATCGACCCGGATTTCTGCAATATGCTCAAAAACGGCAAATGCGGCGTGTGCGCCAAAGTCTGCACCGCCGGTGCCATTGATTACAAGCAGACCGATACCTTTGTCGAGCAGACCTACGGCGCGATCGTTGCCGCCACGGGCTTTGAACCCATCGACCTGTCCAAATTCAACGAATTTGCCTACAGCCAAAGCCCCGATGTCGTCTCCAGTCTGGAGTTTGAGCGCCTGATGAATGCCGCCGGACCCACCAGCGGTACGCTGCTTCGCCCGTCCGACGGCACGCACCCGAAGACCATCGTCTTCGTCCAGTGCGTCGGCTCGCGCTGCGACGGCGCAGAAAAGGGCAAGCCTTACTGCTCCAAGATCTGCTGTATGTACACGGCCAAGCACGCCATGCTCTGCCGCGAGAAATACCCCGATACCGATGTCTACGTCTTCTACATCGACGTGCGCACCCCGGGCAAGAACTTTGACGAGTTCTACCGCCGCGCGGTCGAGCAGTACGGCGTACACTATATCAAGGGCATGGTCGGCAAGGTCACGCCCGAAAACGGCAAGCTCAAAGTGCAGGCGTCCGACCTGCTGGAAAACCGCCAGCTGCACATCGACGCGGACATGGTCGTCCTGGCCGCCGCCGTCGAACCGGACAAGACCGCCCGCCCGCTTGCCACCATGCTCACCGCGTCCATGGACACCAACGACTTCTTCACCGAAGCGCACCCGAAGCTGCGCCCGGTCGAAAGCCCCACTGCGGGCGTCTTCCTTTCCGGTATGTGTCAGGGGCCGAAGGACATCCCCGAGACTGTCGCGCAGGCGTCTGCCGCCGCGGCCAAGGTCATCGGCCTTCTCAGCAAAGACGCGCTCAGCTGCAACCCGTGTGTTGCGCAGCCGGATGAGATGATGTGCAACGGCTGCTCCAACTGCGAAAAGGTCTGCCCCTACGGCGCGATCACGTACATCGACAAAGAATTTCGAGGTCCGAACCGCACGACGCTGCTGCGCCGTGTTGCGCAGGTCAACCCGGCGGTCTGCCAGGGCTGCGGCGCTTGCACCGTGGCGTGTATGTCCGGCGCGATGGATCTCAAGGGCTTCTCGAACAGACAGATCATGGCGGAGGTGGATGCAATATGCA
>CAYSTN010000062.1:0-12534 GCA_964434135.1 uncultured Oscillospiraceae bacterium
CGTTGATGACGAACGTACCGCCGTTGGTCATCAGCGGGAAATCGCCCATGAAGATTTCCTGCTCTTTGATCTCGTCGGTTTCCTTGTTGTGCAGCCGCACCCGCACCTTGATGGGCTTGGCATACGTTGCATCGCGCTCCTTGCACTCCTCAACGGAGTACTTGGGCGGCTCATTCATGGAGTAATCGAGGAAGCTCAGCTCGAGATTGCCGGTATAGTCGGAAATGGAATCGACATCACGGAACACCTCGCGCAGACCCTCGCGAAGGAACCAGTCATAGGAATCCTTCTGGATCTTGAGCATATTCGGGATCTCCAGAATCTCTTCGTGCTTGGCAAAGCTCTTTCGGAGCGTCTTGCCCATCATGACATCCTTTGTGATCGCCATGAGACTTCATCACAGCCTTTCTGTAGTTGTCTTATTGACACGCTCGGTTGCGTTGTTTAAAACTTTCCATTTGTGCTTGCATCGGGCAGCTTGCGGTGTTATAATCATCACAGATAGTGGTGAAAATTGCGAATGGCCATATGCAGGCATTATGGACTTACATTTTAGCAGCTTTTGCTTGCAATGTCAATTCCCCTGCTGCATTTTTGTGAAACTTTTTCCTCTCCCCCTTTCACTCCGCTCCATCCGGATTCATCCCGCTTTCTCCGGATTCGTCCCGCTTCGTCCGGATTCATCCCGCTTCATCCTGCTTTCTCCGGATTCATCCCGCTTCATCCTGCTTTCTCCGGATTCGTTCCGCTTCGTCCGGATTCATCCCGCTTCATCCTGCTTTCTCCGGATTCATCCCGCTTCATCCTGCTTTCTCCGGATTCGTTCCGCTTCGTCCGGATTCATCCTGCTTCATTCTGATTCATCCGGATTCGTCCCGATTTTTAAAAAGGCTTCTTCCCTATCTGTCCGTGCAGCCCACCCGCCGCACGGCTTTTTTGCACCCATCGATAAAAAACGCCCCCGGCTCAGTCCAAACCCGAGCCGGAGACGTTTTCATTTTTTCAGAAATCGCAGCGGACGATGCATTGGTAGCTCACGCCGTTGTAGGTCGTGGAGACATAGGCCGTGCCCTTGCCCTCGGCCTTGACTACGCCCGTGCCGTCGACCGAACAGACCTCAAGGTCGGACGAAACCCACAAAAGCCCCGTGATTTTCGCGCCGCTTACGTCGCGCAGGGTGATCTGGAACGTCTCGCCCTTGACACCCATGGTTACGTCACTGTTACTGATCTGGTACGCGCTGTCATCCGTATCGCCAAAGTTGCAGCGCACGATGCACGTCATCGGCTCATATTTGCCGACTGTGACCGTGATGGTTGCCGTGCCGCCGTGCTGTGCGCGCAGCATACCGTCGGGCTGCACGGTGACGACGTTTTCATCACTGCTGACAAAGCTGATGCTCTCGTCTTCGGGCGCACCGATGACTTGCAGCTGGTAGCTCTCGCCCTTGCCGAAGAAGGTCAGATCTTCGCTGCTGAGTGACAGTTCCGGTGCGTCGTCGGTGTTTTCACTGCCGACGTAGGCAAAGTCGCACGTCACAAGGCACTGCGCCGACTGTTCGCCGCAGCTGGCCGTGATGACCGCTGAACCGGCATTGACGGCAACGATCTTGCCCTGTTCGGAGACGGTGGCGACAGTCTCGTCACTCGACGAGAAGACAACCGGCTGGGTACATTCTGCGGGTTTGCGGGTAAAGGTCACATTGAAGAAGCGTCCTGCGTCCTCAAACGTCACCGTGGGCGCAGAGAGCGTCAGGCTCGTACACGGGACGCTCTGCTCCTGCTCGGGCTGTTCGACTACCTCGGTCGGAGTCTGGTCTTCTTCGTTGCGGTAGCGGTTTTCTTCCGGCTCGGTCGGTTCCGGCTCGACCGGCAGCGAAAGCATCGGGTCGGCTTCCGGTTCGGCAGCCACGGCCGGTGCGCTCGTCTCGAACGTCGGCTCGCGGTACAGCGGCGACCAGCCCAGCCGACTGAACGCCAGCAGCGCGCCTGCCAGTACGGCCAGCGCCAGAATGACGCAGATGGCTACCATCATCCCCTTGGGGATGGCGTAAGTTTCGGAAGATGCTTCGCCCTCGGCGTGGCTGGACGCGGTGCGCACACGTTTGCCCGCATAGCCCCTTGCTGCGCGGCGGGGCGCGTCACCGGATTGGCGAAGACGCTTGCCGGGCGCGGTACGCACCGGGGTTTTTTCGGGTTGTTGGGTCTGCGGCTGCTCCGGCTCGGGCACTTCGGTCTTGTCCGGCGGCTGCGCCGTGACCGTGCGGCCACAAAGCGGACACTGACGCAGACGCGCGTCATAGGTCGTGCCGCAGTATTCACAGTTTCTCAGTTCCATCAGAACCTCCGTTTTTTTCGCGCGCCGCCGCTGGCGGGCGCTTTTGCTTACAGTGCAAGCACAGTATAGCACAAAACATTGCAGATTCCAAGTGGATACGACAAGATATTGTGTTGCATTTTTTGAAAAAATAGCATAGAATAAAAACGTGTTTATAAAAGGAGGCGAAGGCTTTGCCAGAATTGAACATGATATCGCCGCTGCTTTCGAGCATGGAGGTCGTCAAATGTATCAGCGACCGTGGCGGTACGTCTGTCTATATCGTTAGAAGTACGAAAAGCAATCAGTCCTATTATCTCAAGCATATCCGCATCCCCGAATCGCAAAAGCAGGTCGACGCGCTGCTGTTGGCCGGTGCGGCGCAGAGCATCGAGGACGTGCAGAACTATTACAAGCAGGTCGCTGCCGACTATCAGGCAGAGCTTGAGACACTCGAGACGCTTTCCGCCAGCCCGAATATCGGCTGCTACCGCAGCTATCAGATCGAACCGAAAGAGGACGGTGTTGGCTTTGAGCTGTACCTGCTGGCCGAATACCGCCAGACGCTTGCCGAAGTGCTTGCCGAAACGCCTATGACGCAGGCCGGCGCGGTCAATCTGGGTCTGGATCTTTGCGGCGCGCTGTGCAGTCTGCGCGAAGCGGGACTCATCCACCGCAACGTCAAGCCCACCAATGTGTACTTAAACAACTCCGGCCATTTCCTGCTGGGCGATCTTGGCATTGCGAAGATCGACGAGCTGAAATACTGCTCCATGCCGGAGTCCATGCTCAGTTCCTACTCCGCGCCGGAGCTGTTCAGCCTGATCGGCTCGCTTGAGCCGACCTCCGATCTGTACTCGGTCGGCATGATCCTCTACCGTGTGTACAATGGCAACCACGGGCCGTTTGAGGACGAAAAGACCTCGCCGCGTGCGGCTGACCGGCTGCGTGTGACCGGCGAAGCGCTGCCCGCGCCGATGTACGCCGATTACGAGATGGCCGAGATCATCTGCAAGGCCTGCGCGTTCAAGCCGGAAGACCGCTATCAGACCCCGCAGGAGTTGCAGCAGGCGCTTTTGGACTACGGCAAGCGCAATGAAGCGTCCGAAGAGCCGATCGTCCCGCCCATCGAGGGCGAGCCGGAACCCATCGATCTTGACGCGGACGAGCCGATCGAGCCGGTTCAGTTCGCCGATACCGAGCAGATGGCCGAGGATTTCAAACAGAACTTCTCGCCCGATACGCAGCTGCTCAACGCCATCATCGACGAAGTTCACCGCGACGCTGCCGCAGAACAGAGCCTCCCGCTGCCGGAACAGCCCGATGCCGGCGAAGACGCGCCCGAGGCGCAAACCGAGGACGCGCCGCAGTCCGACGGGGAAGACGAGCTGACCATCAACCTGCCGCCGCGCACAGCGCGCCGCCGCAAGCGGCTGCACGCACCGCGCTGGGTGCTGCCGGTCGTTATCAGCGTCGTGGCGCTGGCTGCCATCGCCGCAGCGGTGTGGTTCTTCCTCATCGTGCCGTCGGTCGTGCAGATCTCGGCGCTCAGTGTGTCGGATGTCGGAACGGATCACGTGTCCGTGCGCATCGAGACGAACGAGGAAAACGGCGCGTTCGACGTGACCTGCTCGGATGCCTATGGCACACAGCAGCGCAAGACTTATGTGGCCGGACAGGATATGCTCTTTGACGGCCTTGCACCCGGTACGCAGTACACCATCGAGGCCGTTGCGCCCGAGGGGTGCAGACTCAGCGGTTCGTATTCCGCTACCGCCACGACCATTGCCGAGACGAAGATTCTGAGCTTCACGGCCACGCCCGTGTCCATCACGCAGGCCGAGCTGAGCTTCATTTTGCAGGACGGGCCGGACTATGAAAACTGGTCGATCCAGTATGCTGCACCCGGCGCTGCGCCAAAGACCGCAACGTTCTCCGGCCACGCGGTCGTAATCAGCGATCTGGTGTCCGATTCGCAGTATACCTTCACACTGCTCGCGCCCGAAGGGACGCTGCTGACCGGTCAGACGAGCGTGGAACTGTCCACCGTGCCGACGGTCGAACTGCTGCCCGATACGGTGAGCATCGCCATCTCCAGCTCGTCCGCCATCGTCACATGGCAGTTTGAGGGCGACGCACCGGAAAAGTGGGTCGCAAAGATCACCGACAAGGCAGGCTACGAGGAAGTCAAAGAGGTCACCGTGCCGAATGTCACCTTTGACAATCTGGTTTCCGGCACGGAGTATGAGATCATCGTCTCCGCGCCGACCATGCTTTCAAGCTATGCGATGTCGGTCACGCCGAACATCACCAACATCACCGAACTGACCATCACGCAGGAGACGGACGAGACTGGCCGCACGATCAACGCGAACGTCAGCTGGACGTGCGAGACAGAACCGACCGATCCGCGCTGGGTCGTGCGCTATACACAGCTCGACGTGCAGGATGCCGAGCCGGTCACCATCGAGACGGATACCGAGTCGTGCATCATTTCTACGGTCAATATGTTCCCCGGTGCGCGCTACAAGCTGACGCTGGCGCTGCAAAGCGAAGAAGCGCTCACCGGCCAGACGGAAGTGGAGTTTGAGACGGCCAACGTTGACGCACCCTACACCGCCAACGGCATCAAGAATGCTTACACCGGCCTGTTCGTCAAGCCGAACAAGGACGAGTTCCGCTACCTCGACCTGATTTCTCCGCGTACCACGTTCTCCAAGGGTGAGCTGATCGCCTTCGACGTCGACGCGGGTGACAAGCTCGACGCCGAGGCCGAGGGGACGGTTGTGGTCAACCTCGTCATCCGCACGGAAGACGGCGAGATCGTCGACGCGCACAGCCTCAGCTACAATTGGCCGGATATGTGGGAGAAGGATATGTTCGTCGGCTACTTCCCGCGCACGCCGCAGGTCGACGGTGACTATACGCTTTCCATCTATATCGGTAATTTGCTGCTCTCGCAGGCAAAATTCGAAATCAAGAGTTAAAAAGCGCCGGTGGGCAGAGCTACTTCCTCTGCCCACCGGTAAAAATTTCGGGCATTTGCGGAAATAATGCTTGACATTTTGCAAATGCCTGCTATAATAATACGTGCATTCCAGATGCGGGTGTAGCTCATCCGGTAGAGCGCCACCTTGCCAAGGTGGAGGTAGCGAGTTCGAGCCTCGTCACCCGCTCCAAACGTTGCAAGCGATATCGCTTGCAACGTTTTTTTATTCCCCTTGCTACCTCGCACTCCGATTTTGCACCGCACCCCTTGGCGCTCTCACCGGCTTGTACCGCACCCTTTGGCGCTCCCTCTGCCAGAGCTGGCGGCGCAGCCGCCTGAGAGGGCTTTTCTCAAATCTCCACGGCACTTGTTGCTTTGCTATGCACCCTCTGCTTATCTCTGCATTCGTAGGGGCGGACGCCCCTGTCTGCCCGCGGTTCTCCCATTTACGCCGCATCCGTGAGGCGGCAGCGCTGCCAACGGCTGCGCCGGGCATTGGCCCTTACAGGGTGTGGCGAAATCCATGGTGTGCGATTTGCGCAAAAACAAACTTGCAGCCGGTTTGTCCGGCTGCAAGTTGGAACGTTTTTTCTGCCGTTATTCAAGATTCTCATACAGCGGGCGCAGCTGCTCAAGCTTCTCGAGACTGCACGCGGCGTTCCACGCCATGAACCCGCCTGTCAAACCCTGCTCGTTCAGCGCACGGATCTGGTCACCGACCTCCTGCGCGCCGTATTCGTTATACGGCGGCTGGATAGCGTTATACGCCTGCACCCAGGTGCGCGCGATGGCGGGCGAGGGTGTCTCGGCCTGCCGCTTGGCGGCAGACTCTGCCCAGTCGACCAGCGTCTCATACGGATGCTCCCACGGGCGGTAAGAGCCGTCGCGCGAGAAGTGATCCGGGTACGGCATTCCGGAGATCACGTCGACCACGTTGCTGATGGCCGGCCAATACTGGCCGTAGGCGGTGATATAGTTGCGGCTCGTCTCGCCGAACACGTCCGCGCCGACGTAAACTCCATATTCGTGCAGAATATCCGTCGCGTACATCAAAAAGCGCTGGATGGCCTGTGCCTTCGTCTCGCCGTATTCGTTGCGGTAGTCGATCGTCCCGGCGGCCTCGTAATTCTGCGTGCGATCCGGGAAACGGACGTAGTCAAACTGGATCTCGTCAAAGCCCATGACCTCGACCGCTTCGATGGCCAGCGCAACTTTATACTCCCACACATAGCGGCAGTACGGGCTTGGCCAGTAGCTCTCGGAGACATACAGCGGGTCGCCAAACTCATCGGCAATGGCGTACTCCGGGTGGTCATTGACAAAGAACGAATCGTTGAAGGTCGTCAGACGGCCAATGGCATAGAAGCCCGCGTCCTTGATCTTCTGAATGACCTGCCGATACTCTTCCATGTCGTTGTTGGAGTATTTGTAGGCCGTGGGAGAATACTCCTCAAACACCGGCGAGTCATAGCCAACGGATGTGCCATCCATGATGTTCACAACGAATGCGTTGATGTCCGTTGTTTTGGCGTATTCGATGTACGCGTCGATGTTGCCCAGCACAGCCGGGTCACAGGTCAGATACAGCGCATAGACCGTTTCGGGCATGACATTGTCTGCAAAATTGGCCTTTTCGCGCGGGAAATAGTCCAGACTCTCGCCGTCACCGCCGCCGAGCTTATCCGCGCGCCCGGCGTGTGTGGCATAGATGCCGAAGCGGTCATAGACATCGTTGGCCGCTTCGAGCGTGGTGGCGACATATTGGCCGCTGATATAACCGACCTCGCCCTGATACGATACTTCGTACAGATCGACTACGCCGTTGGTCGTGCCCTCGTAGTTCAGAACCTGCAAGGCCGTGCCCTGCTCGACGAGCGTACCAAGCTCGATGGAGTCCTTGTCTGGGCGCAGGTTCTGCGGGGTACGGACGTAGACGGTCTTCTCGGCGATGATGTCGTCTTTGTTTTGCGTCAGGTTGTTCTCGCTGACATAGCCGCATTCGAGCGTGGTAAAATAGGTCAGATAGCAGCGTGTGCCGTCGCGCTCGATTGATCTGTCGGTTGAATAGGTGATCTGCATCCCGCGCGCGACGCTGCCGGCCTCAGTGCCCTGCTCGTCGTAATACGGTACTTGCGTGGTGATGGCGCATATATAGCCCGGCTCGTAGCGGGACGCATCGGTCTGCACGGTCTGCGGCTGCTCGGTCTGCTCCGGCGCAGCGCCCGCGATCACACAGACGAACAGGACCAGCGCAATGACGATCAGCAGCGTAATCATGATGCCCCACGTATGCTCGCGCAGAAACTGTTTGCCCTGCGCCAGCCGCCGTGCGCGCCGTCTGCGCTGCGCCGCCGTTTGGTTTTTCCTGCGAACTTTCATACACTCTCTCCCTGACCCGGCCAGCGCCGTGGTCATTCATAAAGATGGGTGTATTATACAACAATTTGCACAGGATTTCTACCTCTTTTGGAAGTTTATTCCTGTTGTAACCGTTTTTTTACCGCTTTTTTCACGTTTTTTTACCGTTTTTCGAAAAAATTCTTTTCTCTTTGCAGATTTTGTGGTACGATGGGGGCGAATTTTTGCAAGGAAAGAAGCGAAGAAAATGCTTGGTGTGATCGTCAATACGCTGGCAGTTTTGTTTGGAAGCGGCGTCGGCCTGCTCGCCCGGAAGGGCATCCCGCAGAAACTGGCCGACGCGTGTATGCTGGCCATTGGGCTGTGTACGCTCTACATTGGCATCAGCGGCTCGCTTGCTGGTGAGAACACACTGGTGCTGATCGTGTCGATGGTATTTGGCACGGCAGCGGGAACGCTGCTGGATGTGGACGGCGCGATCACGCGCCTGGGCAAGGCCGTCGAGCGGCGCTTTCGCCGTCCGGAGCAAAAGACCAATCTGGCCGAAGCGTTTGTCACGGCCTCGCTGCTGTTTTGCATTGGCGCAATGACCTTTGTCGGGTGCATCAACGCCGGCCTGCGCAACGATCATGAGCTGCTGCTGACCAAGTCGCTGCTCGACTGCATCTCGTCGTGTATGCTCTCGGTCACGATGGGCGTGGGCGTGATGCTCTCGGCGGGGTTCGTGTTCGTGTTTCAGGGCGCGATCGTCCTGCTGGCGCAGGTGCTTGCGCCGGTATTGTCGGATGCAGCCGTCGCGGAGCTGACGTGCTGCGGGTCGGTGATGATCGTTGCCATCAGTCTGAATATGCTGGGGCTGACAAAACTCAAGGTGGCAAACTTTCTCCCGGCCTTGCTGTTCGTCCCCGTCTTCACGTGGCTTTTGTCCTATCTGCCGATCTGAGCGGCAAGACAGCCTTTCCGGCAGCTAATATGACCGCCTGCACAAAAACCGTGCAGGCGGTTTTTCGTTATGACGGCAGGATCGATCTGCGGATGGCGCGCAGCGCGCTTTTTTCCAGCCGGGAGACTTGCGCCTGCGAGATGCCGATCTGCCCGGCCACCTCCATCTGTGTGCGCCCTCGTTCAAAGCGCAGCGCAAGGATGCGCTGTTCGCGCTCAGAGAGCTTGTCAATGGCCTCGCGCAGGGTGATCGACTCGATCCACTGCTCGTCGGTATTTTTGCGGTCGCGCACCTGATCCATCACGGTCAGCGCGTCGCCGCCCTCGGAATAGACCGGCTCATAGAGTGACACCGGCGCGCTCATGGCATCCATGGCGGCGGTGATCTGCTCCGGCGGCAGCTGCAACGCCGCAGCGATCGTCTCGACGGACGGCTCGCGCCCGCTCTCGTCGGTCAGCGCCTGCTTGCATTGCAGCACCCGGTAAGCCGTATCGCGCAGCGAACGGCTGACGCGGATGGGGCTGTAGTCACGCAGATACCGCCGCAACTCCCCGGCGATCATCGGCACACCGTAGGTTGAAAAGCGCACGTTCTTCGTGGTGTCAAAGTTCGCAATCGCCTTCAAAAGTCCGATGCAGCCGACCTGAAACAGATCGTCCGGGTTTTCGCCCCGGCTCACAAAGCGCTGCACCACCGACAAGACCAGTTTCAGGTTGCCCTCTACGAGCCGGCTTCTGGCCGTCAGATCGCCGCGCTGCGAACGCGCGATGAGCTGCATCATCTCCGCATTTGACAGCGTTTGCAGCCGGGCGGTATTGACCCCGCAGATCTCGACTTTTCCCTGCATACGCATCTCCTCCAATTCTGTATCTTACCGTCAGTATTTCCCACCGCTCCCATTTGATACAGAATTTTTTCGCTTTTCGGAGAAGTTTTTTGTGCATCCTGCGCGCTGCAAAGCAGCCGGGCAAACCGCGCCGCTGTCAACGTAAAAATATTATTTTCGTTATCTGTAACCGGATTTCGATAAAAAAAGTTCAAAAACCGGGATGTGGATAACCCTGTGGACGGTGTGAAAAACTTTTGTATTTCAAGCGTTTTTCCACATTTCCACATTGTTGTCCACACCCGGTTCTTTGCTGCGTTTTGTTCTTTGGAAAACATAACTCAGTTAACATAAATCTATTTTTACGGATTTCATCCAAAAAGTTCTCAAAGTTCCGCTGCCCTGCCGCAGCGCCGGACTTTCGGGCAAAATCCAGCCAAAAACGAAAAATTTTAAAATTTCCGAAAAAAAAGATTGATTTTATGCACATGAGCCGCTATAATGTATTTCTGCATGAAACGGTATTTGTTTCTCAATATTCACGCTATTGGAGGAGGTGTAGTTATGCCCAACATTAAGTCTGCAAAGAAAAGAGTTCTGGTTGCCAAGGTCAACAACGAGCGCAACAAGGCTGATAAGTCCGCCCTGAAGACCACCCTGAAGAAGTTCGAAGCCGCCATCGCGGAAGGCAATCACGAGCAGGCCGATAGCGCTTACCAGGCTGCCGTTCAGTCCATCGACAAGGCCGCCGGCAAGGGCATTCTTCATAAGAATGCTGCTGCCCGCAAAAAGAGCCAGATCACACTGAAGATGAACAAGCTGGCCTGATGCCGAATGCTGCGAAATAAATGCCCCTCGAATCCTCGAGGGGATTTTTCGCGCCCATTTTGCCCCGGTTTCGGCTTTTCCCTGCCGCTTTGCGACCGCGTGTTCGCTTCACCGCCCTGCCGAAAAGCGGCAGGGCGGTTCATTTTTACCGGCTTTGCTGCCGGTGGTACGCGTACAGCAGCTTTGCCACGGCCTCGCGCGTGATGGGCTGCTGCCAGCCGAAGTTCCCCGCGCTGTCGCCGGTAAAAATACCGGCCTGCTTGGCCCAGTCGGTCGCCTCGCGCGCCCAGTCGGACGGCTTATCGCCGGTGGCATCCAGACTCAATAGTTCCTGTTTTGTCATCTCCAGCTCCTCCATGACCTGTTTTCGAAAGGCGCTCCACGCGCGCTCGTCATCGACCCACATTGCAGGGCAGCGCTTGCTCACCACGTCATAGTGCCGCAGCACGTTTTCAAGCGGAATGTCGTAGCGCCGCATGAGCGCGCGCGTCAGCCGCGCCGCGTTTTGCACCACCTGCGCATCGAGCCAATAGCGCCCGTTTGTGTACCGGCAGCACATCTCAATGGAGATCGAGTTGCCGTTGCGGCACAGCGGATGCTTCTGCGTATAGCAGCCCGCCGTACCGACCGACCAGGCCGTATCCGCGTCATCCACGGACTGCATCCAGCCGGACGCGTCGACAAAATAGTGCGCCGACGCGCCGCGCGGCTGCATGAAATAGCGCACGTTCCCTGCTGCGCTGTCGTTGCGTCCGGCGGTGTAGTGCAAAACCAGATAGGCAATGCGCCCGCTGCGGCCTTTGGTGTAGTTACTCGGATGTGCCGTCGTCATGTTTTGCATCCACGTCCTTGTGCTGTTTTTTCGCCTGTGTGCCGAAGTAGAAAGCAATGACCGTGGTATAGATCATCAGAAACTCCTGCCCGACCTCACCGCGCACGGCCTGCCACGCGAAGACCGCCGTCAGCGCCAGCGTGATGAGCGACTTGACCGTCAGCAGCGCCCCGATGCGCTTCAAAACCTGTTCCATTCTCTGTTCTCCTTTCTGTTCTTAAAAAATATGCGCCAGTGCATAGCCGACAACGGCCGAAACCATAGCGGTCATAATGGCCATGACCACCGTGTCCCACTTCTTGCCCGGCGCGCCGGTCAGCGCTTTGACATCCGTCTTGATCTCCTTCACGTCCGCTTCCACGCGGCTCTCCCGGTCTGCCAGCACCCGCACCGACGCGGTCAGATCGCTCAGATCGTCGACCCGCTTGTCCAGCTCGTCGAGCTGGTGCGTGTTGGCCTTGCACTGCTGCTCATTTTTCGTTACCCGCTCTTCAATTGTCATTCGCCCACTCCTTTCACATTCCTCACTTGACATTTGTGTATTTTTGTGTATAATAGAGTTGTTGGGAGGGAGTGCCATTGAAACCACGCGAACAGGCGATTGCCGAATTGGAACGTTGCGGATACACATTTTCCCGGCATGGTGCAAATCATGACATTTACTTTCACCGCACGCTTCGCTGTATGATTTCTCTGAAACGTCACGATTTTGACGAAAGCGACCTGCGGTACATCAAAAAAGAAATCAAGTACAACGCCCAGCGCGGCTAACACTTCTCATTTAGGAGGTCATCCCATGAATTATATGTATTCCGCTATGTTTACGCCCAGTGAAGACGGGAAAAAGATGCTTGCCCGCGTTCCCGACTTGCCGGGCTGTGTATCCTCGGGGCAGGATCTACACGATGCCATTGCGCAGATCGCCGATGCGGCCTCTGTATGGCTCGTTGTCGCCGAAGATGAAGATCTTCCGATTCCTGCGCCGACTCCGCAAGCAGCGCTTGCACATTCGCCCGATTGCATTTTCTCTGTCATCCAGATCGACACAATTGCTTACCGTGCGCAGACCGATACCCGTGCCGTAAGAAAAAATGTCTCTCTCCCCGCCTGGATGGCTGCCCTTGCTGACAAGCGCGGCATTAACTGTTCTCAGGTTTTACAGGATGGTCTGCGCGCCAGACTCAGCACGATTTAATTCCCGCCGCCCGTTTGGGCGGCGTTTTTCACACCGGCACAAGGCCGCTGTCTGTCCAATCGCTCTGCGCACCCGCCTCGCCCATCCAGACCTTGACCGCACCGCCATAGCTGTAGTACGCATTCTGGATCAGGCTCATACCCGGCTTCCACGTAATCGGGCTGTCTGCCGTGCCGACCGGATTTTCCTGCTCAACATACTCCTGCCGCACCAATACGTCATTGACGTAGATGTTGCGCCAGTCAAA
>CAYSTN010000063.1:0-12462 GCA_964434135.1 uncultured Oscillospiraceae bacterium
TCCCGACTTCCGAGATCGACGCAGAGCTGGCACTTCTGAATCAGGTCAAGGCCGCATACTTCACCGGCATCAACGACAACAGGAACGTCAGCAAGGATGCCGTCACGACCGATCTTCATCCCTTCCAGGAAGCGTATCTGGACGCAGCAGGGAAGCTCACCTGGATCTACACCAAAAAAGACTGCAAGGACATCGGCATCGTTCCGGCCACCGTCCCCGGCGGCACAGAAACGACATGGAACTTGTTCAAATCGTCCAATGCCAGCGTCGTGAAGCATGAAAATCTGGTTGTGACCCAGCCGACGACCGAAAACGCAGCCGTGACCATCACGTCCAGACTCAAGAGTTACCGCCTCAGCGGCTATTATGAGTTCTACAAGGACGGCGGCTGTGACGCGGCTACCCTTGCCAAGCTCAAAACGCTTTCAGGCGATGAGACGACGGAAGGTTCCGTCACCGTCACCGTCATCAGCACACAGAACGCCGCCAAGGCCAAGGCCGTCTCCGACGCGCTGGATGCTTTGCTGCCCGTCACGGCTGAGACGAGCAAGGACACCATCGCCCAGATCGAAGCGAACTATCAGGCGCTGGATGCCAACACCAAACAGCTCCTGCCGTCTGACACGGCAGCGACCATCCGGCAGGCGTATGCCGATCAGGCTGCACTTTCCGCAGCGGCTGAGCAGACCAAAAAGGACAAAGCCGCAGCCGCCGCGGTCGACGCAAAGATCGAAGCGCTTCCCACGACCGTCACCCTGCAAAGCGAAAGCGCCATCACGCAGGCTCGCAAAGCCTATGAGGATCTTTCCGACGCGGCCAAGATCCACGTCACGAAGCTCTCCAAGCTGACACAGGCCGAAAACGACCTCAACGAGCTGAAAAACGCACAGGGCTATACCGCGCAGCTTGCCAGCGTCCTGGCCTTCATCAAGAGCAGCGTCGATACCCCTGTCGCAAACGCCAGCATCAAGGGCGAATGGGCGGTTCTGTCCGCCGCGCGTGCCGGGATGAACACAACGGCCTATACCAATTGGTATGCGGCCTATGCGCAGAAACTCGGTGCGAAGCTGCAAGCATCGCGTGGCAGCTTCGACACCACCAACGAGTACGCGCGCATCGTCCTTGCCCTCACGGCCATGGGACAGAACGCCAAGGAGTTTAAGTTCGGCGGCACGACCTATGACCTGGTCACGCCGCTCACGGCCAAAACCGGTGACACCTACAAGGCAACCATCCCCGGCAGAGCCAGTGCAGCGTTTGCCCTCATTGCACTCGACAGCGGCGATTATTCGCTCACGGATACGTCCGTGCGCAGCGCACTGGTTGCCTACCTCGTCACCACGCAGAAGTCCTCCGGTGCGTGGAGCATTGACGATACCAACTTTACCGCCGAGAACCTCGACACCACCGCTATGGTTCTGACCGCGCTTGCGCGCCATACCGGCGAGGCCGGTGTGTCGACCGCCATCGACAAGGCGCTTGCGTATCTGGCTCAAAAGCAGGGTGCTAACGGTTACGGCTCGACGGAGTCGAACGCACAGGTCATTACCGCGCTCAGCGCGCTGGGCATTGACTGCACCATGGGCGACTTCGCCAAGCAGGGCAGCAACCCCCTGACCGCCATGCTCAAACTCCAGCTCGCATCCGGCGGCTTCAAGCAGAACAGCACCACCACTTCGGCCAACCAGATGTCCTCGGAGCAGGCAGCCTACGCGCTCGTGGCCTATGACCGCTTCAAGCGCGGCACGAACAGCCTCTACAACATGAGCGACGCGCAAGACCTTCTGCCGCAGGATAACCACGCACAGGCCGTGATCGACCAGATCAATGACCTTGGTACGATCACGAACTGCAACCGCAGCACCTATCTTGCCCTGGAAGCGATCAAGGCAGCGTATGACGCACTCGACCGCAGCGAAAAGGAAGAAGTCACGAATTATGACGATTACCTCGCCCAGAAGACGCGCTTCGACTCGCTGCTGCAAACCCATCTCACCGCCAAACTCAAGGAGCTGGAAGAACACTACGGCGAACTTAAACAGTCGGACTTCACCACCGAGCAGTGGAAGAAGATCACCGAGGCCTACCGCACCGGCCGCAGCGAAATCAGCGCCAGCGCCTATGCAGAACAGGCTGATACCGCGCTCGACAAGGCCAAGGATGCCATCGATGCCTATGTCAACGGCGATGTCATTACCGTCTCGTTCCGTCTCGTCGGTGACTTCCCGGAGTCCTACACCGGGGAACACATAAGTTATGTAAACTGGATCGCGACCAGCGAATACACGCTCAAGACGGGCAGCACGGTCTATGATCTGTTTACCAGCGCGCTTTCGAACGCTGGCCTGCAAAGCATTGGTGCAGATACCGGCTACGTCAGCAGCATCACAGCGCCGTCTGTGCTTGGCGGGTATACGCTCAGCGAATTTTCCAACGGCCCCGGCTCGGGCTGGATGTTCACGGTCAACAACGTCCACGGCAACTATGCGCTCAATGAACACGTCCTGCAAGACGGTGACCGTGTGGTCTGGCACTATGTCGACAGCTACGCAAACGAAGAAAACCGCTTCACCTGGCTCGAAGCCGAGGACATCACGCCCCTTGAATACGTCCAGCGGCACATTTCCGACGTGGCCGTTGCCGGGAAGCACGGCAGCATCGACCCGCAGCTGACGGTCAGTGACCTCGGCAAGCGTGTGACTTTCAAATTCACGCCTGATAAGGGCTACCGCGTCCGGGATGTCAAGGTCAACGGTGTCTCGGTCGGCGCGGTCGAGAGCTATACGCTCCAGGATGTTAAGATCTACAGCCGTATCACGGTCGAGTTCACCAACGGCGCACTGCCGTTCACGGATGTCCTGTCCACCGACTGGTTCTATGACGACGTGGTCTTTGCCTACGAAAACGGCCTGTTCTCCGGCACATCGGCCACGACGTTCAGCCCCAACGCACCCATGACGCGCGCCATGCTCGTGACCGTGCTGTACCGGCTCGAGGGCGAGCCGACCGTCTTTGGCCGCAGCGGCTTTGCCGATGTCGTGCGAAGCAGCTACTATGAAGACGCAGTCACATGGGCAGCGGAGAACAACATCGTCAATGGTACGTCGCACAGCGCGTTCAGCCCCGACGCGAACGTCACGCGCGAACAGATGGCAGCCATCTTGTACCGCTATACGCAGTACCGGCAGCTCGATACCACGGGTAAAGCGAGCCTGACCGGGTTCGCGGATGCCGCGCGTGTCTCCAGCTATGCCGAAACGTCCATGCAGTGGGCGGTCGGCGAAGGGCTCATCAACGGCGCAGGTGGTAACCTGATGCCCGCAGGCGCAGCGACCCGCGCACAGGTTGCGGCCATCCTGCACCGCTTCGTCGAGAATATCGTGCAGTAATTTCAAAAACGCAGCAAAAATCCGGAAAAACAACCAAAACACGCAAAACGGAGCCGCCCATCTGGGCGGCTTCGTTTTTTGTCTCCCTGCGCGATTTTCACGCCTTCCTCTTTTATTTTTTTTGAGAGTGTGATATGATAAGGAAAACTATCCACCCGGAGGCGTTTATGAAGACGACCGAGCAACAACTGCAAACCATCCTCGAGCGCTGCGCGGGCATCGACTTTCTGCGCAGCGAACCGCTCAGCCGCCATACCTCGTTCCGTACCGGCGGCCCGGCGGCGCTTATGGCCTTTCCGCGCAGCGAAGAAGAGTTGCTCCGGCTGCTTTGTGCGGCGGCCTCGGCAGACCTCTCGCCGTATCTGCTTGGCGCGGGCACAAATGTGCTTGCCCCGGACGAAGGGCTCGACGCGCTCGTCATTTGCCTGAAAGATGCCCTGTGTGGCCAGCTGCTGCTTGAAGGGGAAAAACTTCGCGTTTTTGCTGGACAAACGCTCGCAAAAGCCGCCGTTTTTGCAAAAAACCACGCCCTTTCCGGTCTGGAATTTGCACATGGAATACCCGGAACGCTCGGCGGCGCGATCTATATGAACGCAGGCGCATACGGTGGAGAGATGAAACAGATTGTGCGCGAGGTCACTGCGGTCACACTTTCGGGTGAAAAGCAGACGTTTTTGGCTGAAAATTGCGAATTTTCTTATCGCTCCAGCGTGTTTCAACGCAAGTCTTTGGTGATTATCAGCGCTGTTTTGGCGCTTTGTCCGGGCGAAACGGACGAAATTGGCCGCAAAATGCGCGAGCTAATGGATAAACGTAAAGCCTCGCAACCGCTTGATTTACCATCTGCGGGCAGCACATTCAAACGCCCGACCGGCTACTTTGCCGGCCCTCTGATCGAACAGGCCGGGCTGAAAGGGCAGGGTTTTGGCGGCGCGCGTGTGTCGGAAAAACACGCAGGATTCGTCGTGAACATCGGTGGGGCGACAACGCAGGATATCCGCAAGACGATTGAACTGGTGCAAAAGCGGGTGCTGGAGACTTCCGGCGTCCTGCTAGAGCCGGAAGTTCGTATTTGGTAGGAGGGTCGATATGCAGTTCGTAATCATTTCCGGAATGTCCGGTGCGGGCAAGAGCCGTGCCGCATCCGATCTGGAGGATCTGGGCTTTTATTGTGTTGACAATATGCCCGCCGAGATGATCCCGCAGTTTGCCCAGCTGTGTCTGGCAACAAAAGGGCGGTACGAAAAAGTCGCGCTGGTGACCGATGTACGCGCGAGCATGACGTTTGATGCGCTGTTTCAGGCGCTGCAAAAGCTCGACGAGATGCACCTGCAATACTCCATCTATTATATAGAGGCCGCGACAGAGGTCATCATCAAGCGCTACAAGGAGACGCGGCGGCTGCACCCGCTTATGAAAGACGGGTCGAGCCTGGAAGAGGCCATCCGGCGTGAGCGTGAGCTGCTTTCGCCTGTGCGCACGCGTGCCAGCGCCATCATTGACACATCCAATCTCTCGACCGGCAAACTGCGCGGGCAGCTCATTGAGCTGGCTGCGGGCGGACTGCGGGAGCATTCGATGAATGTGCGCGTTGTCTCGTTCGGATTCAAATACGGGCTGCCGCTTGAGGCCGATCTGGTCTTCGACGTGCGGTTTTTGCCCAATCCGTACTACATACCGGAACTGAAACACCAGACCGGGCTGGATGAGCCGGTGCGAAGCTTCGTGTTCCAGTATCAGCAGACGCTGGACTTTGCCGCGAAGACCGAAGATCTGCTGTCATTTTTGCTGCCGAATTATCTCGACGAGGGCAAGACCGATCTCGTCATCGCCGTTGGCTGCACGGGCGGCAAGCACCGCAGCGTGTGTCTGGCAAAGGAGCTTTATGACTTCGTGTCGAAAAAGGGCTATGCGGCGACGCTCAGCCACCGGGATCTTGGCAGAAGGTGAAGCACATGGACACAGAACAGCTTCGCGTCTATGAGCCGCACCGCAGACAGCCACGCATCGTCGCCATTGGCGGCGGGCATGGCCTGTCTGCCATGCTGCGCGGTCTGAAGCGCTATACCAGAAATATCACCGCCATTGTGACCGTTGCCGATGACGGAGGCGGGTCGGGAATGCTCCGGGAAGACCTTGGAATGCTCCCGCCGGGGGACATCCGCAACTGCATCATGGCGCTGGCCAACACAGAGCCGACCATGCGGCAACTGCTCAATTACCGCTTTTCTGAGGGGTCACTGGCCGGGCAGAGCTTTGGCAATCTGTTTCTGGCCGCGATGAACGGCATATCCGGCTCGTTTGACGAAGCCGTACACCGCATGGGAGATGTCCTGGCCATCACGGGTAAAGTCTTGCCGGTGACCAACCAGGACGTGCATCTGGAAGCGGAATTTCACGACGGCAGCCGCGTTTTGGGCGAGAGCAAGATCTTTTACGCGAAAAAGATCAACAACTCCCGCATCCGCAAGGTGCGCCTTGTGCCGGAGCGCCCCGAGGCGCTGCCTGAGAGCGTACAGGCCATTTTGGACGCAGATATCATCGTCATCGGCCCGGGCAGCCTGTATACCAGCATCATTCCGAATTTTCTTGTCCATGGCATTGCCGACGCTGTGCGCAGAAGCCATGCGTGTAAAATATATGTATTGAACATCATGACGCAGGACGGCGAGACAGACGGGTACGACGCGGACGATCATGTGCGAGCCATTCTGGAACACGCAGGCCCAGGCGTGATCGAGGTGTGCATCGCCAATTCCACGCCTGTGCCGCCGTCCGTCATGGAACCGTATACCAAAGAGGGCGTGACGCAGCTGGAGCTGCGCCGCGAAGATCTGGAGCAGATGGGACTTCTCGTGCGCGATTTCCCGCTGCTTGCACCGGGTCGGTATATCCGGCACAACTCCGAGGCGCTGGCGCGCGCGATCCTGAGCGTGTGGCGCGAGCGCTGCGGCGTGTCCAATTGAAGCAAAAGGAGACGAGTTTATGTCCTTTTCCTCCAACGTCAAGCAGGAGCTTTGCCGCCTGCCCATCAACCGAAAAGCCGAGGCCGCTGCGGAGCTGTACGGCGTTTTGCTCTACTGCAACGCCTTTACTGCGACGCTCATCCGCATTACGACCGAGTCGCGTGATTTTGCCGAGCGGCTGCCGCGACTGCTGAAAAAAGTCTTTGGGTTTTCCTTTGACCTTGAGCCGGAATCGGCGCAGACCGGTAAGCTGCTGTTTTTGATCGAAGACGAGCAGAAGATTGGCAGGATCTTTGCCCAGTATGGCTTATCTGCCGGGCGAGAAGTGACGCTGCACGTCAACTATGGAATGCTCGAAGAGGAAGAAGAACGGCTTGCATTCCTGCGCGGCGCGTTTTTATCCGGCGGTTCGGTCACCGACCCGGCCAAACGCTATCATCTGGAGCTGACAACGTCTCATTATAAAGTCAGCCGGGAGACGTGCGCGCTGCTGCTCGACACCGGGTTTTCTCCCAAAGAGACGACGCGCACCGGAAACAGCATTCTGTATTTTAAACAAAGTGACCTCATTGAGGACTTTTTGACGGCCATCGGCGCACCAGTGTGTGCGATGGGCGTGATGGAGGCGAAGGTCGAAAAAGACCTGCGCAACGGCATCAACCGCCGCGTCAACTGCGAGACGGCGAACCTGACCAAAGTGGTCGACGCGTCAATGGAACAGGTCGCGGCAATTAAAAAACTGCAAAAAAGCGGACAGTTACAGAAGCTGCCGCTTAAATTGCAGCAGACGGCGGCGCTCCGGCTGGAAAACCCGGAGGCGACGCTTCAGGAGCTGGCCGAGATGCAGCAGCCGCCGGTTTCCAAATCTGCAATGAACCACCGGATGCGCAAGCTGGTCGCACTGGCCGACGAAAGCTGAAAGGAAGGCACAACATGGCATTTGTACACCTGCACGTCCACAGTGAATACAGTCTGCTCGACGGCGCGTGCCGTATCGGCTCGATGATGGAGCGTGTACAGGCGTTGGGGCAAAACGCCATTGCGCTGACCGACCACGGCGTGATGTACGGCTGCATCGACTTTTACCGCGCAGCCAAAAAAGCGGGCATTAAGCCCATCATCGGCTGTGAGGTCTATGTCGCGCGCCGCACCCGCTTCGACAAAGTCCACGGCGTGGACAAAGAGCCGTATCACCTGGTTCTGCTGTGTGAAAATGAGACGGGCTACCGCAACCTCAGCTATCTGGTTTCGCTGGGCTTTACCGAGGGGTTTTACAATCGTCCGCGCGTGGATATGCAGCTGCTGCGTGAACATCACGAGGGTCTGATCGCGCTCTCGGCCTGTCTGGCCGGACGCATTCCGCAGGCCGTGTTACAAAATCAGCCGGACGAGGCCGAACGAGCCGCGCGCGAATATGCCGAGATATTTGGCCCGGAGCATTTTTATCTGGAATTGCAGGATCACGGCATTGCCGAGCAGCGCACCGTCAACCAGCAGATCCGCGCACTGGCGGAAAAGCTCGATCTGCCGCTCGTGGTGACGAACGACGCGCACTATTTGCAGCGTTCGGACGCCAAGATGCAGGACGTTTTGATGTGCATCCAGACGGGCAAGACCATCGACGATGCCAACCGGATGAAGTTTGAAACAGACGAGTTTTATCTCAAAAGCGAGCAGGAGCTGCGCGAGCTGTTTTCCGACATTCCGCAGGCGTTTGACAACACGGTCAAGATCGCCGAGCGGTGCAACGTTGAGTTCACGTTCGGGAAGTATTTCCTGCCGGAGTTCAAGCTGCCGCAGGGCGTGACGAGTCTGTCGTATCTCAAAAAACTTTGCAAAGAGGGATTTGACGAGCTGTACGGTTCGGAACATCCGGAATATATGCAGCAGCTGGAGTATGAGATTGACATGATCGAGAAAATGGGCTTTACGGACTATTTCCTCATCGTGTGGGATTTTGTGCGCTTTGCCAAATCAGCCGGGATACCGGTCGGCCCTGGACGCGGCAGTGCAGCCGGGTCAATGGTCACATACACGCTGCATATCACCGAGATCGACCCGATGAAATACGGCCTGTATTTTGAACGGTTTTTGAATCCCGCGCGCGTGACCATGCCCGATATCGATATGGACTTTGGCGATACGCGCCGCGCGGAAGTCGTGGACTATGTGCGAAGAAAATACGGTGAAGACCACGTCGCGCAGATCGTCACGTTCGGCACGATGGCGGCCAGAGCGGCCATCCGCGATGTAGGCAGAGTGCTGAACTTCACGTTTGCCGAGACGGATGTGGTGGCCAAGCTCGTGCCGACAACGCTGCACATCACGCTCAAAGATGCGCTGCGCCTGTCGCCGCAGCTCAAGCAGATGTATGACGCAGACGAGCGCGTGAAAGAGCTGGTCGACACAGCTATGGCGCTTGAGGGTATGCCGCGCAACACTTCGACCCACGCAGCCGGTGTGGTCATCACAAAGCTGCCGGTCTATGACCACGTGCCGCTGGCAACGAACGACGGCACGATCGTCACGCAGTATACGATGACGACGCTGGAAGAGCTGGGTCTTCTCAAAATGGACTTTTTGGGACTGCGCAACATCACGGTCATTGATGATGCGATCCGCGATATCCGCAAACGTGAGCCGGACTTTTCCATTGCGCGCATGACCGACAACGACCCCAAGGTCATGGATATGCTCACGCAGGGCAGGACAGCCGGTGTGTTCCAGATGGAATCGGCCGGTATGACCGGCGTGTGCGTGGGGCTTCGGCCGCAGTCGATCGAAGATCTGTCGATCATCGTCGCGGCCTATCGGCCGGGGCCGATGGACTCCATCCCGCGGCTTATCGCCTGTAAGCAGGACCCGTCGCTTGTGCAGTACAAGCACCCCATGCTCCAGCCGATCCTGTCCGTTACCTACGGCTGCATTTTGTATCAGGAGCAGGTCATTGAGATCTTCCGCAAGCTCGCCGGGTATTCGCTCGGGCAGGCGGACATGGTGCGCCGCGCCATGAGCAAGAAGAAGGTCAAGGATATCGAAAAAGAACGCGGCGCATTCATCCACGGCGATGCGTCGCGCAATATCACCGGCTGTGTGGCCAATGGCATTCCGGAGCAGACCGCGCAGGCCATCTATGACGAGATGTACGACTTCGCGAACTATGCGTTCAACAAGGCGCACTCGGTCTGCTATGCGGTCATTGCGTATCAGACGGCGTGGTTTAAGTATTACTATCCGCGCGAGTATATGGCGGCGCTGATGACCTCGGTGCTGGGCAGCACGGTGAAGATCTCGGAATACATCGCCGAGTGCCGCCAGATGGGTATCGCGCTGCTGCCGCCGGATATCAACGAGTCCAACGACAACTTTACGGTCGTCGCAGACGGCATCCGGTTCGGGCTGGCCGCCATCAAAAACATCGGCCGCGGCTTTATCCTGAAAGTCATGGACGAGCGCGCGCAGCACGGAAAGTTCACCAATCTGGAAGACTTCGTCACCCGGATGTATGGGACAGACCTCAACAAACGCGCACTGGAAAATCTCATCAAGGCCGGGGCGTGTGACGGATTTGGGCTGAACCGGGCGCAGATGCTGCGCATTTATGAGCCGGTCATGGACGCAGCCGCCGCAAGCAGAAGTAAAAATGTCGAAGGGCAGATGGGCTTATTCGATCTGTTCACCGACGAGCAGACACCGGTCGCAATGCCGCAGATCGAAGTGCCGGACGTGCCCGAACTGAGCGCGCAGGAGCGCATGAGTCTGGAAAAGCAGACCACGGGGCTGTATTTGTCCGGACATCCGATGGATGCGTATCGTCCGTTGCTGCGTGGTATGGATATCGTGCCGATTGGTGAAATCGTAGAGTGCTTCGAAAACGGGGAAGACACGTACCGCGACGAGCAGGTCGTGAGCATTGCAGGCATCGTCGAGGCGATCAAGATGAAAGCGACGCGCACAGGCTCGATGATGTCCTACGTCACGGTCGAAGATGACACCGGCTCGATGGAGCTGCTGGCGTTTTCGTCCGTTCTCGGGCAGTACGTGTCTTTGCTGTACGAAAATGCAGCGCTCATCCTGAACGGGCGCATTTCCGTGCGCGACGAAAAACCGCCGCAGCTCATCGTCAATCGGGTGCTGCCCATCGGTGATCTGCGTGACGAGGATGTTGCAAACAGCGCACGGCAGGCCGCCGCGCAGGGGCACACGGTCTATATCCGGCTGGAATCGGCGCAGCAGCCGGCAGGGAAAAAGGTGCGTCCCATCTTGAAATTGTTCCCCGGGAAGGCGAAAGCCGTCATATATTACGCCGATACCGGCGCGAGGATGGGCGGCACGTGTGCGCTCGACGAGCGGATGCTGCGCGAGCTGCGCGAGCTGCTGGGTGAAAAAAATGTCGTCGTGAAATGAGGCATATTTACAAATATGCTACACTTTTGCGGTGCGGTATGCTATACTATACGCGGTAAAAAGGGAGGGGCTGTCGTTGCGGATGAAAAAGCTTGCGTTTGCGGCGCTGGTCGCAGGGCTGACGCTGCTGCTCACGGGCTGCTTTGTCAAAACGGTCGACGAGCTGTATACCCTTCCGAAGCATTCGGACGAGTACCATCGGCTCGAACAGGCAATCGAGCAGGTGATGGCCAGCCAGAACGCAGTCTATGCCGCGCCTGTCTCCGGCACGAACCAGCAGTCTGTCCAACTGGCCGATCTCGACGGGGACGGCGTGGAAGAGGCCATCGCCTTTTTGAAAACAACAGGGGAGAAGCCGCTGCGCGCGTGTATTTTTGCCTCTGTTGATGGAGAATACCGGCTGATGGATACCATCGAGGGAGACGGTACCAGTTTTTCCAGCGTGGACTACGGTTCTTTGCGCGGTGAGCGCGGGGTCGAGCTGATCATTGGCCGCCAGCTGTCGACCGATGTTTTGCAGTCGCTCAGTGCCTACGCCTATATCGATGGACACGTGGTAGAGCTGATGAGTGCAAACTACTCGGAATACCGCGTGGTCGATCTTGACAGCGATGCAAAGCCCGATATCTTTGTGCTGCGCTTTGACGCAGAACGGCCGCAGGCCGTGGCTGAGCTTTACCGCTGGCGCGACGGGCAGATCGAGCGCGCGCCGGAGACGAATCTGTCTGCTGGTGCAACGCAGGTCAAGCGCATTCTGGCCGGCAAGCTGACGCAGGATACCCCTGCGATCTTTGTTGCCAGTGCGTATGAGCAGACCGGCCTCATCACGGATGTGTTTGCGATGCAAAACGGCGTGTTTTGCAACATTTCCGCAGCCGGTGGCGATGAGACTGTCTCCACCGTCCGAAATTACTACGTCTACGCTGCCGACATCGACGAAGACGGGCTGATCGAACTGCCGCGTATTGTCTCGCTCCGGGCGCAAGGCGACACGGAAGAGAATTTCTCTGCGATCGACTGGTACAATCTGGACTTGTCCGGCCGTACCAGACAAAAGCTCACCACGTATCACAATTTTTCCGGCGGCTGGTATCTGATTCTGCCGCAGCAGTGGGGCAGGGAGCTTTGCATCTCGCGCAGCGCCGAGATAGACGGGGTACGCGGCTACACGGTCGCAAGCTGGCTGGACGAATCGCACACCGAGCCCATCGTGACCGTTTACGCATTTTCCGGTGAGAACCGCGCGCAGATGGCTTCGGCAGACGGACGGTTTTTGCTGGCAGAAAAGGGCGACGTGAGTTACGCCGCAGCGCTTGGGTCCGGAGCCACGGCGCGGACATTGAACGAAGAATCTGTGCGGCAATTGTTCCGCTTTATCCATATTGACTGGAATTCGGGAGAGACATGAGGGAGAGAGTATGAAGAAAGTTTTGATTTTGGAGGACGAAGTCAGCATTCGCAGCTTTGTTGTCATCAACCTCAAGCGCGCCGGGTATGAGGTTGTAGAGGCCGGTACAGGCGAAGAAGCGCTGGAGCTTCTAAAGACCAATCCGGATGTCGGTGTGGCGATTTTAGATATCATGCTGCCCGGCATCGACGGCTTTGAGGTCTGCCGCAGCATCCGCGCGACCGATAAGAAGATCGGCATCATCATGCTGACTGCCAGAAGTCAGGAAATGGACAAGATCACCGGCCTGATG
>CAYSTN010000064.1:0-12259 GCA_964434135.1 uncultured Oscillospiraceae bacterium
GCCGCATTCTGAACGTTCTGTCTTCCGTCTGCCAGAGCGCCTACCGCATGGCCACGGACATCCGCCTTCTGCAACACGACCGCCAGGTCGAAGAACCGTTCGAAGACAAGCAGATCGGCTCGTCGGCCATGCCCTACAAGCGCAACCCCATGCGCTGTGAGCGCATCTGTTCGCTTGCGCGCTACGTCATCGCCGACGCGCAAAACGCTCCCATGACCGCCATGACCCAGTGGCTCGAGCGCACCCTTGACGACTCCGCCAACCGCCGTATCAGCCTGCCGGAAGCGTTTTTGGCGACCGACGGGGTGCTGCGTCTGGTGCAGAACGTCACGCGCGGCCTGCACGTCAACGACAAGATCGTCGAGAAGCTTGTCTGGGACTATCTGCCCTTCATCGCCACGGAAAACCTTATGATGGCCGCCGTCAAGCGCGGCGGTGACCGCCAGCAGCTGCACGAAATTCTGCGCGAAGCGTCCATGCAGGAGACGGCCAAAATGAAAAACGGCGAAAGCTGGGATCTGCTTGCGGCTCTGGCCGCGCGGCCGGAGTTCGGCATGAGCGCCGACGAACTGCGCGCCGAGCTGAGCCCCGCGCGCTACATTGGCCGCTGTCCGGAACAGGTTGCAGCCTTGTGCGCACAGTGCCGCGCACAGCTCTCCGGCCACGGCGATACCGCCGAGGAGCTGACACTCTAAACGGAATATTTGCACCCGCCAGGCGCAAATCGCTTGACAGATCCCTGCATTTTCTGCTATACTTCCTGTAGAACATACACCTTACGAAAGCATCCGCATTTCGCATGGGGGAGTAGCTGCGCGCCGTGATTTGGCGTGAGCATCAGTCAACATCTTGGCGGCTTTGCCGTCTGGCTTTTGCAGAAACAGCGAGACTCATGTACAGAGAACCAGTCTGTACGTGAGCCTCGTTTTTTTATATCACAGGGCTTTGTCTCTGCGCGCCATTTTGCGTGCAGGGACGCTGTGTGCATTTAAAATTCGCGACCCCATCATACACTACACAAGGAGGAATGCAGATTGAAACAATACTTGCAGCAGGCAGATGTGGTGCTGCGCGAGACTGGCTCCACCGCAGAGGGTCTTTCCGCGCAGGAAGCTGCTGCGCGTCTGGCCAAAAACGGTAAGAACAAGCTTGCCGAGGGGAAAAAGGACTCCATCATCAAGCAGTTCTTTGCCCAGATGGCCGACCCCATGATCCTCATCCTGCTGGCCGCCGCGCTTGTCAGCACGGTGCTGGCCATCGTCGAGAACGAGAGCTTCACGGATGTTTTCGTCATCTTGTTCGTTGTCATCGTCAACGCGGTGCTGGGTGTCTATCAGCAAAACAAGGCCGAAAAGGCCATCGAGGCGCTGCAACAGATGGCCGCCGCCACCAGCAAAGTCCTGCGTGACGGCAAGATCACCGTCGTGCGCAGCGAAGATCTCGTTGTCGGCGATGTCGTTCTGCTCGAAGCGGGCGATGCCGTCCCGGCCGATGGCCGCATTCTCGACAGCGCCAGTTTGAAAATTGAAGAGGCCGCCCTCACCGGCGAATCCGTGCCGGTGTTCAAATACGTCGACCTGCTCAACCTCAAAGACGGCGAGAAGGACATTCCGCTCGGTGACCGCAAAAACATGGTCTATATGGGCTCGACCGTTGTCTATGGCCGTGGCCGTGCCGTCATCACCGCCACCGGTATGGATACCGAGATGGGCAAGATCGCCGATGCGCTGGCCAATACCCAGCAGGGACAGACCCCGCTCCAGCAAAAGCTCGGCCAGCTCTCCGGCATTCTCACCAAGCTGGTGCTTGGCATCTGCGTGCTGATCTTCGCCGTGCAGCTCATCCGCACCGGCTCTTTGGAGCTTAGCTCGATCATCCATTCGTTCATGATCGCCGTTTCGCTCGCCGTGGCCGCCATCCCGGAGGGACTTGTGGCCGTTGTCACCATCGTTTTGAGCATCGGCGTGACCAATATGTCCAAACGCAACGCCATCATTCGCCGTCTGACCGCCGTCGAGACGCTCGGCTGCGCACAGGTCATCTGCTCGGATAAAACCGGCACGCTCACGCAGAACAAGATGACCGTGGTCGAAAGCTACGGCGCGGACGAAGCGCGCACCGCACAGGCGATGTCGCTGTGCTGCGACGCAACACTTCTGGAAGACGGAACCGTCCATGGCGAGCCGACCGAAGCTGCGCTTGTCATCTGGGGCGCGGCCTGCGGCAAGGACAAAACCGCTCTGAGTGCGCTCATGCCGCGCGTGGCCGAAGCGCCGTTTGACTCCGGCCGCAAGATGATGTCGACCCTGCACCAGACAGACTCCGGCGTGATCCAGTTCACCAAGGGCGCGCCTGACGTTCTGCTGCGGCAGTGTACGCATTACTGGGACGGCGCAGCCGAGCTGCCCATGACCGAAGAAAAGCGCGCCGAGATCCTTGCCGCAAACAAGGCCATGGCCGATAAGGCGCTGCGTGTGCTTGCCTGTGCGCAGCGGCGCTATGCCGCCTTGCCCGACAACACCGATCCGGCTGCGCTGGAACGGGAACTTTGCTTCGTCGGCCTTGCCGGTATGATCGACCCGGTTCGCCCGGAGGTCAAAGCCGCCATCGACGAATGCCGCGAAGCGGGCATCCGCCCCATCATGATAACCGGCGACCACGTCGATACCGCCGTTGCCATCGCCAGAGAACTTGGCATCCTGCAAGGCTCTTTGCGCGCCATCACCGGCACGGAGCTTTCGGAAATGGACGACGAGACGTTCCGCCGCGAATACCAGAATATCGCCGTCTATGCCCGTGTCCAGCCGGAGCATAAGACCCGCATCGTCAACGCCTGGCGCGAAGGCGGCTTTGTCACCGCCATGACGGGCGACGGTGTCAACGACGCACCGTCGATCAAATCCGCTGACATCGGCGTCGGCATGGGCATCACCGGCACGGACGTGACCAAGAACGTTGCCGACATGGTGCTGGCCGATGACAACTTCGCCACCATCGTCGGCGCAGTGGAAGAAGGCCGCCGCATCTACGACAACATCCGCAAGGCCATCCAGTTCCTGCTTTCGTCGAACATGAGTGAGGTCTTGTCCATCTTCATCGCGACCCTGCTCGGTTTCACCATCCTCGAGCCGGTTCACCTGCTGTGGATCAACCTCGTCACCGACTGCTTCCCGGCGCTTGCGCTGGGCATGGAAGGGGCAGAACCCGGACTCATGCGCCGCCGCCCGCGCGATGCCAAATCCGGCATTTTTGCCGACGGTATGGGCTTTGACGTTGGGTATCAGGGCCTTATCATCTCTATCCTGACCATTGCCGCGTTCTTCATCGGCCACTTCATCGAAGCCGGTGTCTGGGAAATTCCCGCCGGCGGCATCAGCCCAGACGGCACCACCATGGCCTTTGTCACCATGTCCATGGCCGAGATCTTCCACGGCCTGAATATGCGCGCACAGCGCGGCAGCATCTTCCGGCTCAAAACCAAAAACAACATGATGCGCTTCGCCGCGCTCGGCAGCCTGCTCGTTACCACCCTGGTGTGTGAAGTGCCCTTCCTTTCGGCACTGTTCGGCTTCACCAGCGTGGAGTGGGTCGAATACGGCATCGCACTTGCCCTGGCTGTGTGCGTCATCCCCATCGTGGAACTTGTCAAGCTCATCCAGCGCCACGCGGCGCGCCGCAAATAAGAGGTTTCTCCCCATGAGTATGCAGGAATTTATTCAACAGGCCGCCCAGAACCCCATGCTGCTGATCGCAGCGTGTCTGACGCTGGGTGTCATCCTGGTCAACGGCTGGACGGACGCGCCCAATGCCATCGCCACGTGCGTGGCCACCCGCGCCATCTCCGCCGGTAAGGCCATCGCTATGGCCGCCGTGTTCAACTTCCTCGGCGTTTTTGTCATGACGGCGGTCAATGCCTCCGTTGCCATGACCATCTACAACATTGCCGACTTTGGCGGCGATGCCCACCTCTCGCTCATTGCCCTGTGCGCGGCCATGACGGCCATCGTCGTCTGGGCAACGGCGGCCTGGTTCTTCGGCATCCCCACCAGTGAGAGCCACGCGCTCATTGCCGGTATTTCCGGCGCAGCCGTCGCCATCCACAACGGGTTTGGCGGCATCAACGGCGCAGAGTGGGTCAAGGTACTCTACGGCATCGTGCTTTCCACCATTCTCGGCTTCATCATGGGCTTTTTCAGCTCGAAGCTGACCGTCTGGCTCTTCCGCAACCAGAACCGGCAGACGGCAGGGCGCTTTTTCTCCGGCGCGCAGATCGCCGGAGGCGCCGCCATGGCCTTCATGCACGGCGCGCAGGACGGGCAGAAGTTCATGGCCATCTTCCTGCTTGGCGCGGCCTTTGCCGGCGGCCAGAGTGAGCTGTCGAGCTTCACCGTCCCCATCTGGCTGATGCTGCTTTGCTCGATCGTGATGGGTCTTGGCACCTCCATCGGCGGCAAGCGCATCATCAAATCGGTTGGCCGGGACATGGTGCGCCTGAAACCGTACCAGGGCTTTGCCGCCGACCTTGCCGCCACGCTTTGTCTGCTTCTGTCGTCGCTGACCGGCATCCCCGTCAGCACCACCCACACCAAAACGACCGCCATCATGGGTGTCGGCGCAGCGCGCCGGATCAAAAACGTCAACTGGGGCATCGTGACGGAGCTTGTCCTGACGTGGCTTTGCACCTTCCCCGGGTGTGGCCTGCTGGGCTTTGGCATCGCAAAGCTGTTCTTGGTTCTATTCTCGTAATTTGGAAAAGGAGCGTAAATCATTACTATGGCAAAGGGAAACGATTATTTTGCATTGATCCGCAGCCAGACTGCGTGCTGTGTACAGGCAGCTGAGCTTTTGACGCAGGTGTTCCGGAACTACAGCTTCTCCACCCTGCCGGAGCAGAAAAAGCAGATCCACCTGATCGAGCATCAGGCGGACGAGATCCAGCACGATATTCTGCAAAAGCTTTCGACGGAGTTCATCACCCCCATCGAGCAGGAAGACATCGTCCACCTGGTTCAGATCGTCGACGACGTGACCGACGCGCTGGACAACGTGCTGCTCGAGTGCTATATGTACCACATCAACTTCCTGCCTGCCGGTGCGCAGGATTTCTCCGAGCGGGTGCTTGCGTGTGTGCGCAAGCTGCATGAGGCCATCGGCGAACTGAAGAATTTCAAGAAGCCCACCAAGCTGCACGACCTGCTCGTTGAGGTCAACACCATGGAGTCCAAGGCCGACGACGTGTACGTCGAGGCGCTGCACCGACTGTTCAGCCAGCCGGCTGACGTGCGCGAGCTGCTCGGCGGCAAGGCCATCTTTGACAGCATGGAAGCTTGCTGCGACCAGTGCGAACACGCAGCCGACGTCATCGACCAGATCATCATGAAAAACGCATAACCCCCTCAAAAACCCGCCAAAGCAAACAAAACCCCCGGCTATACCGGGGGTTTTTCTATGCAACCCTCGCCCCACGCCAAATCAAACGCTTGGCTCTATAACAAGCGATGGCCGGCTGCGTTGCAGCCGGCCATCGACCTGTTTTTTTAGCCCGTATCTCATCCCGGTTTCTTTGCTTCCGTGCGCCGTGTTTTGCTGCGCCCGGCTCTGCGCCGCCGCGCGCGGCGCGGACGTGGCTTCTGGCTGAGCGCCGCATAGCTCTGTTGCAGCTGTTCGGTCGGCTCATAGATGAGCCTGCTGCACCGCAGCGCGCCGTTTTCCGGCATCAGCCGCACCCGCAGATAAAAATCTCCGTCCTGTTCGCAATGCGCACAGGCGAGATACCGCCTGCTCTGCTGCGAGTACCACCGCCCGACGCGCATCGCCTTGCCGCATACCGGGCACTGGTTTTCCTTGGTACTCATGGCGCTGAGCGCCGCAGTCTTATCGGCGTAGCCGTGGAACACGGCGCGGCCGAGACAGCCGGGCAGCTGTTCGCCGTGGAAACCGTTTTCGTGCGCCTGCACCGCCGCGTCATACGCGCTGATGCCCTCAAACAGCCGCAATTTGCGGCACACCAGCGCCGTGTGATACGCATCTCCCAGCGCGTCGTGCGCCGCGCGGCTCGGCGCGATGTCCATCAGCTGCATCGCGGTCGACAGCGCGCGCTGCGCGCTCGTTCCGTCAGTCTGCGCGTTGAAGATGAGCTGCGCATTGTACCACCGGCCAAGCCAGTCCTGCGGCAGCTCAAACACGTCGAGATTCTCGCGCAGCACCGGGATATCGTCAAATCCCCACGTGAGGAAGATACAGTCTTCACCGCACCACGCGCGGAACTGCTCGATCGCTTCCGGGAAGCTCACGCCCTTTTCCCGCAGCAGACTGTCGCGGATACCGGTGAGCGAGGCGACCTTGTGATTCATCTTTTTAAAATACTTTGGCCGGATGAGGATCTGAAACTCGCCGGCGAGCTGTTGCTGCTGCGTCATGCGCACCGCGCCGATCTGCACGATCTCGCCGCGCAGCGGCTTGGGCGGGCTTTTCGCGCTGCGTGAGCCGGGCCAGGCCTGATTCCACTCCATGTCCAGAATAATATACTGCATACTTCTGACTCCTTTGCGGCTTCTATGGTATCATAAACTTGCCGGACTGTAAACAAAAAAACTGCCGTGGCATAGAATATCGCAGCAAAGCAGGAAGGCAGGTGGGGCGCAATGCCCTTTTTGTTTTTAAGTCCGTCCACGCAGGACTTCAATCCCTACGTCACCACCGGCAACGAGCGCTATTGGATGAACGCGCTGGCCGACGAGATGGAGCCGTTTTTGCACGCAAGCGGCATCAACGTCACGCGCAACGACCCGGACGGCAGCGCGGCGCAGTCCATCCGGGACTCGAACGCCTCGCAGCAGGACTTTCACCTGGCGCTGCACTCTAACGCTGCGCCGCAGGCGCTTTCGGGGCAGCTGCGCGGAGTCGACTTTTACTATTATCCCACGAGCGAAGCCGGGCTTCGCATGGCCAACATCCTCGTTGACAATCTGCGCCCGATCTATCCGCTGCCGGAGCGGGTGCTTGCCCGGCCAAGCACCGTCATCGGCGAAGTGCGCCGCACCCGCGCGCCGGCGGTGCTGGCGGAGTTGGGCTACCACGACAACACCGACGACGCGAACTGGCTGACCGAAAACCTCGCTGCCGTCGCACAAACGCTGAGTCTTGGCGTGACGGAGTATTTTGGCGTTCCGTTTCTCACGCCGTCCGCGCCGCGCGCGGCACAGGCGGCAGGGGAGACGGGGTTTTTGCAGCTGCGCGCGCTGCCCGAACCCGAGGCACAGCTGCTTGCGCAAGTGCCCAACGGTACAGCCGTCACCGTGCTTGGCGCGTATAACGCCTGGTACACCGTGCAGACGGGCGAATTATACGGCTTTGCCGACATCCGTCAGGTGCAGCTGAACTAAAAACATCCCGGGAATGCGGAGCATTCCCGGGATGTTTTGTCAAAACAGCCTCATTCGTCTGCTTCCGGTGCGTTGCACAGCGCGAAGCGCACGCTTGCCGTGAACAGATCGGCTACCGTCTGCACACGGAAGCTTCCACCACAGGCTTCCGTGAAGCTCTTTGCGATCGACAGCCCCAGTCCGCTGCCGCCGTCGGTGCGGCTCTCGTCGCCGCGCACAAAGCGCGCGGTGAAGTCCACGTCAGCCGGAAGCTCGCTGCGCGAGGTGTTGCGCAGCGCGGCCTCGGCGCTGCGCGCATCAACCGTCAGCGTCAGATGCACCCGGCTTCCCGGCAGGGAGTATTGCAGCGCATTTTGCAGCAGATTTTGGAACACCCGATACAGCCGCTTGCCGTCGGCCCGGATATAGACCGGCTCGTCCGGCAGCTGCGTGCGCAGCTGCAAGCCGCTTTTTTCGATGGCATCGTTCATATCGGCCAGCGTCTGGCGCAGCAGCTTTGCAAAGTCCAGCCGCTGCGGCTGAAGCGGCAGCTGGTCACTGGCAGCCTTACTGATGTCAAACACGTCCTGCACCATCGCCTTCAGCCGCTGCGCCTTTTGCGCAATGATGACGGCGTAGTCCTTTGCCGCACCGTCCAGCGGTTCTTGCAGCAGCAGCTCCGAATAGCTCAAAATGGATGTCAGCGGGGTCTTGAGGTCGTGCGATACATTCGACACCAATTCGACCTTCATCCGCTCACTTTTCATCTGCTCCTGCACCGCCGCGCGCAGCCCGGCCTGAATGTCCCGCAGCCGCTCAGCGCTCTCGCGCAGATCGGACTCGTCCGGCAGCGCCAGCGCTGTGTCCAGTTCGCCGCGCTGCACGGCCTGCACCTGATCGGCCAGCCGGCCAAAATCGCGCGCCAGCGCGCGCTCGCGCCGCAGCCACCAAAGCTCCAACCCCACGCCCACAAGCAGCGTCGCGCCCCACAAGACCAGATGCCACACCGAAAAATCATAATGGATATAATACAGCAGCAGCGACCCGAACCCCGCAGCCAGCACCAGCACCGCCGGAACGACTGCCCGCCACAAACTTCGCCGCCACAGCCGCCGCTGCAGCGGATACCGAAGTTCCGCGCGCCGCACCGCGCCGGTCAAAAGCCGCAGCACACTGCGCCGCTCGCACTTTCCGTGGTAGCGGTGATCGATTTGCACGAGCCGGATGCTCCACACCGCCGTGAGCAGCGCCCACGTATGCGACAGCGCCGCGCCCACGCACCGCGCAAATACAACCGCCTGCTGCATGGTCGACACAGACGCGTAGCGATAAAACAGCAGCCAGCTGTTTTCCAGCACCGAACCGACCAGCACCACCGCCATCCACCCGATACTCAGCGCAATGGCAAGTCCGCGCACCTCGGTAAAAACATACGGTGTCAGCCGCGCAAGCGCCTGCTCGGCCTGCGCGCGCTCGCGCCGCAGCGCAATGGCCACGCCCAGCAGCGCCAGCCCGGCCGCAAACGTCACGGCCAGCTGCCGCCATGCCGCGCGGCTTTGCTGATACTGTGCATAGAGCGTATAGAGCGTGTCCGCGCCGGTATAGCTGCCCCAGCGGTAATCGGCCTGCAAAAACCGGATGGGAGTCTGCCGGATGGCGAAGATGACCTCTACGTTCTGCACGTCCTCGCCCGCCGGGAAGTTCTCGTACCCCGGCACACGCCACGCATTTTCATCATCATACACGCCGTCTGCATACACATCAAGGTTTTCGTCGTCCTTGCGGATGCTGACCTTGCCGCCGGAGAACCGCAGCACGAAGTTGAACCCATCCGGCGCGGATGCAAGATCGGTCAGAAGCCCACTTTCCCAATCGGCAGAGGCGTACTTCGTCTGGCCGTCCACCGTGATTCGGTATAAGATGTTTTTCTGCTCTTTGTAATACGCATCCGGCGCGCGGCTTTGCCCTTCTTCCGGGGCGGCAGTCTCCGCCATGGTCGTTTCGGTAGCAAAGCCGACGTCGAACGCTTCATAGGCCCACCTGCTTTCCTCGCTGACGGCATCTGCCGTCACGTACCACCGCAGCTCGCCGCCCGCGCCCAGCGTCAGAAAGCTCTCCAAATAGTCCTCTACCGCGCGCCGGAACGCTGGGGTCTGCTGAAAGTCCGCGCGCCACCAATTCTGCGGGTCTTGCCCCAGTGCCCAGCGCCCCAGCGCCCCGGACACGCTTCCGAGCGTCAGACTTACCCCCAGAAACAGCGCCAGCGCCGCCAGCGCCGCGCGCAGCTTACCCCATGCGCCGTTTGATTTCGTGTTTTTCGAGTTTGTAGCCAATTCCCCACACCACCTTTAAGTATTCCGGTTCTTTCGGATCGAGTTCGATCTTCTCGCGGATGCGCCGGATGTGTACCATGACCGTGTTCTCACACGCGTAGCTCTGTTCGCGCCACACACGGCGGTAGATCTCCTCAGCCGGGAACACGTGACCGAGATTGTGCATCAGAAAGTCCATGATCTTCAGCTCCGTTGCCGTCAGCCGCACCGGTTCGCCGTCGACACACAGCTCGCGCCGCGCCGGGTCATAGCGCAGCCGCCCGTTGACGATCACGCCGTCCGGCTGCGCCGCAGCGTTCACATCGCCCAGCTGCGTATACCGCCGCAGCTGTGAGCGCACCCGCGCAGCCAGCTCCTGCGGACTGAACGGCTTTGCGATATAGTCGTCCGCGCCCATCGACAGCCCCAGCACCTTGTCTGTTTCCTCGCTTTTCGCCGACAGTACGATCACCGGCAGATTGCGCCTTTCGCGGATGCGCAGCAGCGCCGAGAGTCCATCGAGCTGCGGCATCATCACATCCAGCACGATCAGCTGCACCGCCGGATCCATCGCCGCCTCCACGGCCTGTAAGCCGTTGTACGCGCGCCGCACGGTATAGCCCTCGCGCTCTAACACGATGGCGATCGCCCCGACGATCTGCACATCGTCGTCTACGACAAGAATACACGTCTGCAAATCGCATTCCTCCTTGAACCTGCCGCCATTTTACCGTGTGGGTCTTACAAACAGCCGCATGAAATTCTTACAACTTTCTGAAACTACTTTACCATATCGCCGCCGGTTTTTCCATCGCTGCGCACAAATTCCCGTCCGGTGCATACAATAGTACGAGCAACTGCAAGGAGGATGAACGATGGCGCAAACGCAATATTTTCTTGGCGGCAATACCGCGCACGGTTTTGTCTCGTTTTACGACGGCTTCTGCTGCGGTGAGCGGGATTTTCTCTGGATTTTAAAAGGCGGGCCCGGCTGCGGCAAATCGAGCTTCATGCGCACCATTGCCGACGCGGCAGTGCGCGCAGGGCTTTCGGTGGAGTACGTGCTATGTTCGGCTGACCCGTCTTCGCTCGACGGGGTCTATATCCCCGCGTGGCACACCGGCTACGTCGACGGCACAGCGCCGCATATCATCGAGCCGTCGGTGCCCGGCGCGGCGGGGCTGTATGTCGATCTGGGGCAGTTTTATGACCGCGCCGCGCTTTTGCCCAAACGCGCCGCCATCGAACAGCTGCAAGCGCGCAGCCGCGCCTGCTACCGCGAAGCGTATGCCTGCCTGCGCGCGCTTGCGCCGCAGCCGCAGCCGCTGCCGCCGGGCAAGCGAACGCGCCGGTTTTTGCGCGCGCTCACCAGTCAGGGACTGATCTGCGCGCAGCCGTGGCACAGCGCTGCGGTGCAGCCGGATTTGTCTGCGCTGTGCGCGCGCCCCGATGCCGTCTTGTACCAGCACCCGCTCTTTCCCGGGCAGACCGAGGCCGTGTTCCTGCCCGGACAAAACACCCTCTGCCGTCTGCCGGATGAAGCGCTGCCGGAGCTGACGCAGCCGACTGCGCTGCTGGCCGAGGCCAGGGCGCTGCACGACGAGCTGGAGACGCTGTATAACCCCCACGTGGACTTCCCGCGCGTCTACGCGCTGGCAAATTCTCACGTTTTTCGGCTGCTGCGAGAAAATTAGGTTGTAACCGCGCAGGAAATGTAGTAAAATATATTGAAATTTGAGAAAAATTCCTTCAGGAGGACTTTACCAATGAAAAAACCGATCGTGCTTGTCATCATGGACGGCGTTGGCCGCGGCGACGGCGGCGCCGGCGATGCCGTCAAACAGGCCAACACCCCCACGCTCGACAGCCTGATGGCCACGTGCCCCATGACCTGGCTCAAGGCGCACGGCTCTGCCGTGGGTCTGCCCACCGATGACGACATGGGCAACTCCGAGGTTGGCCACAATGCCCTTGGCTGCGGCCAGATCTATTCGCAGGGCGCAAAGCTCGTGCAGGAGTCCATCGAAAACGGTGCGCTCTACCGCTCGAAGAGCTGGGTCGAGCTGACCGAAAACTGTCTTTCGAACGACAAGGCGCTGCACTTCATCGGCCTTCTGTCCGATGGCAACGTCCACTCCAACATCTCGCACCTCATCGCCATGCTGCGCAAGGCGCGCGAGCTTGGACTGCGCCGCGTCTTCTGCCACATCCTGCTCGATGGCCGTGACGTTCCGGCCACGTCTGCGCTGGACTATGTCGCGCAGCTCGAAGCCGTTCTGGCCGAACTGAACGATGCCGAACACACCTACAAGATCGCTTCCGGCGGCGGCCGGATGGTCATCACCATGGATCGCTATCAGGCCAACTGGGCGATGGTCGAAAAGGGCTGGCACACGCACGTGCTGGCCGACGGCCGGCAGTTTGCCTCTGCCGCACAGGCCATCGAAACCTACCGCGCCGAGAACCCCGGCATGATCGACCAGGATCTTCTGCCCTTCGTCGTGGCCGAAAACGGCCAGCCCGTCGCGAAGATCGAAAACGGCGACAGCGTCATTCTCTTCAACTTCCGCGGCGACCGCGCGC
>CAYSTN010000065.1:0-12173 GCA_964434135.1 uncultured Oscillospiraceae bacterium
GATCTGGGCTGGGCCGGCGTGGAGTTCGGCAAGGAGATTCCCGCCACGACTTTCATCGGCTATACGAATCTCGAAGCCGAGGCCAACATCGTTGCCATCGTTGCCGATGACGAGCTGCAAGGCGCGATCACAGCCGCGCAGGAAGCCATTCTCGTTCTCGACCAGACCCCGTTCTATGCGGAAATGGGCGGCCAGGTCGCAGACCACGGCTGCATCCGCACCGCAGACGCGGAATTTACCGTCACCGACGTGCAGAAGAACAAGGGCGGCAAGTTCATGCACTACGGCAAGCTGACGGCCGGTTCTCTGGCCGTGGGTGAGCGCGTGTGCGCCGCCATCGATACCGAGCGCCGCAAGGCGATCATGCGCGCGCACTCGGCTACGCACCTGCTTGACTATGCGCTGCGCACCGTTCTGGGTGACCATGCCCATCAGGCCGGTTCTCTGGTTGAGCCCGACCGGCTGCGTTACGACTTTACCCACTTCTCCGCCGTCACCGCGCAGGAGCTGGTCAAGATCAGCCGCATCGTCAGTGAGCTTGTACTCGATGGTTTGTGCGTCGAGACGCGCGAGATGCCCATCGAAGAAGCCAAACAGCTCGGCGCGATTGCGCTGTTTGGCGAAAAGTACGGCGATGTTGTCCGCGTGGTCAACATGGGCGGCAAGTCCATCGAGCTGTGCGGCGGTACGCACGTGGACAATACGGCCAAGGTCGGCCCGTTCCGTATCACGAGCGAGTCTTCTGTTGCCTCCGGCGTGCGCCGCATCGAGGCCGTGACCGGCGCGGCGTTCCTCAATCTCGTCGACGAGATGAACAGCCGCATCATCAAGGCCGCCGAAGCGCTCAAGACCACTCCCATGGAGCTGATTGCCAAGGCGCAGAGCAGCATGAACGAGATTCGCGAGCTGCACCAGACCGTTGAAAAGATGAAAGATAAGCTCTTTGCCGGTGACGTCGACAGCCTTCTGTTCTCGGCCAAGGATATCAGCGGCCTCAAGCTCGTCACGGCCAGCCGTGAAAACATGGACGCAAACGACCTGCGCAAGCTGGGCGATTTCCTGCGTGATAAGAATCCCGCTACCGTCGCGGTGCTTGGCACGGTCAACGGCGAAAAGGTCACGCTGCTTGCCGTCTGCGGCAAGGACGCGATTGCGCACGGCATCAAGGCCGGTGACATCATCCGCCAGATTGCACCCATCGTCGGCGGCAAGGGCGGCGGCAGACCGGATTCCGCCATGGGCGGCGGCAGCGAGATCTATAAGGTCGATGATGCGCTGGCCGCAGTAGACGATTTTGTCGCAGCCACATACAAAGCGTAAGGAGAGTATATGATGTCTGATTGCCTGTTTTGTAAGATCATCGCGGGAGACATCCCGTCGAAAAAGCTCTATGAAGACGAGCTGTGCTATGCGTTTTTGGATATCAATCCGCTTGCACCCACGCATTTTCTCGTCATCCCCAAGCAGCACCTGCCTTCCGCAGCCGCCATCACGCCGGACAATGCCGCCGTTGTCGGCCATATTTACAGCGTGATTGCAAAGCTTGCCGCCGAGCAGGGCTTTGCCGACGGCTACCGTGTCGTCACGAATGTCGGTGCGCTGGCCGGACAGACCGTTCACCATCTGCACTTCCACGTCCTCTCCGGCAAGACGCTGGGCAGCTTCAACTAAATACTACACCCGTAGAAGGCCGTCCGTATCGTCAGATACGGACGGTTTTTTGCATGAAAATCGAGCGATTTTTTAATAAAACGCAAACAAAATGCAAAAAAAACATCAATATTTGAACGGTATACTATGGCCATAAAATTCAAAAAAGGAGAAAAACCATGGAAAATTGGACGAATCAAGCACATAAAAATCAAGAAAATCAGGATTACCTGGTACAAAAAATCCTCACCCAATACACAAATAAACACCCCACCGAGCTTGATGAATTGCGTGCGCTCGACCGTAAGGTTAAAAAGCCGGTCAATGCGTTCGGCTACGGCTTTGGCATTGCGGCGGCGCTCATCATGGGCTGCGGGATGAGCCTTGTGATGACGGACATCGGCAAGACGGTCGGCCTGACCGAGCCGATGCTGCCGGGTATCGTGATCGGTGTGGCGGGAATGGCGCTGGCGCTGGCCAATTCTCTCATTTGCAATCGGATGCTTGCTGCGCGCCGCAAGCGCTATGCCGAGCAGATCATCGCGCTCAGCGACCGCCTCACCGGCTGAATCGAACAACCCCCACCCCGGAATGCAACTGAATAGAATCAGAAAACGGACAAAAGACAAAGTACCCTCTAATGCAGGAAAATAACTGCATTAGGGGGAACTTTATTGACACATTTACGCTATTTTTATACAATGAATGGGAAATCGTTAGTTGATTAAGGTTTCAACGCTGCCACCCTGGTGTCGTGTATGTATGATATCATTCTATAAAATACATTTTGGGGGAGATCTCTCATGAAGCATTACTACGAAACGGTTGAAAAAGTGCAGGAGATTTTGAAAGCAAATCCCGAGTGGAAAAGCCGCTATGCAAACTATATGGTTGATTTAGCATCCCTGATAAATGCGAATGCTGTATGCGAGGCGCAGAAAAAATTTTCTGTTCCAACTCCGTTTCAGCTTTATCTGCCGTTATCCATGGCAGTACGTGAATGCAGCGCGGCGCTGATCGTATTTGACCTGCGTTTTCATGGGCAGAGTGTTGCCAGCGTTTATGTTGATACCCAAAAGGATGCGTCTGTCATGCTGCACATAAAAGAGAAAAAGACCGTTTATAAGGCTTTGTACACGGTAGAAAAGAATACAGATGCAGAGGCTTTGAAAAAACTGGCCGATGCATCAAACGGTGTGGCAGCATACGACTGGCATAGCCCGGGAGCAAAAGCGTTCCGGCGCATTTATTCCGAATTGGAAGCGGCTTTAACCCGGAAAAATCTCCGCCTGACCGGGCAGCCGGAGCATGATATGGAAAGCTGGCTTTTGAAGAATTACGCACAGACAAGCTCTGCGCAAAAAGAAGTCAGCTATATGCAGCCCGTTACCATGTTGGGCAGTCGGGTCTTTTTTCAGATGCCGACGCCGATCGCGGCAAGCAATGTGAAAAAGGGTGTCGATCAACTGACATACTCTCCGCGCAGCAGAGGAGGAATCGACATTCTGGCGCGTGTCGGCAGTGGGCGCAGTACCACTCTGGCGGTGTTGGAACTGAAAGATGAAAACAGGGGCTCAGAAGCACCGGAACACGTACTGTGTCAGGCTGTTGCCTATGCGACGTTTCTTCACGCGCTGCTGCGAAGTGATTGTGGTCAGCAATGGTGGAGATTCTTTGGGTTTGGTGGGACAATTCCAAACGCATTGAAGCTGAAAGCCGCCGTAGTTATGCCCTATCGAAGCAACAAAGGCGCGCTGGAACAGCACACGCAGGCGTTTATGGACTCGATACAGCGCGAAAATATCATGCAGCTTCCTGACACGGATGACAGAATCGAACTTGGATATATTTTTCGTGATGCCGCAGGCCCGGATGAAGAAAGAATAATAAAATTTTTCTGATCACGACCAGACTGTTGTCGCGGGGGTTTGCTATACTGGTGTCAAAAAAGAGAAACGGAGGGTATGATGATGCAATGTCGTATCATTACGTTCGGATTGACTGAAGCGCAAAACAGGCTCGTAGAGCAAAACATTCCGTCGCGGGACTACGAGGTGTTTGACACCGATGCACCAACCGATCTGATCGCGATTGGGTGTGTGGCCATGATCGTGCAGGGTTCTGCGCTGGATGACGATGGGCGCGGGATGTTCTTTGACTATTACGCTTCTGTCAACGGCTGCACAGACGAGACTGTGATCTGGCTGGGTGAGCCGCTGCCGCCCAGGGCGCTGCGAAAGTTTTTTAAATGCTATCCAAGCTTTAATGCCCTTGCAGACAAGCTCAAATATCTGCTGCTTTCTGCCCACAGCCGCAGCAGAAAATCGCATGAATACAGTGAAAAGCTGGTAAACGGCCTGAATATTCTGTCCCTGATTCGCAAGTGCCCCGGCATTTCCACCCAGACGCTATCCGAACTGACGGAACTGCCGCTTCGTAGCGTACAGCGGTATATTGCCGCGCTGCAAGCCACCGGGGAATGGCTCGAGTATGACCGAACACTGAAAGGGTGGAAGCTTTCTTATGGCGTTTCCATGCTGTTCGGGGATGCATGGGACGGTGAAATCAAATGAAAATCATCATACACCGGGGAACACACCAGATCGGCGGCATTTCCACCGAGATCGCCACGGAAAAAACGCGCATTCTCATCGACATGGGCGATGAGCTGCCGCTGGATGCGAACTTTGTGTCTGCACCGCTGCACATTCCGGGCGTGACCGATGCAAACGGGCGCTGCGACGCGGTGCTGTTTACCCATTATCATGGTGACCACACCGGGCAGATGATGCGCATTCGCCCGGAAATCCCGCTCTACGCCGGTGCGCTGGCCAAGGACATTCTGCGCCTGTCAAGTGGGCGCAGCCGGAAAAAGGATGAAGCGCTCTGCAAGCGCGTGGAAACCATCCGCACCTTTTCCGCAGGTGTGCCGCTGCAGATCGGCAACATTCAGATCACACCATTTTGTATTGACCACTCCGCCGCAGACAGCTATCTGTTCCGCATCGAAGCGGACGGCAAGCGCATTTTGTACACCGGCGATTTTCGGCTGCACGGGGTTCGGGGCAAGGCACTTCCCAAGATCCTGCATAAAATCGGTAAGGTCGACGCCATCGTCACCGAGGGCACAACGGTATCCCGCGCAGACCGGAAAACCGTCACGGAATGGGAGTTGCAGGCGCGGATAAAGGCATATTTACAGCAGTACAAATATGTATTTGTGCTGTGCGCGACCACCAACCTCGATCGCCTCTTCGCGCTGGCGCGCGCCGTGCCGCACGGGAAATACTGCCTGTGTGACGACTATCAGAAAACACTGGTGGAAACCGTGTCAAAGCATTGGAGCGGTATTTCATCGTTTTATCAGATGCCGAAGCTTTTGCACTATGGCGAAAATCTTTCCGAGCCTTTCCTCAACCGTGGAGGTCTGATGTTCGTCCGTGCAAATTCAATATTTGAAGCGATCATCCGCCAGTATGACCCGGCGCAGAGCATTATGCTCTACTCCATGTGGGACGGCTACCGCACAAAACCCGACAGCACCATTCCCGATTTTCTGTCGCTGACCGGAACATGGGAAGCGCTGCACACCAGCGGCCACGCCTCACCGGAAGATATTCGCTTGGTTGTGGATGCGGTCGACCCTGAAATCGTGATTCCCATGCACACCGAAAGCCCGCAGCAAATGCAAGCGCTTTGCCCCGACCGAACCATTGTTCTTCTACAGGATGGAGAGGAACTTTCCCTATGACAAATGACGTTTATTGTATCGGGCTGACGAGAACGGAGCTGCAAACGCTGCGGGTGCTGCTCCCGGCTACCTTTCCTGTTTTGAGCGCAGAACCGGACGCACTGGATGCGCAGATGATCGTTCCCATCACCCATCAGGCGCGGTGCATCATGCTGAACCCCAAACGGCTCACCAGGTCACAGCTGGCCGATGTTTTATGTGCGCAGAGAGCGCTTCTCACAAGCGAGCGCCCTGTGCCGATTGTCCTGTTTTCTGCTCCTATGACGCGGCGGCAGCAGCATGAGATTCCGCTGCCGGAATACCCGATTTCCGTGATCGATCTGCACAAGCGGATTGACCGCAGCCGGGCGCTTGCCGTGAAGCTTTTGCGGGAGTCGTCGCTTCCGTGCTGGCAGGGCAGGCGCGCCATGCACAGCAATATGCTCAGTGACGCCTGGTATCTGATCGATCTCGAAACGACCGGGCTGGATATCTGGAACGACCGTATCCTTGCCATTCGTTATGCCCAAATGGCAAATTTCGAAGTGCATGGCGAAACCACGCTCTACATCCGTCAACCGAAGGCGCTGCCGGAGATTATTGCCCAGCTGACCGGAATCACGGACGATATGCTCTCGCGCGGGATTTCTCTGGAAGAAGCCATCGGGGAGTTGGATGCGCTGCCGTGCAAAGATACACCCTTTGTCTTTACGGGTGAGGAGTTCACAGCCGGCTTTTTGAATGCGGCATTCATCCGCTGCGGCAGGACGTTTGCGCGCCCCTATCTTGCAATTGACAAGCTGGCGAATATTCCGTTCGGTTATCTGATGCAGCGCAGAGCGCGGGATATCCCATCACTGGCTGCTTCGGAAGCAATTGAGAGTCCGTGGCTTGACCCCGAGCTTCAGGCACTGTATGCGCTGACAAAATGCACGTTTGAAGCGCTGATTAGCCGATATGATGTCCGCTGCCCCGGGCAGTTTGACAAGCTGTATGCAGCAGAGTTATGCGATTCATAAACCCCTGGTAATTCGACCGGCACAGCCTGAAATCAGGCTGTGCCGGTTTTTGCTGCTGCGTTATAAGGTGCGCAGGTCAATATGCTTGTCGCGACGCACCGGGTCGGTGTTGCGGTATTGCAGTGGAGTCAGGCCGACGGCTGCCTTGAATGCCTTGGAAAAGTGCGACAGGGAGTGATAGCCCAGCGCCGAGGCGATGGACGAGACGGGCTGCGCGGTACACAAAAGTGCGCGCTGCGCTTCGTTGATCTTATTGCGCTGGATAAAGGTGTAGAGCGTCATCCCAGTCTCTTTTTTAAAGCGTGTGGTCAGATATTCCGGCGAATAGCCCGCATGATCGGCCACTTCGCGTACCGTCAGGGGCGAATACAGGCGCTGATGGATAAAGTCGATGCAGCGGTTGAGAAGCGCTGAGTAGCTGCGCCACGGATTTTGCGAATAGAGCGCGTGGAAATCGGCCAACAGCTTTCCGGACAGATGCTCAAAGTCCTCGAGATGGTGGATGCTTTCAACCTTCTGGATGTAGTAGTCGCACAGCGAGAAGGAGACTTGCCGGTCGATATGATAGTCATCGGCAAGCTGCTTCATGCTCACTGCCAGCGCCACGAGCATATAGCGGCTGTTGTTGATGGCCTGCGTCGAAAGTGTGCCGATTTCGCCGCCGACGTTCGAAGTTTTGATATCGCCGCCCTGCGCGACCAGGTGCAGCGGCTGGTGGTTTTCTTTCGTTGCGTAGAACGCGAGCTTACGCACGTCTTCTTCCAGCGTGTAGGAAAAGCCGCTGCTGCGCAGATTGTACAAATATTCATAAAATTCTTTATCCATGTTGCATATACCATTTTCTCAAAAAATCTTAGATATTTACAATCTATGATAGCAGAACTCCAGTATCATTGCAAGTGTTGCAACACAAAAAATAAAAGGGAGCTGTTATCGTGCAAGAGAAAAAGTACTTAAACTTCGGCCAGAAGCTGGCCTACGGTCTGGGCGACTTCGGCGGAAACTTCTGCTACACCTTCGTTTCCAGCTTCGTGCTGATCTATCTGACCGACATTGTCGGCCTGAACAGTGCGATCATTGGCGTTCTGATGATGATAAGCAAGATCTTCGACGGGTTTACGGATATCCTGTTCGGTACGATCATTGACCGCACACACACCAAATGGGGCAAGGCCAGACCCTGGTTCATCATTGCCATTGTTCCGCTTGCGATCTGTACGTTCCTGGAATTTTCCATCCCGGCGTGGAGTCAGGGCTTGCAGTATGCCTATTTCTTTATCGTTTACACCCTGCTCAACGCAGGCTTTTTTACCATTTTCGGTGTTGCGTTCCAGACTTTGAGCGCACTCATCACCAAAAACAAAAACGAACGTGTGCAGCTTGGCGTTTTCCGGTATGTCTTCGCCCTGAGCGCGGCTATGCTGATCTCCATGCTGACGACCATTCTGGTGCAGACCTTTGGCGGCGGTGCTGCCGGTTGGCGCACGGTCGCGATGATCTATGCCGGCGTGATCCTGGCTACGCAGTTTATTGTCGGTCTGGTCTGCAAAGAGCTGCCGCCGGAAGAACTGTATGAAGCCGGTCAGGAAGAAAAGGCCGAAAAGCTCAGCTTCTGGAAGACGATGAAATACCTCGCGACCAACAAGTATTTCCTGATGATCCTCGGCATTTATGTCGGTAACCAGCTGATGAACACGATCTCGCAGAGCGTTGGTATTTACTACGTGACCTATATCATCGGAAACGACCAGATTTTTGGTCTGTTCTCCATGGCGGGTATGCTGCCGATGATCCTCGGCTTGTTCCTGACACCGATGCTGGTCAAAAAGTTCGGTATTTTCAAAACGAATATCTACACCATGATTATCGCGATCGTGCTGGGTATCCCGTTTATCCTGGTCGGCCTGAAAAAGCAGGTCATGCTGATGCTGATCCTGCTGGCTGTGCGCGGCATCTTTACCGCTCCGATCACCGGCACACTTGGCGCACTGACCGCAGAGGCTTCCCGCAACGCATACCTGCGGCACAAGGTTCATCTGGACGGCTCGATGTTCGCCTGTTCGTCTATGGGTACAAAGGTCGGCAGCGGCATCGGTGTTGCGGTCTTCGGCTGGCTTTTGAACCTCAGCCACTATGACGGTCTGGCCGCTACGCAGCCGCAGAGCGCGCTGGATATGATTACCGTGATGTATCTGGTCTTCCCGGTGTTGTCGATCGTCATTCAGCTGCTGTTTATGAGCGGGCTGAACGTGGAAAAGGCGAACGCCCAGCTGGAAGCCGCAAATAAGTGACCCAAAACACAGAAAGGAGCATGAAATCATGGCCAGTTTTGCATTAAAAATGACGCGAAAACTCATCAGTAAGCAGGTAAAAAAGGGCCAGATCGGCGGCGCGGCAGTTGATTATGCCGCTGAGCGCGAAAAACAGGCTTCCAATCAGAGCCTGCCAAACGCAAAGGGTGTCAGCTTCCGCGCCGAAATGCTCAACGGTGTCCCGGTCGAGTTTTCTGTTCCTGCTGTGTGCAGCGCGAAAGCGCAGATCTTTTATATTCATGGCGGCGGCTACTGCTACGGCACGGCTGAGACTTCGCGGGGGTTTGCCTCTGCACTGGCGAAGCTGACCGGGTTGCAGGTTTGTTCCATCACGTATCGGCTTGCGCCGGAAAACCGCTATCCGGCAGCTGTAGATGACTGCTTCGCTGTGTATCAGGCGCTGTTGGAGCGCTTTGCCGATACGCCGGTTTTGCTTGTTGGCGAAAGCGGCGGCGGTACGTTCTGCCTGACTACCGCGCTGCGCGCAAAAGCACAGGGAGTGCGTATGCCGGGGTGTTTGTGCCTGTTTTCTCCCTGCACAGACCTGAGCCGGGAGTATCCGAGTGCAGAACAATACTGGCAGGAAGATTGCATCGTACCAGACGCGAACATCCACGCCAGTCTTCGTCAGGTCTATCTGCCGGAAGGCTGCCGCGCGGATGTGCCGGATGTCTCGCCGCTTCTGGGAGACTATACCGGCTTCCCGCCAATGTTCATTCAGGCGGACAGCCACGAGGTTCTGCTTGATGATGCGCTGGCACTCACGGAAAAGGCTCGTATTGCCGGAGTCGAGGTGACACAGCAGCTTCTGGACGGAACGTTCCACGCCTTTAACACCTTTGGCACGGCCCTGCCGGAGAGCAAGAAACTTTTAGAGGATGCAGCCGCATTTTTACTTCGCAATTGTTGACCCTGGAAAGGAGAGCCAAGTATGAGAACACAATTATACAACGACAACTGGGTCGTGACAAAGCGCAGCGGGCAGTTTGGTGCGCAGGCGCCCGTTACGGTCACGCTTCCTTACGATGCGATGCTCTTTACCGAGCGGCGCGCGGACGCGCCGTTTGCCTCGGGTAACTATGCACTTGGCAAATGGGAGTATAAAAAGAGCTTTACACTTCCGGCCGAAGATGCCGGAAAAAAGGTTTTCTTCCAGTTTGACGGTGTGTACCAGAACGCGCTGGTCTATATCAACGGTGCGTTTGCCGGGCAACGAAGCAACGGCTATGTACAGTTTTTCGTTGACGCAACGCCGTTTGTGCGTTGGGGTGAGAAAAACGAACTGAAGGTACTCGTCCATCTGGCCGACGGCGCACGCTGGTACTCCGGTGCAGGTATCTACCGCGATGTCTATTTGCTGACGGCGCAGCCGATCTATATCGTACCCAAGGGTGTAAAGCTCACCACGCCGCAGGTCGACGAAGCACTGGCCGACGTGCAGATCAGCACGACCCTGTGCAACCAGTCCGGCCGCGCGGCGGCCACGGTGCGCGTCGAGACGGTACTCTATGATCCGGATGGCAAGGTCGTCGCTTCTCGCAGCGCGCCGGTGACGCTGCTGGAAGGGCATACCGAAACCCTGCAACAAAAGCTCTGGGTCGAAGCGCCGCAGCTTTGGTCACTTGAGCGCCCCGCGCTCTACACCTGCTGCACGCGGCTTCTGGACGCAGATGGCACGCTGCTCGATGAAAGCTGCGAACCGTTCGGCATCCGCACTTTCCGTCTGAGCCCCAAGACCGGCCTTTGCCTGAACGGCAAACCCATCAAGCTGCAAGGCTGCGGCATCCACCACGAAAACGGCCCGATCGGCGCGGTCAGCACCGACGCAGTCGAAGAACGAAAGATCGCCCGGCTCAAAGCCGCGGGCTTCAACGCCGTTCGCACCGCGCACAACCCCGCAAGTGAAGCGTTGCTGCGCGCGTGTGACAAGCTGGGTATGCTCGTCATGCATGAGGCGTTCGACACGTGGACGGTGTCCAAGGTCGACTTTGACAACACCCTGTATTTCCAGCAGAATTGGAAAGATGACCTGCGCGCGCTGGTCGACGTATCGTTCAACCATCCGTCCGTTTTGATGTATTCCATCGGCAACGAGATCGCCGACACCGGTACACCCACCGGCGGCGCGAGAGGACGCGAAATCACGCAGTATCTGCGTTCGCTCGACTCCAGCCGCTATGTTATCAATTCGATCAACGGTATGGTTTCGGCGATGGATCTGATGATGAAGCTGGCTTCGGACTCCCAAAACCGCGCCCAGCAGGACGGACAGGATGCCATCAACGGAATGATGAGCAATCTGGCCGACCAGATGCGGCAGATCACGTCGTTGGAACTCATCGGTGACGTGATCGAGGAGTCTTGTACCTACCTCGACATCGTGGGCTACAACTATATGGATGCCCGCTACGAAAAGGATACTGCTGCGCATCCGAACCGCATCCTGTGCGGCACGGAGACGTTCATCCCCACCATCAGCGGAAACTGGACGCTGGTCAAAAAGATGCCCAACGTCATCGGCGATTTCTGCTGGACGGGCTGGGACTACTGCGGCGAACCCGGCACGGGGCTGGTCAAGCACGTGCAGCCGCCGTTCGGCTTTGACATGGGGCTGCCGTTCCCGTGTCTGCTGTCGCACGTGGGTGAGTTCACCATTTCCGGCTTCCGCCGTCCGTGTTCGTACTATCACGAGATCGTTCTGGGACTGCGCAAACAGCCGTATATCGCCGTGCAGCGCCCGGAGCATCATGACGGTCTGAACATCCTGACACCGTGGAGCTGGACGGACTGCGTCGGCAGCTGGAGCTGGGACGGCTACGAAGGCAAAAGCGTTACCGTCGAGGTCTATTCCGATGCAGATGAGGTCGAGCTGCTGTGTAACGGTATCTCGCTCGGCAGAAAGCCGACCGGTGAAGCAAACGACTTCCGGGCGTACTTCGAAACCGTCTACACGCCCGGCGAGCTGACCGCCGTGGCCTATACGGATGGGAAGCAGACCGGCAGCTTTAGCCTGCGCAGCGCTGCGGGCAAGTGCGCGCTTCAGGTCGAGCCGGAGCAGACGCACTACAGCCTGAAAAACCGGGATATGATCTATCTGCCCATCCGCATGACCGCAGAAAATGGCGAGACTGTGGTGCAAAGCACGGCAAAAGTCCACGTTGAGCTGGACGGCGCAGTGGAATTTATGGGCTTCGGCACGGACGAGCCGTTGCCGACGGAAAACTTTATGGATCGCGCGCGGACGCTCTATGACGGCAGGGCGCTGCTGGTGCTGCGCCCGACGGCAGCCGGAACGGTTCATGTCCGGCTTGGAGCCGAGGGCTGCGAAGCGGTCACGATCGATCTGGATATTACGGAATAAGGAGGAAAAACGATGAGTCTGGCACTGAAAATGATCCTTGGTATGATGAAAAAGCAGCCGCCGTTTGCCATCGGCCCGGGTACGGACTATGCCAAGCAGCG
>CAYSTN010000066.1:0-12092 GCA_964434135.1 uncultured Oscillospiraceae bacterium
AACCGGCGGGGAGCGCCAAGGTGTGGGTGCGGTGGAGATTTGGGTAAGCCCTCTCAGTCACCTACGGTGACAGCTCTGGCAGAGGGAGAGCCACGGTGTGGTGAAGACGCGCTGGTGCGGTGTAGATACGGCAGGGAATGAGTGGTTTGTTTTCAGGAGAGCAACAACACTATGAATCAGTTCGGCGGCAGCCTGGTCAGCTGCCGCCGCGTTTTTGTCCGTTATGCGAAAAAGTCCAGATGTTTGCGCAGCTGCGCGCCGTTGGCTGCAAAATCAGCCGGATAGTGTGACGGGTGGCAGTATTCCAGCGCGTACGTGCCGCTGTAGCCGTCGCGCTCCATGCGCGCGAGGATCTCCCGCAGTGGTATGACCCCTTCGCCCGTTATACAGCACTGCATCACTCGCCCATCGCTGGTCTGTTCTGCACAGAACAGCCGGTCTTTCCAGCCGGGTTTTCGCAGCGTGACATCTTTGAGGTGGGTATGGATGATATACGCCTTCAGCGCTTCGTAGTATGCCAGCGGCTCGTCTCCGGCAGGCAGCATATTCGCCGTGTCATAGACAAGTCCCAGTTCCGGTACTTGCTCCAAAATCCAGCGGCAGTCCTCGATGCCGGACAGGCGCGTATATGTGCGCGGGGTCGTCTCAAAACATACGCGCAGCGAAAGTCCCTTTGCCAGCTCGACGGCCAGAGAGAAGTACCGTTTGAGTCGTGTCCGGACTGCTTCCGGGCCGAGTCGATGGCAAACTTGCGCGTCGCGCCGTGCATCCATGGGAACGATCATGTAAAGCTGCGCACCGAGCGAAGCTGCAAGCGCCAGCTGCTGCCGCAGTGTCTGTTCAATCTTTTCTTCTGAATTGGAGAAGAAAGAGACTGTTCCAATATAGCACATTGGCCGGATGCCGACACGCTTCGCTGCGTCGCAGTATTGTTGCGCACGCTGCTTTTGCACATCCATCAGGTCAATAAAACCAAGTCCCGCATCCTGTGCCAGCTGAAGGCATTGCGCCGCCGTCAGCTTTTTCATCACAATATCGATCTCCAGCATGAAAGTCATGAGACTGCACCGTTGTGTTTCCATTGCATTCACACTCCTTCCAGCAGTGTTTGCACGTTACGACAGCCCGTCGAGAGTGCCGTGAGCATATCGCCCGCTGCCTTGTCCTGATCGATGATGAGTGTTCCGCTGAAATTCGGTAATTGCCCGCACAACGCGAGCAGCTGCTGCATTTTCACAGACCCTTCTGCGATTGGCGCGAACGCCTCGGCAGGCATGGTTTTGCGGCTGTATCCGGTGCGATAGGCCGGGTAAAAGTCTTTTAAGTGCAGCGAAACAATTCGCGAAGCATAGCGCTGCATCCATGCACACTCGTCCCCGGCCAGCGATGCCCAGCCAACGTCGAGCTGTAAGCCCACGTGGTTGCCCGCACGGCTTAAAAATGCATCCATAGCCAGAACCTGCGTACCGTGGTCACGAACCGGGTGAAATTCGTCATCGTGGTTGTGATACAGCACCCGGCAACCGTCCGGCTGCACCGCTTCGGCAAGTTTACCGGCCAGCGAACCCCAGTGCCGCGCCTGCGCAAGCGTAGAAAAAATGCCGCTGATGACAAAATCCTGTATGCCATACGTTTCGTGCAGCCTGCGAATGCCCCGCACGATCGTTCCGGTCGGCATGGAAAACCATCCAAACGCCACGCCCAGATGTACGGACGGAATACGCAGGGCAAGCTGGTCGAGCAGCGGTTTTGCTTCGCGCAGTGTATCGAGCGCCCAGAGATTTTTAGGGATGTTGCCCTGCTCTTCGCGAAGCAGGATCATTGGTTCGATTCCGGAAAAACCGATTTTTTGCAGCGCTTCAAGCGTTTTGGGGAGAGAAAATGAAAACTCTCTGGCGAGGCCAAAGGTCTGCGTATAAAGCTGAAACATTGTGATTCCTCCTTTTCAAATCCTATTATGCAGACCGATCAGTGGGAAAACAAGCGTCAATTGGTCGAAGAATGCTAGATATCCGACACTTTTCTGAAAAATGTTCAGCTTTTAAAATGGAGGGGAGAAAAGGCAGCGCCGGGCGGTTTATGCAAGAAAAAGCCCCTCTTCCGGGGGATACCACGGAAGAGGGGAGAACGGTTTACTTCTTGGTGAGCGTCAGGCGGTAGTCGTCGCCGTCATCGGCAACGGTGGCCTGATAGCCGCTGTGCGCCGCAAAGCGCTTGATGTTTTCAACTGCCGTTTCATTATCCACAAGGACTTCCAACGTCGCAGGCGCGTCCTGAATGGCCTTCTGAACCATCACGACGGGCATGGGGCACAGATAACCTCTTGCATCAACCATTTTTCTTTGCCTCCTGTTTTTTCATGCTGTTGACAAGGGAGATGACCAGCACCAGAACGATGCCGAGGATGACCGCGACTTTGCCCTTGGTGGAGATGCCGCCGACGATGTACTCGCCCGCTTCGTTGACGGAGTCAGCGTTGCCGGCCAGACCAAAGTTATGCGCAAACGCTGCGCCGACGATCATACCGAAGACCGTGACGGCAGAGTCGGCATTGCCGCTGCCGGCCAGAATGAGCTGGCGCAGCGGGCAGCCGCCGAGCAGCACAGAACCCCAGCCGCAAAGGAGCATACCGAGGAAGTTCCAGACATGGCTGGAGTGCGCGACCGGCTGCGAGGTAAAGCCGAGCTTGAAGTTGCCGGTGATGAGGTTGCCGATGAGGACGGTGACGAACACGGCAACAAAACCCCACAGCAGGTGCATATCCTTGAACATCATGGTGTCGCGCAGACCGCCGACCATGCACATACGGGACTTCTGCGCCAGCGCGCCGACGACAAGGGCGATGAGCAGGGCAATGAAGAACGGCGCGTGCTTCGAGCCGGGACCTTCTTCGGAGAACTTAAAGAGCGTGGGAACAGCAAGCACAAGGATCATCAGACCGACCATGACTGCCGGCAGGACAGTGCCGTCAAGCGTCTTGGTGGCATAGTTGCGCTGGAGCGTAAAGCCCTTGCGCACAAAGATCGTGCCGAGGAAAATACCGGCAGCGAAACCGGCCAGACCGACCAGCGCGTTGAGATCGCCGCCGCCGAGACGCAGCACCATGCGCAGCGGGCAGCCCATGAAGGCCAGCGCGCCGATCATGACGAACGCACCGAGGACAAAGCGCAGCGCGGGCGAAGAACCGGCGCGGGCTTTCCATTCCTTGGTGGCCAACGCCATCAGGAAGCTGCCGAGAACAAGACCGATGATCTCGGGGCGGACATACTGCACCTTGGCTGCGGAATGCATCCCGACTGCACCGGCGATATCACGCTCGAAGCAGGCAATGCAGAAGCCCATGTTGGCCGGGTTACCGAGCAGCGTCAGCACAATGGCTGCGATTCCGATGATAACACCGGTCAGGATGACAAACAGTTTTTCTTTTTTCATGTTTTCTTCCTCCGATAATGTCGAATGGGATTCGCCGAATTTCGATATTCCAGAACGAATATCACGAAATACGACACAAATGCGAGCGAATTGCCCGCATTCGTTTATCTATTCAAAGAATAACACGGATAAAAGTCCCTGTCAATACCAAAACGGTTCGATATAGACGAAATCTGTTCAAAAAAACGCGCGCCGCAGAAGCGGCGCGCGTTGGATCTGGGTAGCGGTTATGCGTTTTGATCGAGGGTATCGTCCTGCATGACGGATTCGAACTGGTTGCGATTCATGTTCTCATTTTCCATGAGGAAGCCCGCGATCTTATCGAGCCGGTCAGAGTGCGAACGCAAGATCTCTTCGCAGCGCGCATAGGCCTGCTGCATGATGGCGCGCACCTGCGTGTCGATCGTCCCGGCAGTCTGCTCGGAGTAGGACTTGGTCTTTTCATAGTCACGGCCGATGAAGACCTCGCGCCCGGAAGTATATGCTACGGGGCCAAGGGCATCGGACATACCATATTTTGCGACCATATCGCGCGCGATTGCCGTGGCGCGCTCAAGGTCGTTGGATGCGCCGGTGGAGATATCACACAGCTTGAGCGATTCGGCCACGCGGCCACCGAGGAAGCACACGATGGACTCGAACATCTCGTTGCGTGAGGCGTAGGAGCGGTCGTCCTGGGGCAGACTGATGGTCATGCCGCCGGCCTGTGCGCGGGGAATGATGGTGATGAGGTGGACGGGGTCTTGCGAGTCAAGGCAGTACATACAGATCGCGTGACCGGCCTCGTGGACAGCGGTGAGCATCTTTTCCGCGTGAGAAACGACGCGGCTCTTTTTTTCAGGGCCGGCGATGACCTTAATCATAGCAGTCTCAAGGTCGGTCTGCGAGATGACGGCTGCGCCGCGGCGCGCGGCCAGCAGTGCGCCCTCGTTGAGAAGGTTGGCCAGATCTGCGCCGGTGAACCCGGCAGTTGCCTTGGCAAGTGCCGGCAGGTCGACCGTATCGGACAGCGGTTTTTTGCGCGCGTGTACCTGCAAAATTTCCAGACGGCCGCGCCAATCCGGTGCGCCGACGTAAATTTGACGGTCGAACCGACCCGGACGCAGCAGGGCGGGGTCGAGAATGTCCTTACGGTTGGTCGCGGCAATGACGATCACGCCCTCGTTGGCGGAGAAGCCGTCCATTTCGACCAGCAGCTGGTTGAGCGTCTGTTCGCGTTCGTCGTGCCCGCCGCCAAGACCTGCGCCGCGCTGGCGGCCAACGGCATCGATCTCGTCAATGAAGACGATAGCAGGGCTGACGCGCTTGGCCTGGTCGAACAGGTCGCGTACCCGGCTCGCGCCGACACCGACGTACAGCTCGACAAAGTCCGAGCCGGAGATGGACAAAAAGGCCACGTTGGCTTCTCCGGCCACGGCGCGCGCGAGCAGTGTTTTGCCCGTGCCCGGAGGGCCGACGAGCAGCACACCCTTTGGGATCTTCGCGCCAAGCTGGCGGAAGCGGTCGGGGTCGCGCAAAAACTCGACGATCTCGGAGAGTTCTTCTTTTTCCTCGTCTGCACCGGCGACATCTTCAAAGGTGACGCTCTCGCCGGTCGGGACACCGAAGCGGGCGTTGGCACGGGTGAACTGCGCCATCCCATTTGAGCCATTGGAACGGTTCATCAGGAAGAACCAGACGAACAGCAGCACGATGCCGACCAGCAAATACGGCAGAACCGTGCGCCAGACCGAGGTCGAGGCGGGCAGATAGTTGTACGATTTGAGTGTACCGGCCGCGCTTTGCGCGGCAATGAGGCCGTCGAGGTCTTTGTGGAACGTCTCGACGTCACCGATTTTGGCCTGTGCGGTGGTCGCGCTTTGCGTGTCGGTGGCATAAAGAGAAAGCGTCAGCGTATCACCCCGCAAGACGAACGACTCGACCCGTTCGGCTTCGAACAGGTCGAGCACGTCGGAGTAGAGCAGCGTAGCGGCTGATTTGCTCAGCAGCGACGAGCCGACGATCACAAGCACCAACACCACAAGCCCGATGAGCAGCAGCGGGCGAAGGGGTTTTTGCGGTTGATTCACAGGTGATCTCCTTTGGTGGGATTATTGATCTTGATAAACAGAGGGCTTCAGCACACCGACGAAGGGCAGATTGCGGTAGTAATCTTCGTAGTCCAGACCAAAGCCGACGACGAAAGCGGGCGGAATGGTGAAGCAGGTATAATCGGGCTTCAGCTCGACCTTGCGCCCCGAGGGCTTATCGAGCAGCGTGCAGATCTTCACAGAAGCGGGATTGCGTGCCTGGAACATCTCGCAGATCATTTTGAGCGTACTGCCGGAGTCGATGATATCCTCCAGAATGAGGACGTGACGACCTTCGATGTCGTGGTCGATGTCCTTGCGGAATGTAAGCTTGCCGGTGGATTCCGTGCCGCCTTCAAAGGAAGTGATGCACATGAAATCCTCTTGCAGCGGGATGTCGATGGCGTTGGCCATTTCCGCGAAGAAGGGGACGACGCCTTTGAGAACGCCGATGAGGATGGGGCACTTGCCGCGGTAATCCGCCGCGATCTGCGCGCCGACTTCCTTGATGCGCGCGTGGATCTCGTCCTCGTTGACAAGAACGCGCTCGATGTCCTGGAGCATATCAGACTTGTTTATCATACATCTAATCCTCTTTCTGTATTTCTTCCATGGTTATCATCATGACCCGGTCGCCGGGTGCGGCGGCGCGGTCAAGGTTCACACCGATCCCATAGACACCCAGAATACCGGCTGCATCGGCCACAACGGGAAGCAAGCCGCGCCGCGCGGCGGGAATTTTGCGGTCGATCAGCAGGCGCTTGAGTGTCTTTCTGCCGCCCGGAACACGCAGACTGTCCGCCTGTTGTCTCGGACGCAGGAGCAGGGGAGTATGATACGATGCTATCGTATCACATTTTATCGCAAATGTGGAGAGGGTATTTTGCTTTTTTGGAAAATTATCCGAAATTTCGCAGCGAACACGCAGGCCGCACTCCGGCAAGACAACGCTGCCGCCGATGGGCAGCGAAACGGGCGCAAAGCATTCCGGCAAGGAAGCTTGCCGCAGAACAAGCCGGTCATACGCCCGCGCCGCCCAAAAGCCGCCCGGCAGACGCACACGAGCCGACGGGTCAGATGAGAAAAGCAGCCGGTCGACCGCACAGATGTGCGCCTGTGAGAGCTTGGGCGCGTGGATCGTGGACAAAAACGTGCGGATGGCGCGGGTGCGCACCGCATCCGGATATGCGGCAAGCGTACTGCATACCAGCCCCTCGGCGCAGGCGGCGCTTTGCAGCGCGCTTTGCGCCTGCGCATCGAGCGCAGCTTCGTCGGCTTGCAGCAGACGGCACATCCGAAAGATCGTCTGGCAAAGGGCAGGGTTTTCTGCCTGCAAAAGCGGAATCACGGACTGCCGCAGGCGGTTGCGCCGTGCATCAGGCAGGAAATTGGTGCTGTCGGTGACGTAGTGCAGGCCGTTTTGCGAAAGATAGGCTTCGATCTCGTTGCGGCAGCAGGAGAGCATGGGGCGCACAAAGCGCTCGCGCCGGGGTGGAATACCGCACAGCCCGGCAAGGCCTGTGCCGCGCGTGAGGTTGAGAAGAACCGTCTCCGCGTTGTCATTTTGCGTGTGCGCCGTGGCAACAAGGCCGGGAAGCGTCCGGAAAAACGCATAGCGCAGCGCGCGCGCAGCTTCCTCGACGGACGTGTGCGTCTTGCGCGCGTGGGCGCGCACATCGCCGCCGGAGCAGGTGAGCGGTACGTCCCAGCTGCGGCACAGCGCGCGTACAAATTGCTCGTCGCGGTCGGCTTCCTCGCCGCGCAGATGGTGATTAAAGTGTGCAGCTTGCAGCTCGATGCCGAGCGTCTGGCGCAGCGTGAGCAAGACATGGAGCATACAGACGGAATCCGCGCCGCCGGAGACGGCGCAGAAGACCGTATCGCCGGGACTCAATAGCTGCTGCTCACGCAGCCACGCAAGAACCTTAGCCGTCATGCTTCCACTCCAGATCGGAGAACGTGGTGAACTGCGGCAGCCACTGGAGCTTGACCGTGCCCGTCTCGCCGTGGCGGTTTTTGGCCACGATCAGCTCGGCAATGTTCTTTTCGGTCGAGTCTTTGTTGTAGTAATCGTCGCGGTAGATGAACATGACGCTGTCCGCATCCTGTTCGATGGCGCCGGATTCACGCAGGTCGGAGAGCATGGGGCGCTTGTCGGTACGCGATTCGTTGGCACGCGAGAGCTGGCTCATGCACACGACGGGCACGTTCAGCTCCTTTGCCATGATCTTCAGCGCGCGGGAGATCTCACTGACCACGGTGACGCGGTTTTCGCCCGCTTTGCCCGGGGCGGCTGCGGTCATCAATTGCAGATAGTCGATGAATACAAGCCCAAGGTTGTCAATGCGGCGGCATTTGGCGTTCATCTCGGCCACGGTGATGGTGGGGTTGTCGTCGATGCGGATATCGGTCTGGCTGAGCGCGGAAGAGGCGATGGAGAGCTTGCCCCAGTCTTCCTCGGTGAGCTGGCCGGTGATGAGCCGCTGTAAGTCGACAAAGCTTTCGTTTGCGAGCAGGCGCATGGCCATCTGTTCACGCGACATTTCGAGGTTGAAGAACACGACGGCCTTGTCCGGATGCTTTTTCGCGACGTTCAGCGCGATGTTGAGCGCGATGGACGTTTTGCCCATGCCGGGACGCGCCGCGATGAGCAGAAGGTCTGTTTTGTTCAGACCGTTGATCTTCCGGTCGAGGTCGTGCAGACCCGTGGACAGGCCGGGAATCTCGCTGCCGGAGGACGCGAGTTCTTCCAGCCGGTCGTAGACACCGATCATGACCTTGCCGATGTGCTGGAGCGAGTCGTCGGTATTGCCGCGCCGCAGGGCATAGATCTTCTTTTCGGAGACTTCGAGCATCTCCTGCGCCGTGCCGACACCGTCGTAGACCATCTCGGTGATCTCACCCGAAGCTTCGGCCAGTGCGCGCAGAAGCGATTTGTCGTGGACGATGGTGCAATACTGCCTGACGTTGGCAGCGGTGGGCGTGATCTTGAGCAGCTGCGCGACGTAGTCATAGCTGTGCTGCTCGTCGTAGACCCCGCGCTCTTTCATTTTGTTGAGGACTGTGACCGGGTCGATCTTTTCCGAGAAATTGAACATCGTGTAGATCGTCTCGTAGATCTCACGGTTTTGGCGCAGATAGAAGTCCCCCGGCTGCAAAAGGCCGATCACATCCGGAATGCAGCGCTCATCAATGAGCATAGAGCCAAGCACGGACTGCTCCGCTTCGAGTGATTGCGGGGCTTGCCGCTGTAGCAGCTCCTGTTCCATACGCGTTCCCTTCTTTCCGGTAACGGAATCGATTGCAGAAGACTCAGGCTTCTTTGACCTCGAGCTTCAGCTCGGCGGTGATCTCGTAGCCGAGTTTGCACTTGACGGTGTACACACCGACGGATTTGATCGGCTCGTCGAGTACGATCTTGCGCTTGTCGAGCTTGATGCCGGACTGCTTTTCCAAAGCCTCGGCCACTTCGGTATTGGTGATTGAGCCGAACAGGCGACCCGCGCCGCCGCCCTTGCCGGTGACGAGGACGGTCATAGTCTTCATGCGGTCGCGGAAGGCGAGTGCCTCTGCGCGCTCTTTGGCCTGACGCTCCTGCGTGGCCTTGTCGTTCATGCGCATGGTGTTGATGTTGTCGGTGGTGGCTTCCTGCGCGAGCTTGCGCGGCAGCAGATAGTTGCGGGCGTAGCCGTCCGAGACTTCGATCATCTGGCCGCGCTTGCCCTGACCACGGACATCCTGTGTCAGAATAACTTTCATGATAAAAACTCCTTTCGAGGTGATGGTGAAAACAGAAAACCGTATTTAGCGGTAGAACTCGTCGATGGCCGCAACCAGCTCCCGCAGAACGGTCTGGATGTTTTTGCCGCGAATTTGTGCGCCGGCAGTTGCGCCGTTGCCGCCGCCGCCGAGCTTTTCCAGAATGGCCTGCACGTTGCAAGCGCCGATGGAGCGCGCGCAGATGATGACCTGTTCGCCGTCCGGGAACAGCACGAACGAAGCGGTGATGCCGCTGACGTTGACCAGCTCGTCTGCGCCCTGCGCGGCGATGGTGCGTGTGATCGTCTCATCCAGACACGCGATGGCCAGCTCCTGCCGGTACAGGCGCGAAGCCTGAATGACGCGGTAGCGCGTGAGCGTATCGTCCAGATCGGTCTGGAAGAGCTTTTTGACCTCGACGGGGTCTGCACCCGTCTTGCGCAGAAATGCCGCCGATTCAAACGTGCGCGAACCGGTGCGCACGGAGAAATTTTTCGTGTCGAGGACGATACCGGCAAGCAGCGCCTGCGCCTCAAGCGGCTTGATATCGCGCGGGGTCAGCGCATATTGCAGCAGCTCCGTGACCAGCTCCGATGCCGACGAGGCGTAAGGTTCATGCAGGTTCAGAACGGGCTGCTCGATATAATCCGCAGCCCGGCGGTGGTGGTCGATGACCGCCACACGGGGGATCGATTCGAGCAGGGGCTTGCACTCGACCTGATCGGGACGGTTGGTGTCGACGACGATCAAGAGGCTGCGGTTGTCGGCCTCGATGAGCGCGTCCTGCCCGGAGAGGAACACATCCGCGTAATCCGGCGCGGCTTTCAGCTCGGCGAGCAGACTCTTACAGGCGTTGTTTTGCTGATCGATGACGATGCGCGCCGGCCGCTCTTTTGCGCGGCACAGGCACAGAAGCCCTACCGCAGAGCCGAGCGCGTCGAGGTCGGCCATCTTGTGCCCCATGATATAGACCGTGCTGGACTGAGCGATCAGCTCAGACAACGAGCCGGCCATCACACGCGATTTGACGCGGGTGTGGCGTTCGGCCTCTTTGGTGCGGCCGCCGAAGAAGCTGAAATTGAAACGGTCTTTGACCACGGCCTGATCGCCGCCGCGAGACAGGGACATCTCAATAGCAAGCGACGCGAAGCGGTAGTTTTCCGCAAAATTCGCACCGTCTTTGCCGATACCGAGCGAGATGGTTGCCGACATCCCACCTGACGTGGTGACGTGGCGCACGTCTTCGAGAATGGAAAACCGCGCTTCCTGCAAACGCATCAGGTCTTTGCTTTCGAAGATCAGAAGATACCGGTTGCGCTCGATCTTGCGGCACAACGCGTCAAGTCCGGCTGTCCAGCCGGTGACAACGTCGTTGATCTGTGCGTCGAGCGTAGAGACGGCAGAGTCGGAGAGATTGCCGGTCAGCTCGTCATAGTTGTCGACCAGAATGATCGACACGACCGGGCGAGTACGCAGAAATTCGTCACGGATGTTGAACATCTCCGTCATGTCGGCGAAGTAGACCGTCGCGAGCTGCACAGTCATGGCATCGTCCTCGGACTTGACGTAGTTGCCGTAGATGCGGTAGCGGCGGCCGTCGATGACCTGATCGCCCGGCAGCTCGGAGCGTCCTTCGCGCAGCCAGCTGGTCGAAAAACCCGGAATGACTGCGTCGAGCGTCTGATAACAGGCGGTATCGGAAAGGCCGGTGATGCCGAAGAAACTGGGGTTGCCCCAGATGATCTCGTTCTCCGGCAGACGGATGACCGCCATGGGGAACGCAGACCCGGCGTGAACGGAGATACCGGCGGCGTCGGTGGCCGTCTGGACATAGCTCATGAGCTGATGTTTGCGCCGGGAGAAGCGCGCGCGGCTGATGAAGAACGCAATGGCTGTGACGAGCAGCGCACCGCCGGCCAGATAATACTGCCGCAGCGCGGCAGCCGCACCGACAAACAGCAGCATGATGACAAAGTACCAGATCGTGTTGGGGTACAGCAGCCGATTGACCGGCTTTTTCATTTCCCGCGCCTCCTGTCTCGATGTATGTATGTTATGTCAGAATAGATTATAGCAAAGACTGCGGCGAAACACAAGTCAAAAGTCGCGGCGCGCTGCGCCGTGAAGCCGAAAAATGCAAAAAAATGACGATGCAGAAAAAAAGGTATACTTTCGCGCAAAAGTGTGATATAATCTACTACGGTATGGCCTGAGAGCCTTTGTTTTTGGGATTTTGCGCCGCAAAGGCGCAGCAAATAGATCAACTGCATACGGCAAAAACTGCACGCGGCAGCAGGCCGGGCGGCGCGAGACGGGGCGCAGCCGGGCGCGCCGGGCGTGTATCGGTTTTTTGCGTCCTTTTGCATTTGTTCCGCGTCAGAACCGGTGGTTTTTGCCGGTCTGCGCAGCACGATCCATATCGATATTTTTTAGAAAAGAGTGAATCATTTGGCAGAAAAATTAAAAATTATCCCGCTTGGCGGCTTGAATGAGATCGGAAAAAACATGACCGTGCTGGAATACGGCAAGGACATCATCATCGTCGACTGCGGCCTGGGTTTCCCGGACGATGATATGTACGGTGTCGATCTGGTCATTGCCGATATGAGCTATCTGGTCAAGAATAAGGATAAAATTCGCGGAATGTTCCTGACGCACGGTCACGAAGACCACATCGGAGGCATTCCCTACGCCATGGAGCAGTTCAACTGCCCCATCCACGGCACACGGCTGACTGCGGGCATCGTCCAGCTCAAGCTGGAAGAGCATCAGCTGCAAAACACCGTCCATCTGTTTACGCACGAGGCCGGAGAAAAGGTCAAGGCCGGGTGC
>CAYSTN010000067.1:0-11680 GCA_964434135.1 uncultured Oscillospiraceae bacterium
GATAAGCGGCTTCGCTTCGCGAAGACTCGTTCCGAAAGCGCCGGTTTCGACGCGGGTTCCGGGGGGGAAATCGGAATCCCCCCGGTGTCCCTCTTCTTTTGCCAGCGTTTTCTTCTCGGACAAGCGAGAAGAAAATGCTGAAAATTGGCGGGACGCGTCGCAGCAAGCTGCACATTTTCTGCCCTGTCTAAGCAGAAAGACACGACTTTTGTCGTGTCTTTCTTGCTGCGCCAGGCAGTTGCATCGCGATATTTTCCCGCTTTCTCTCACCGGTTGGCGCACAGAAGCTGCTTTTGCTGCATCTGCGCGCGCAGCAAAATGCGCAGCGTCAGGCACAGATCCGGGTCTTTCAGGTCGCTGCCGAGCAGTCTTGTGATATGTTCCAGCCGGTCAAGGAGCGTCGAGCGGTGCAGAAACAGCGCCTGCGCCGTTCGCGTGACCGAACGGTCGTTTTCCAGATACACGCGCAGCGTGTCCAGATAGGACACCGACGAAGTCTCGTCATGCGCTTTCAGCCGCCGCATTCCGTCGGTATAATAGACCGCCGCCGGTCGGCCTGCAAGTGCCGCGGTGAGAAGCTGGGGAAGGATCTGCTCCTGAAAGTGGAAAACCGACGCGGTCGGCGCGCTGCGGCTTCCGTTTTCCAGCGCAGCTGACGCCTGAAACCATGCGTGATTCGCGTCATACAGATTGCGAAACGCAGCCGAAATGCCGCAGATCAAACTCCCCTGCGCAAAAAGCGGCGCAAGCGGGGACAAAAGTTCCGTCTCATCGTGCTGAAGCGGAACGAAAGCCGCGACCGCGTTTTCATATTCCATGGCCATTGCGCCCGGGTGGCTGTTTTCCAATGAGGCGGCAAGATACGACCCCGGCAGTGAAATCGCGCCGAGCCGGGATTGCAGCCGCAGACACACATACGCGGTTTTTTCATTCTCGCGGCTGAGGATCCGCCGCAGCTCAAAGTCGATGCTTTGCCCCGAAAGGATACACCGCAGCGCGCGCCGCAGTGCCGAGCGTGTGCTGGCCAGTGTGGGATTTCTCTGGATGGCCTGCTGCAAAAATCCGGCCAGATGCTGTGCCAGCGCCTTGTCCGACTCGCGCAGCGGACGGAACTCGCCGAAGATCGTCAGGCAGCCAAGATATTCATCCTGGTCGAAAAGATTGACGGAAAGCGTCTGCTTTCCCTCCAGCTTCAGCAGCAGCGGTTCTTTGATGTGCGTGGACATATCGTGCAGCGAGAGAAACGTTGCCAGTTTTTCCGTGTCGAACGTCTCGGTATCGAGCCGCAGGCCGAGCGTCTGCTGCAAATACGTCTCCTCGGTCACGCCGAGATAGCGCAGGTCTGCGCCGTTGAGCAGCATCGGATTTTCAAACACTTCCCGGCTCGCTTCCAGCAGTGCAGGCAGCGAGGCGCTGCGTCGGACAATGCCCTGCAATTGCTCGCTCCATGCGGCATAGCGGTCAAAGATGTGCTGCACCAGATTGAAAACGCGGAAGATATCCGTATCCGCGTCGATCTGGATTACGCAGCAGCGCGCATAAAAAGCAGACAAAATCCAGTGCCCGCCCATACAGACCAGACACACGTTTTCCTCGATGACCGGCTGCGTGGGCAGATGGTCTGCCGAGCAGACGTAGACGTGATTATTCGCGAAGGTCTGTGTGCGTTCCAGATAAAAAACCGGGCGTTCGAGCAAAAGCGCAGCGTTTCCGCTTCCGTGCAGCGTGACGGTTTTCAGCTCCTGTTTCAGCGTGTGGTAAAGAATATCGGCGTTTAATTTCATGGTGCGCACCTTCTGTCAGCATTGTATCGATCCGCTGTTTTTATTATAAATCCCAACCCGGAGCGCGTCAATGTATGAACCGTGCATTTTGTATGGTCTGTGTGTCTTTTTCTTGAAAAATCGGCATTTATCACAGATTTTCACCGTACAAATTGTATGATCTGCATCCATACAAACTGTACGACCCGGTGCGCGTAAAACCGCCTGTTTTGTAGAATACCCGCCCGCAGCCGCACTTTTTATAATGAAGGTGCAATCAAAGCAGAACAGGAGGAATACCATGCTGAAAGAAAAACTGGACACCAGAAAATGCTTTCCCACCGCATGGGGTAAGCTCATCACGGAAGAGGAAGCCTATCGCCAGCTCAACCGCCAGATCGCGGCCATGACCGCAAACCTGTTTCAGGTCATGCGCATCTTTGAGCCGAGCTGGGAGAAACGAACCGAGGCCATCTGCGACATCGCAAACATGATGAACATGGCCGTAGCCGGTACGCCGCAGGAGCAGAAAGACTATGTGAATGCTTCGCTCTATGAAGCGTTCAACATCCCCGAGCTGTGTGAAAAGTCCAGCTGGCTGGGCGGCATCACCGGCGACTCCGGCGACGAGTGGGAGAACATGGCCGGTCGTGTCGTGCAGTTCACGCGCAACCGCGTGGAAAAAGAGCTTGACACCTGCCCGTGGGACATAGTCGGCAGTGAGCTTTGCAACATGACCACCAGTATGTTCACGGCAAACTTTGACCTTGCCTCGTCAAACGGCACGGAAAACGAAGTCACGCTCAATATGTGTCAGGCGCGCGGCTGCGGCAACAAGCACTGCCGCGTGGTGGCAGAGCGGCGCGACGTGTACGGTCTTCCCAGGCAGGGCTGGCTCGAGCATATGCAGCAGCCGGTCGACCCCATCCATGACACGCCGCGCGAGCGGATGGTCAACGAGGGGCAGTGCCTGCGCAACGGCCAGTATACGCAGAATTTCGGCGAAGAAACTTCGCTGGAAGCGGCGTACCACTGGGTCGCGCAGATGGGCTGGGTCTGGTCGATTCAGTTCCCGATGATGGCCATCAAGGAGATGGCGCCCGATGAAGACGAATTTTTGCGTGTGTTCCGCATTGTCTTCTCGACCGCCGGTAAAAACCAGTTTATCGACCCGTTTGCAAAAGAGGGACTGCGCAGCTTCCTTGGCGTGCCGCATGAACTCGACGGCAACGACGGGCGGCTTCTGGGCGGCTATATCCGCTATATGCTCGACGTGCAGCAGGTGCCGTATGAAATGGTACGCTGGACGAAGGATGAGACGTGGATCAAAGTCCATTCCGAGGACTTTACCGCCCGCTACGAGATGGCGCCGCTCGACGAGCTGGTCGACGCATACGAAGCGCAGTGGAACGGCGCGGCCAAGACGCTCGTCAGCCCGGAATGGTCGTGCGTGATCGAAGGGCGCGAGGACGAGATGCTGTTCATCAAGGTCATCCGCAAGGAAGACGCAAGAATGCTGTAAGGAGGTGCAGATCGATGCTTTTCAAAGAAGATACCCTTGCGCGCAAGGATGCTGCGGCCATTCGCACAAGCGTTGGCCTTTACCGCTGGACACATGATCTGGTCGAGATCACCGGCCGCGACGCGCTGGAGATCCTGCAGAAGATCTATATCAGTGACATTTCCAAAGTTGCCGTGGGACGGTCAAAATACACGGCCAGTCTGGACGAGAACGGCGAGATCATCGACGATGTGATCGTCATGCACATGGCAGACGGTGTCTATTGGATCTCCGACCTCTATGGCCCGCGCCTGCTGCCGTGGATCGAGCGCCATAAGGGTACGGCCGACGTTCACGCCAGACTCATCACCTACGACTGGGATATGTACGCCGTGCAGGGGCCGGACAGTCTGCGGGCGATGAACGCGCTGCTCGATGAGCCGGTCGATGCGCTCAAACGCTTTGCCATCTGCGAGCGAAAGCTCGGTGATATCCCGGTTATCATCCACCGCTCTGGCTTTACGGGCGAGAACGGCTATGAGATCTACGCCGCCTTTGACAAAAGCGCGCAGATCCACGACGCAACGTTAAAAGCCGTCGAAGCCGCCGGCGGGCGTGAGCTTCAGACGCTCGAGGTCTATGTCCGCTCGATCCCGATGGAAAAGGGCTTCGCGCTCAAGCAGGATTTCAAGTACCTGAGCCCCTACGAATGCGGCCTTGGCTGGGCAGTCGCCGCAGATAAGGACTTTATCGGCAAAGAGGCGATGCTTGCCCGGAAAGAAAACCCGAAATACCGCATGGTCGGTCTGGAGTTCTCGCGGGAGTCGACCGAAGACATCTCGATCTGGGAGCGCGTGTACTGGTACGGCGTGGAAGTTGGCCGCTGCGCGCAGACGATCTATGGCTACACGGTTGAAAAGAACATCGGCTTTGCGACGCTCCGCGCCGATGTGCCGGACGGCGCAGAACTGACGGTCGGCTGCAACGATTCGCCTGCCGTCGTGGTGAGCAAAGTTTTCTGCTGAGGAGGACACCATGGGAAGATTAGACGGTAAAGTATGTATCGTGACCGGCGCGTCTGCCGGTATTGGCCGCGCGACGGCGGTTCTTTTCTGTCAGGAGGGCGCGAAGGTCATCGCCGTGGCGCGCCGCGCGGAGCGTTTGCAGGAGCTGGCCGAGGAATGCCGGGCATATCCCGGCGAGCTGGTCTGGTATGCAGGCGATGTCGGTGACCCCGCAACGGCTGTCGGGATGGTCAAAAAGGCGGTCGATACCTTCGGCACACTGGATATCGCGGTCAACGATGCCGGTGTCATGGATGACAACACCGCCATTGCAGACCTGAGCGATGCAATGCTGCACGAAACGTTCCGGATCAACACCTTTGGTCTGCTGTACGGTCTGCGCGAAGAATGCAGGCAGTTCCTTGCGCAGGGTGACGGCGGCACGGTCGTCAACATCTGCTCGGTCGGCGCGACGCACCAGACCTCCGGCGTGGCCTACTGCGCCAGTAAGGGCGCGGTGCTGGCCGCGACAAAGAACACGGCTTTCATGTACATGGAACAGGGCATCCGCTGCAACGCCATCTCTCCCGGCGGTGTCGTGACCGATATTCCGCTGGTCATGCCGCCGTCGAACGAGTTTGGCTTCGGCAGGACGAGCAAGCTGCTGGATTTCTCGGGTGAGCTTGCCATGCCGGAAGACCTGGCCGACGCGATCTTGTTCCTGGCCAGTGACCAGTCGCGCTACGTCAACGGCGAAGAGATCAAGTGTGACGGCGGCTGGACGAGCTTCTGAACCACAGCAAACAGGCGCGGCGCGCCGACCCGCGCGCCGCGCGTGGGGAAGGGGCAATGATACACTTATTCGATTGCCGGCAGCTCCGGGTGCAGCGCAACGAGATGCGGCTGCAAGTAAGCAGACTGCGGGAAACTGGCCAGCTTGCGCAGCGTCAGACCGCCGACGAGCTTCATCTGCGGATTTTTGGACGCGCCCTCGCAAAACTTGTCCAGAACGGCAGCCGCCGCCGGGTTTTTCAGAATGTCCTTGACCTTGCTGTCGAGAGAGAATGCCATAAGAAGTTCCTCCATTTCTTAGATTATCTGCCATTATTCTAAGAAAACGCGAAGAAAAACGAAACCCTGCAAAATGACGGTTCTTTCCCGCATCGACCCCGTGAAAGAATCGGCCACCGCGCGCCGCGGCGTACTTTATTCCCTTTCCTGCAGGGTCTGCACGAGCTGCGGCAGCAGTGTATTGCGGTTCTCGGGTGTCACTTCCACCAGCTTCACCCGCGGGTGCTCGCGCACCGCGCGTGCAAGCGGCGTGTCTGCCTGTTGCTGCACCACGCCCAAAATCGGAACAGTTCCATCCAGCAGCTCGGCAATGCGCGCAGAATACCGCTGCGCGTCGCGCTCCATGCGTCCGATCTCGTCCATCACCAGCAGCTCGCACCCCTGCGCGCCCGCCAGCGCGGCCATCCCTGCCGTCTCAAACGCAGCACAATACGCCACGATCCCCTCTGCGCGGCGAAGCCCGACGCAGTTTTCTTCGCTTGCAAGGCGCACGGCCTCGTCTGCCGGGTACAGATAGACCGGGCGGCTGCCGTCCGGCTGCGGCGGCGCGGAAACGGTATAAAACCCGCCCACGCGCACAGGCGCAAGCGCTTGCAGCACCCGTTCGATCAACGTGCTTTTCCCGACCTGTACCGCGCCGGTCAAAAATACGTGCCGCACGCTCATGTCTTCGAGGGTTTCCGGTCATTCCCGGCGCGCAGCGCCCGGTGCAGGATCATTTCTGCGGCAATCGACACGGCGATCTCCGCCGGGGTCTGGCCGTACAGCTGCAGCCCAATGGGCGAATGCACCCGCGCAAGCTCGGCCTGTTCGATGCCGTTTTCCAGCAGATACGCGTTGGTGGCGGCGATCTTATGGCGGCTGCCGATGCACCCGACATACGTCGCGCGCGAACGCAGCACTTGCAGCAGAACCTCGCGGTCGGCCTGATGGCCGGGTGTCATGATGCAGACGTAATCGTCCGCTGTGAGCGTCAGGTGCGCGGAAATGTCCAGATAATCGCCCAAAATGACCCGCTCGGCGCATGGATAATGCTCCGGCGTGGCAAACTCGGGGCGGTTGTCGAAGACCACCACGCGGAAGCCCACGCTTGCCAGCACCGGCACGAGCGCCGCGCCCACGTGCCCGCCACCAAAAATATACGCACAGCCCGCCTGTGTGAGCGGCTCGACATAGTAAGACGGCTCGCCCTTTTTCATAAACGCATTCGACAGCAGCATCGGCCGCAGCGCCTCGGGCGTAATGCAGTCGGTAAAGCGCAGTCCGTGCGCTTCGTCATAGGTCCCCATCGCGCTGACGCACCCGCCGTCCATGCGGTAGATGAGCCAGCTGTTGCAGTTTTCACCCAGCAACCCGGCAATCCCGGCCAGCAGCGCGCACCCTTTTTCGTCCGCCGGATCAAAATACTGAAAATACACCGTCACGTTCCCGCCGCAGACCATGCCGAGGTCGGCAACTTCGTTGGGCGCAAGGCAGTAGCCGTGTACCAGCGACTGCTTTGACCCATGCACTTCGCGCGCCAGCTTCCCGGCGGCCAGTTCCACCGCGCCGCCGCCGATCGTCCCTTCGGTGTGGCCGTCGGCAAATACGGCCATCTTCGCGCCCGCGCCGCGCGGCGTTGAGCCGGATGCGGCAAGAATGCTGCACAGTACCACACCTTCGCCGCGCGCCAGCGCGCACAGCATCGCGTCCAATAATCGCTTCATCGCAAAGCCTCCATCTCGATGGTTATGATGCCCAGCTGCCTTGGCTGGGGCAGGTAGTACGGATACGCGCTGTCGCCGGTTTCCCGCAGCAGCGGCAAGACAGCCTGCGGCGTGATGCGCGCGGGGTCGGTGTCGCGGCTGTAGATTTGGAAAAAGCGCACCGCCTCGTCCAGCGAGGCCAGCGGCTGGCCGTATTCGAGCGTTTTCTCGTCAAATGTAAACGCAATCCCCGCTTCGCGCAGCGCCTGACACGCGCGCGGGGCAGTCTCACCGCGAACCGGCTGCTGCGTCAGCGAAAACCGGTGCTGCGCGTAGTTCTTTTTGATGACGATGATTCTCCTGCGGCACTGCCGCCGCGCCACCGGGATGATCTCGGACAGGCGGCCAAAAAAGCAGAAGATCATCGCGTCGTATTCTTCACGGCAGGGCGCAGCCAGCAGGTCACAGCACAGCGGCGTGACGTTCCCGATGCCGTCCGCGCGCAGCCGCTTTCGCAGCGCATCGAGCGCCGCTTCGCTCACGTCGGCGGCGGTGACGTGCGAAAACGCCCCGCTGAGCGCCACGGACAGTTCTCCCAGGCCGCACCCCGCGTCGCAGATCGTCTCACAGCCGGAGAGCTTCGGGGTCAGAATCTGCGCCAGCTGCCGGTGATAATCGACGTGCGCGTTGGCCGCCTGCATAAAGCGGATCATCTCGTCCGTCCAGGCAAACATCAGTGAACCTCCTCGTAATACGGCGTACAGACCGGGAACGACCGCTCGCCCACCGTGGCCTGTGTCACGGCCACACACACGCCGTAGAGACTTTGCAAAAGTTCTGCGGTCAGTACCCGCTCCGGTTCGCCAAAAGCCAGCACGCGCCCGTCCTTGAGCGCCAGCACCTTTGTTGCGTAACGGTACGCCTGATTGGGTTCATGCGTGGAAAAGACCACGCTGTAGCCTTCGTTTGACAGCGCCTCGATGCGCTGCATCACGCGGAAGCTGTTGCCGTAGTCCAGGCTGGCCGTCGGCTCGTCCATGATGAGCGTGCGCGCGTTTTGCAGCAGCGCCCGCCCCAGCAGCATCAGCTGCCGCTCGCCGCCGGAGATGCGCGTACAGCCGCGCCCGGCCAGCTGGTCGATGCCAAGCTGCCGCAAAATATTCATGGCGCGCTGCGTCTCGTCGCGCCCCGGCTGCTCAAACGCGCCGAGCTGCGCACTCAGTCCCATCATAACGCTTTCCAGTACCGTGTGGTCAAACGCGGGGTTGTACGACTGCGGGATATAGGCCAGCTGCTGTGACAGTTCGCGGCGCGAATATGTGCGCACGTCGCGCCCGGCCACGCGAACACTGCCCTGCTTCGGCTCTAAAAAGCCCAGCAAGCACCGAAACAGGGTGCTTTTCCCCACGCCGTTCGGCCCCAGAACGGCCACGCGCTCCCCGGCCTCGACGCAAAAGCTGACCCCTTGCAGCACATCCGCGCCGCCATAGGAAAAGACGAGGTTCTGCGCTTCAAGCTGCACGCTGCACCCCTCCTTTGATGATGAGATAAAGAAACAGCGGCGCGCCGACAAAGGCCGTCAAAATGCCCAGCGGGATCTCGCTCGTACTCATGCAGCGCGCCAGATCGTCCACCAGCAGCAGAAAACTCGCGCCCAGCAGCATCGAACACGGCAGCAGCCGCCGCAGATCCTGCCCAACCAGCATCCGGCACATATGCGGGATGACGAGCCCCACCCAGCCGATCATACCGCTGATGCAGACGCTGGCCGAGGTGACGAGCGTGGCGCAGATGATAACGCACAGCCGCAGCAGCGCCGTGTTCACGCCCATGCTGCGCGCCTCGGCCTCACTGACGGTGAGCAGATTCATGCGCCAGCGCAAAAGCAGCAGCGGCACAAGCCCCGCTGCAATGGGCAGCAGAATAAAGTGCAGATCGCGCAGCTTGACCGACGTGAGCGAACCCATCAGCCAATAGGTGATGGCCGGCAGCTGGTCGGCCGTGTCGGCCACGAGCTTGACGAACGACGTTCCCGCGGAAAACAAAGACCCCACCATCACGCCCGCCAGCACCATCGCCAGCGTCGAGCGCAGGCGGCTGAGCTTGCCGACGAGATACGTCAGGCACACCGCCGCAAGGCCGAAGACGAACGAGCTGAGCGTCGTGGCGGCGTAGCCCGCTCCGAGCAAAATTGCCAGCGCCGCGCCAAAGCCCGCGCCCGTGGACGCGCCGAGCAGGTCGGGCGAAACCATGGGGTTGCGGAACATCGCCTGATAGCTTGCGCCCGCCGCCGAGAGCGCCGCGCCGATGAGCGCGGCGGCGCAGATGCGCGGCAGCCGGATGCGGATGACGACCGATGCTTCCTCGGCAGACCACGTCTGCGCCAGATGCCACCGCCCGCCCGAAATGCCGGAAACGAAACGGTCGCACAAAAGCCGCAGCACCTGGTCGGCCGGGACACGGTAACGGCCGACCAAAAACGAGACGAAAAAGACCAAAGCCAGCAGCGCAAGCAGAGCCAGGGCAAAAAACGCCTGCATTTTCGCGCGTTTTTCGGTGCATTTTTCGCTGATTTTTGCATCATTTCTTTTGATTTTCATCAAAAAAACACTCCAAAAACGTTGTTTTTTATAGCGTATCACCCTCACGCGTTCCTGTCAAGCGAAAATATTCTATTTTGTTTCGTCATTGGCAAATCTTCCGTTTCCTGCCGCACCGGGGTACGGCGGGGTTTTGCAGGGCGCAAAAGTATTGCTTGGCATTTGCGGCGCGGTATGTTATAATTTTGTATCATTTTGTAATCAGGGGGCGAACCATGCGTCAAAAGAGCAAGTGCGCACTGCGCACGCGCTACATCACGCTGGCGCTGTTTGTGCTGGCGGGGCTGCTGCTGATCGGAGGGCTGGCCGCGCTGGTGCTGCACCTGCTGCACTACAGCGCCAACACCACCGTCAGCGCGACCGACGCGCCGCAGCAAAGCCAGATTCAGCCCACCCCGGCAGACGAGGCCGACTCTCTTCCCATCAACACGCTCACAGCCGAGGGCTTTACACGCTCGGGGGATTTCCTGCACTACGAGTCCGATACTCTCACCAGCCAGCTTGGCATCGACGTTTCCGCGCACCAGCAGGATATCGACTGGCAGGCCGTGGCGCAAAGCGGCGTGGAGTTTGCCATTCTCCGCGTGGGCTATCGCGGCTACACCGAGGGTCTTGTCCAGGAAGATACATATTTTGAGCAGAATCTGGCCGGGGCGATCGACGCGGGGCTGGAAGTCGGCGTTTATTTCTTCTCGCAGGCCATGGACGAACGCGAGGCGCGCGAGGAAGCGCGCTTCGTGCTGGACAGGATTCAGGGCTACCAGCTGGCGTTCCCGGTCTTTTTTGACTGGGAGAAGATCGTCGAGGACGCGCGCAGCGACGCGATGGATCTGACTTCGCTAACCACGGTGACGGACACGTTCTGCACCGAGATCGAGAACGCGGGGTATCAGGCGGGGCTGTATTTCAACCAGCAGCTGGGCTATGAGGAGCTGCACCTGCCGAGTCTGCGGCAGTATTGCTTCTGGCTGGCCGAGTACAACGAAGTGCCCACGTTCCCCTACGCCTTTGAACTCTGGCAATACAGCTGTGAGGGCAGCGTCGACGGCATCGAGGGCGCGGTCGACCTCAACCTCGCGTTCTTCCCACGCTGACTGCCATGAAAAAAAGACAAACTTCCCTGCCGGCGCAGCTGCCGTTTGCGCTGAGTATGGTGATTTTCGGGACGATCGGGCTGCTGCGCCGCCAGATCGGACTGGACAGCGGCCTGATCGCCTGTGCCCGGGGGCTTCTGGGGTGTGCGCTGCTGCTTGTGTTGCAGCGGCTGCTTGGGCGAAAGCCAAACTGGCGCGCGCTGCGGCCAAAGCTGGGCGCGCTGGTACTCTCCGGGGTGTTGATGGGGCTGAACTGGATGCTGCTGTTCGAGGCGTACCGCTATACCTCCATCGCGGTGGCGACGCTGTGCTACTATATGGCGCCGGTCATCCTGCTGGCCATTTCCCCGTTTGTCTTCGGGGAAACGCTTGGCGGCAGACAGATTTTTTGTATGCTGCTGGCCGTGGCCGGGATGGTGCTGATCAGCGGGCTTGGCGGCGCGCCGTCCGGCTCCTGGCCGGGTATCGCGCTTGGCCTTGGCGCGGCGGTGCTGTACGCGTTCATCAACGTGATCAATCGCAAGGCGCTACGCGAACTGGATGCGTATGACAAGACCTTTGTCCAGCTGGGCGCGGCGGGGCTTATCATGCTGCCGTATCTGGCGCTGACGGGCGGGTTTTCCGGGCTGTGCGTCACGCCGCGCGACGCGGGGCTTTTGCTGCTGGCGGGCGTTGTGCATACCGCGCTGCCGTATGCGCTGTATTTTGGTTCGATGGTGCGGCTGCCGACGCGCAGCGTTGCGCTTTTGAGCTATCTCGACCCGCTCACGGCGCTGCTGCTTTCGGCGCTCGTGCTGCGCGAACCGCTTTCGGTGGCGGGGATCGTGGGCGCGGGGTGTATCCTCGGCGCGACGGTAGTCAGTGAGGTTTCAGGGTAAACGCGAAGGGTGCGGAAGAGATTTGCGGAAAGCCCTCTCAGTCACCTTCGGTGACAGCTCTCCCAGAGGGAGAGCCAAGGGGTG
>CAYSTN010000068.1:0-11256 GCA_964434135.1 uncultured Oscillospiraceae bacterium
CCAGTCCGGTCTTGCGGCGAATGGCCTCGCGCGCCTTGCGCGCGGCCTCGCGTGCGCGGTTTGCCATCATGGCCTTTTCCAGAATGGTCTTGGCCACAGCCGGGTTTTCCTCTAAAAACTCCGACAGCTGCTGCGTAACAAGGTTGCTGACCAATGTGCGCATGGATGCGTTGCCGAGCTTGGCCTTGGTCTGACCTTCAAACTGCGCCTCGGTCAGCTTGACGGAGACGATCGCGGTCAAACCCTCGCGCACATCATCGCCCGAGACTTTGTCCTCGCCTTTGATATAGCCCTTTTTCACGCCATACGTGTTCAGCACGTTCGTCAGCGCGCGCTTGAACCCTTCTTCGTGCATACCGCCTTCCGGCGTGTGGATGTCGTTGGCAAACGAGACGATGGTGGAATTGAATGAGTCGTTGTATTGCAGTGCGATCTCAGCCGTGTCGTCGCCCTTCATGCCGGAGATATAGATGACCTGCTCATGCAGCGCCGTCTTGTGCCGGTTGTACCAGCGGACGAACTCGCGGATACCGCCCTCATAGCACATCGAGTCGCGGCGCTCTTTTTCCGGCTTGTTGGCCGATTCCATGCGCTCGTCACAGATGGTGATATGCAGCCCCGCGTTCAAAAACGCCTGCTCGCGCATTCTCGTGTGCAGCGTCTCATAGTCATATTCCAGCGTGTCGAACATTTCGGGGTCTGGCTTGAACGTGACCTTTGTTCCGTGCTGGTCGGTCGTGCCGATGACGCGCATGGGCTGGGTGATCTGCCCGCGCGAAAACTGCATCTGATAGATCTTGCCGTCGCGGCTGACCTCGACCGAGAGCCATTCAGACAGCGCATTGACGACCGACGCGCCCACGCCGTGAAGTCCGCCGGAGACTTTATAACCGCCGCCGCCGAACTTGCCGCCCGCGTGTAACACGGTGTACACGACCTCGAGCGCGGGCTTGCCGGTCTGCGCCTGAATGTCCACGGGGATACCGCGCCCATCGTCGGTAACGGTGATGGTGTTGCCTTCGTTGATGGTCACCACAACGTGTTTACAAAAACCGGCCAGCGCCTCGTCCACGGCGTTGTCGACGATCTCATAGACCAGATGGTGCAGACCTGAGCTGCTGGTCGAGCCGATGTACATACCCGGCCGCTTACGCACCGCTTCGAGTCCTTCCAGAACCTGAATCTGACTTGCGTCATATTCCTGTTCCATTTCCAGTGTTGCCTTGATTTCTTCGCTCATAGTGTTTCTCCTTTTGCAGGAATGGGATCAAGCTGCGCGTCCTGCACACGACGCTGTAGAACGGCAGCATTATATTTTGTCAGATAGACCCGGCTCTGGCCGTATTCGCTGGCCACCAGAAACGATTTTGGCAGCTCGTCCGTAGCCTCGATCACCGCGCCTGCGCGCTGCGCCTCGGCCAGAAACTTCCGCGTCCATTTTGAGCTGCTGGTGTTGTCCAGATCGAACACGCCGATGATGGTTTCGGCGCGCACGGAAAACGCCCCGCCGATGTTCAGATACATACCGTGTCCTCCCCGATGTGGCCGTTTTCGATGAACACCCGCTTGCCAAGCCCGGTCAGCCGGTCGAGTTCACAGCACGTAATCAGCACCTGCCCGGAATGAATCTGATTGAGGACAAAGTCCTGCCGCTTCGCGTCCAGCTCGGACAGCACATCATCGAGCAGCAAAATTGGTTCTTCCCCGCTGTCGCGGCGCAGAAGCTCCCGCTCGGCCAGTTTTAAGCTGATGGCGGCAGTGCGCGTCTGCCCCTGCGAACCGTAAGCCTTCACGCTCAGCTCGTCCAGCAGCGCCTCAAAATCATCCTTGTGCGGTCCGGACAGACACTGCCCACTTTCCAGCTCTGCGCGCTGGTGCGACTGCTGGTGCGCAAGCAGCTGCGAAAACAGCTGCTTCGTCTCGGCAAACGGGTCTGTGATGGTCGAGACGGTCTGGTAGATGAGCCGCAGCGTCTCGCGCCCGCCGGAAAACTCCCGGTGATAGCCCTGCGCCTGCTGAGAAAGCTCCTGTAAGTACCGTGCGCGGTACGAGATCAAAATCGCGCCAATCTGCGCCATGCGGTAGTTAAACTCCGGCAGCGGCTCCAACAGCGACGGCATCTCACGGTGATCTTTTAAAATGCGCGACTTGCTCTCATAGAGTTTTTGATACTCTGCCAGTGCCTGCGCATACCCCGGCCGCAGCTGACACAGCGCCGTGTCAATGAGTTTGCGCCGCCCGGCAGCGCCGCCCTTTAATACCAGCAGATCATCTGGGCAGAACAAAACCGTAGTCAAAACTCCCGGCAGACCCGCCGCCGAGCGCTGCTTCACGCCGCCGATATACAGCTGCCTTGGCCGCCGGGACGCAAACAGCACCGCGCGCAGCGACTGCTCGCGCCCGCCGGAAAAGAGGGTACAGCTCAGATCGGCAAACTCCGCGCCAAAGCGGATCAGTTCCTGATTGCGCCCCGTGCGAAAGCTCTTCCCGGTGGACAGATAGCACACCGCCTCTAGCAGATTGGTCTTTCCCTGCGCGTTTTCGCCAACGAGCAGATTCACTCCCGGGTGGAGCGTCAGCTGCGCGGTTTCGTAATTGCGAAAATCATAAAGCTGTAGGGTCTTCAGCTTCATGCGTTCTCATCCGTCACACGCCAGGTATTTTGCAAAAACGTAACTTCGTCACCGGGGTGCAGTTTTTTGCCGCGCATAGTACACACCTCTCCGTTGACAAAGATCTGCTCCTGCTGGATAAACGTCTTGGCCATGCCGCCGGACTCGATGGCGTTGCTGAACTTCAAAAAGTCCTGTAATTTGATAAACTCCGTGTGGATGGGAATCTCGATCACTTCAGACGAGAGTTTTTTCGTAACGCGTACCTTCATCTCATTCCCCCGCTTTCAGCCGGACCGGCAGCACCATATAGCTGTAGCGGCCGGATGCGTCGCACGGATTCATCACAATGGGACTCAATCCGTTGACCAGCTCCAGCGAGCATTCCGCATCCGGGATGGCGCGCAGCGCGTCGAGCAGATACCGGCAGTTAAAGCCGATTTCCATATCCTGTCCGTCGCCCGCGATCTGGCATACGTCATGCGCCTCGCCGATGGTGGACACGGAGCGGAAGTCCGCCGTATTTTCTCCAAAGCGGCAGCGCACCGGGCTTTTGAGTTTTTCCGAAATGATAAGTCCCACGCGCTCAATGGAGTCGGTCATCTTTGCCACATTGACCGCCAGCTTGATGGGCTGGTTCTGCGGCAGAACGCGCCGCCAGTCCAAAAATTCTCCTTCCAGCAGCCGGCACACGAGCGTAGCCTGCCCCATCATAAACAGAATGTGCTTGCTTCCCAGATAGAACGTGCAGACCTCGTCCGTGTCGGCCAGAATTTTCTCTGCCTCTTTAAGCGCAGCCGCCGGCACAACGAACTTGAGCGTTCTGCCGATGGGCGCTTCCGCTTTCCACCGGCGCAGCGCCAGCCGGTAGCCGTCGACGGCCACCGCCGTGATACTCTCGTCCGAAACCTCAAACAAACAGCCCGTGTGGATGGGTCTTGCCTGGTTTTCGCTCACGGCAAAGCTCGTGCCGCCGATCATCGCCTTCAGCTCGCACTGCGGCAGCTCGATGCCCTTCTCCGAGTCGACCTCCGGCAGCTCCGGATAGTCTTCCGAAGACATCGCCGTAATGGAAAACGACGAGATACCGCCGCGGATGGACACCTTGAACTTCTCATCCACGCTGATGCTGACGGTATCGTCCGGCAGCTTGCGCACGATGTCGAAAAACAGCCGCGCCGGCATGATGCACGTGCCGGTCTGCTGAATGTCGGCCTCGACGTTGATCGTAATACCGGTTTCCAGATTATACCCGGAAAGTGTCAGCTTGACACCTGCGCGGATATAGATCCCCTCGAGCGCCGGAATGGTGCTTTTCTGCGCGACGGTGCGCGAGGCGACGGAGATGGCATTGACGAGCGCATTTTTTTCACAGGTAAATTTCATGGAAACTCCTCCGTTTCTTCTTTCTTAGAGAAAGAAAGGATATTTTTTAGAAGTAAGTAGTAGGGGGTGTGCATACTGTGCATATTCCCATTTTTCTCAGGGTTTTCAAGGATTTTTTGTCCCACACTCTCCTGTGGATATCTCCCGGGTTTCCCACAGTTCTCCGTGATTTTCCGTGAAACATTCTTCGTTTCACACTTTTCAACAGCTGTTCCCCTGTGGATATCACACCCTCATGTGGATATCTACAGCTTGTTGTTGATATTGGCCGTGATGTCTCGCAGATTGTCGCTCAGCTGCGTTGCGTCCGTGGCGATCTGCTGTTCGACCTTCTGAATCGAGTGGATGACCGTCGAGTGGTCGCGGCCAAACTCCCGGCCGATATCGGGCAGGCTCAGATTGGTGAGCGAGCGCACCAGATACATTGCCACCTGCCGCGCCTCGGCGGTATTCTTGTTTTTGAGTTTGCTGCGCAGAACGGCCTCATCGATGTTGTAAAACCGGCAGACCTCTGCAATGATGAGCTTGGGCGTCGGCAGATTCTCGGCTTTTTCCTTGCTGTACATATCCTTGATGGCGCGCGCCACATTCGGCACGTTCAGTTCCATGTTGTCCAGATCGTGATACGCCCGGATTTTCTTGACCGTCCCTTCGAGCAGCCGCACATTGGACGTGACGTTTTCCGCGATGAACGTACACACATCGTCCGGCAGATCAAAGCCCAGTGAGACGGACTTATTTTTGATGATTGCCATGCGCGTTTCAAAATCCGGCGGCTGGATGTCTGCAATCAGGCCCCACTCAAACCGGGTCTTGAGCCGCTCTTCGAGCCGGAGCATTTCGTTCGGCGGCCGGTCGGCCGTCAGCACGATCTGATGGTGATTTTCATAGAGGTTGTTGAACGTGTGGAAAAATTCTTCCTGCGTGGACTCTTTTCCGGCAATGAACTGGATATCGTCAACCAGAAACAGATCGGCATTGCGGTATTTGTTGCGGAACTCGTTGTTGCGGCCAGCCTGCACGGCAGCGATCAGTTCGTTGGTAAACTGGTCACCTTTGATGTAAACGATATTGTAGTTGGGGTGATTTTTGTGAACGACACTCGCAATCGCGTACAGCAGATGCGTCTTGCCAAGACCAGACGGCCCGTAGATAAACAGCGGGTTGTATGTCTCGGCGGGGTTGTTCGCCACGGAGATGGCCGCCGCGTGTGCAAAGCGGTTCGACGAGCCGACCACGAAGTTATCGAACGTGAACTGGGGATTGAACTCAATGAACTGGGGCTTTTGCTGCTTGCCCCGGTAAAGCTCGATCTGACTTTCGTCGAGGACAACGACCTCGACCGAAAGCTGAAAAATTTCCTGCATAGCTTCCTGGATATAGGACGTGCAGCGGTGCAGAATGATCTCCTTGCGGAACGAAGAAGGAGAGTAGAGTGTCAGCGTCGTTTCCGTCAGGTCAAGGATCTCGGTATCGTCAAACCAGGTGGAGACCACCTGCGCGGTCAGTCTGGCTTCCATATGGCCAAGCACCTTGGCCCAGACGTAAGCGGATGAATACATTGCGCAGCTCCTTTCGCTTTCTATGCCGCGCGGGCAAAAAAACACAAATTTATACACCTTTATCATAGCACAGATGAACCGCTTTTTCAAGGGGAGAACCGCAGGTTATACTTTAATTATATATACACCACCCCCTTTACCCGTAGGGTTGAACCCATGGCCCCCGCCCCCCGGCGCGGCCTCGCCGCACCCTTGGCTCTCCTTCTGGGAGAGCTGTCACCGCAACCGCCTGAGAGGGCTTTCTCCAAATCTCCACCGTACCCCCTTGGCTCTCCCTTTGGGAGAGCTGTCAGCGAAGCTGACTGAGAGGGCAACGCAAATTTGCGACCTTGTTCTTGCTCCGCAGGCCATATCTTTTCTCTCGCAAGAGAAAAGATATGGAAGAAAAGAGTGCGTGGGGACGCGGGGTGCATCCTGCATTGCGTTTGAACCACGCCCCGATTTGTGAGCCGTTACGGCGTTCCGACTCACCTCTCAAAAAGGGTACTACGCGCCGCCGCGTCGAAACCGACCTTGCCGGAACGAATCCTCGCAAGCGAGGCTTCTTATCCTCTAAGCTCGGTTTCTCCTTTCAAAATTGTGACCACTTCGTTGGGTCACAATTTTGTTTTTATGATTCACTAATTTTTTGGGCGACTCTGCCCGCCTGGAAAATTTCTATTCATACTAATCTGTTGGATTTCCATACGCAGCGGAAGATTCCAAAGAAACCAAACGGTTTCAACCGGACAATGACGAAGGTCATTGTCCGAAAAGAAAGAACCGGTGCAGCCGCCTGAGAGGGTCTTGTCTGCCAATGTTTTCCCCGTTTCTGCTTTGTTACAACATTTTTACGGCAGTTGCAGATTTTTTTCGTTGTTTGCAGTGGAATTGTGTTGATTTCTTCGTCGGATTGCAGTATGATAGGAATATGTTTGAGACATACGACCGCGGCTCTGTTTTCCACCGCCGCGCGCCGCATTTCATACGCAAGGAGACGTTAGCATGATTATTACGCAAAAAAAGCCCCTGGAAGAGCTTATGGCCATGGTCGGCGATGCGAAGACCGTTGCCATCGTCGGCTGCAACAGCTGCGCGACTGCCTGCCACACCGGCGGCGAGCCTGAAGTTGCTGCTCTGGCCAAAGAACTCACCGCCGCCGGCAAGACCGTCGTCGGCACGACCATCGCGGATTACTGCTGCATGAACCTCGGTGTCAAGGCTAAGATGAAACCCCTCGTCGCGGCCAAGCCGGACTGCGTTATTTGTATGTCCTGCGGCGACGGTGTGCAGTGTGTAGCCAAGAATGCCCCCGGCATCCCCACCTATCCGTCCAACAACACCATGTACCTCGGCGAGGCTGTGCGCTTCGGCGTCTGGGAAGAAGCCTGCCACTTCTGCGGCGACTGCGTCCTCGGCCAGACCGGCGGCATCTGCCCCGTTACCCAGTGTGCCAAGAGCCTGGTCAACGGCCCCTGCGGCGGCCAGAAGAATGGCAAGTGCGAGGTCAACCCGGAAAATGACTGCGCATGGATCAAGATCTACAACCGTCTTTCCGAGATCGGCCAGCTCGACAAGCTCACCCAGACCCGCGAGGATAAGGGCTACGCCAAGTTCAGCTATCCGAGAACCATCAGCTTAAAGGGGAAGAAATAATATGAGTATGTTGAAAGAGGCTTTTGAAGCCGGTAAATTCGGCGTTACCGCCGAAATGGCACCCCCCAAGGGGTATGATTTCTCCGAACAGCTTGCTGCCGCGCAGCTGCTCAACGGCAAGGTACACGGTGTCAACGTGACCGATATGCAGTCTGCCAGCCTCAAGGCATCGAGCCTTGGCCTGTGCATCGCACTGAAAAACGCGGGCATTGAGCCGATTTTGCAGATGACCGGCCGCGACCGCAACCGGATGGCCATCATGGGCGATATCCTCTCTGCGGCAAGCTTCGGCATTGATACCATGCTGGCTCTGACCGGTGACCACCCCGTCGTCGGTGACTGCCCCGAGTCCAAGCCGGTCTACGACCTGGATTCCGTCGGCATCCTCAAGATGCTCTCAAAGATGGAAGAAACCAACTGCGACTGTGGCGGCAACGAGATCGCGGGCGGCGCACCGAAGTTCTACAAGGGCGCTTCCGTCACCCCCGTCTACGACCCCATCGAATTGCAGATCAACAAGCTGCGCCAGAAGGTCGAAGCCGGTGCGATGTACATCCAGACGCAGGGTATCTTCGATCTTGACACGTTCAAGCGCTTTTTGGAAAAGGTCGATGCCGCCGGCATCAAGACGAACATCATGGCCGGTATCATCCCGCTCAAGGCTGCGGGCATGGCGCGCTACATGAACGAGAACGTCCCCGGCATCGACGTGCCGCAGGACATGATCGACCGCCTCGCCGCGGCAGCTGCCGAGGGCAAGGAAAAGGGCGTCAAGGGTCTGCCGATGCAGCTGGGCATCGAGATGGCCGCAGAGATGATCGCCAAGATCAAGGACGAACACCTGTGCGACGGCGTACATATCATGGCCATCGGCGCAGAGAAGAACGTCCCCACCATCCTGGAAAAGGCCGGCGTGAGCATCTGAGCGCAAAATCTTCAGCTATGATTCAGCCATCCATCCGTCCAAATGGATTGCCTGAGTTTCGATACAAATAGCCAAAAAGCGGCAGTCCCGTGTCCGGGGGCTGCCGCTTTGCGCTGAAAAAGCTGAAAAAAAGCCTAAAAAATCGCGCACTTTTGCTGCAAAAGTGCGCGATTTTTTGTAGTTTTACGCCATTTTTGATGCGAATTTACGCAGAAATTACTCGACAATCTTGCGATTTTCCACACTCAGTTCCACGGGTCGAACCACGGATCGAGCGGATCGGTCGAGCCGCCGGGAGCAGTCGGGTCGGTGGGTGTCGTGGGGTCGGTCGGCTGGGTCGGCGCGTCCGGATCGGTCGGGTCGGTCGGGTTCAGGGGGTCATCCGGGTCAGGCTCGGGTTCGGGTTCCGGCTCGACATACGGCGTACACTTGTAACTCGTGTTGCGCGCGTTGTAAACGTCGGTGTGCAGCGTCTCGGTTTTGATGACGCTGCCGTCGGCCGCGATGAAATCGCGGTAGGCCTTGACGGTGTAGCCGGTGTAGGAATACTGCACCATCTCGCCGCGCACGTACTTGTTGCCTTCTTCGTCCACGACCAGATTGACCGTTTTGCCCGTCTCGTCGACGGCTGTGCCCGCGTCGGTGATGATCGTCCCGTCTTCGCCGTCGATCTCCATCTTCGGCTGTTTGACCGAGAGCGTTTCGTGCCGCAGCGCGATGTGGTCATAGCCCTTGTCGGGGTTTTCCGTGCCCATCAGCTTGACATGGACGTAGCCGCCGGAGACGGACGCGTCGATGCGGATGGGGTATTCGGTGTCGTTGACGAATTTATAGTCCAGATTCGGCCAGTAGATGGTCGCGTCCATACCGGCCTCGACATAGGTCACGAGGTACATATGCGGCGCGCGGCTGGTCACCTTGAGGTTGGCGAGCAGGGTAGCGGTGTAGATGGTCGAGGCCACCTGGCACACGCCGCCGCCTTCTTCGGCTTCGCTCTTGCCGCCGGTGGTGTAGACGATGGCTTTCTGATAGCCCTTTTCGGCGGTGCGCTCGCCAACGGTCTTGTTAAAGGAAAATTCGTCGCCGGGGTTCAGGATCGTCCCGTCGATGGCGGCACACGCCAGCTCGAGATTCTTGGTGCGGGTGGCCTGTGCGGTGTGGACGCTGTCGCAGCTGCCAAGTACGGCGGAGAAATATTTCTCTTCCAGCTCGGCCAGCGTGACTTCCGGCTCGATCTGTTCGGCCTGGATGGTGATGGTCGTGCCGGGTTCGGCCATGGCGATCTGCTGGGTGTAGTACGACACGTCAAAGCCAAAGCCGACCTGCTCGGCAACGAGCTGCTTCGATTCTTCATCGTAATAGGCATCTTTGGCTTCGGTGGAGAAGCGGTCGTAGTAGGTTTGCAGATCGACCGGCTCGCAACTCTCGGCCTGGTAGTCAAAGCGCAGGTCGGAGAAATCGCCTGTGGTGAAGCGTTCGACCACGGCCTCGTACAGCGCGTCTGCGTCGAGCGAAATGCCCGGCGAACCGGTCACGACGGTGACGGTTTTGGCGTCGGCATCGACGGTGACGACCGGGTCGACACGCTCAGACCGGCAGGCGCGCGCAGTCTGGTCGATGCGGTCGCGGATATACTGGGTGTCAAGATTTGTGCCCGATTCGAGCGAGATGTTCTGCCGCTCCTGTTTGGCGCGCAGGTAGGTGATGAGCGCCTTGATCGGGCCGCCGTCGCGGCCATAGTGCATGGCGGCATCCGCTGCTTCGTCGGGGTTCAGGGCAACGTTGGAGATCTCGGGGGTGAACTCGATGGTCCGGTCGGGCAGGACAACCCGCAGCGTGTCGGTGACGGTCTGCTGCTCGAGCGCGAGGGTAACGGCGTTGATGGCCGCGTCGCGTTTGAGTCCTCCGACATCCACGCCCGCGACATAGACGTTGGGGAAGATGGTATCGCTGCCCTTTAAGATTAGGCCGTAGGTACAGACGGCTAAGACGAGAAGCAGCGCAACACTGGCCAGGATGACGGCGAGCTTTTTCCGGCCAAGCGGCTGCGGCGAACGCTTCGCAGCGGCCTTTTGCGCGCTGCTTTTGCGCGGGGCTGAGCGGCTGGCCTCAAACTTTCCTTTCTTTCTGATAAGAATCCCTCCTATTCAAACGCGCAGCGTCTGCTGACGCAGGGCGACATAATCCGATGGTACTCTTGTATTATACATAAATCGCCCTCTTTTTGCAACGGCTATCGGCCGGGAAGCCGCGCCGGAAATCTAAATTTTCTTTTAATATTTCGCCGTCAGCTGCGCTGGGTCGTCCCGGCGTGCAGCGCGGCATAGATACCGACAAGCTGCGTGGCCAGCTTCAGGGGGTCTTCGTCCTTTTTGAGCTTGACGGTGAGCATGGGGACTTTTCCGGCGGAGAAGAAAATGCGGCCTTTGAACTGCGTCTGCGCGCAGCACGCGGAGATGGCAGCAAAGTCCAGCGTCGCAAGACTCAGCAGCACCGCGCCGTCTTTCTGCGTGATCTCGGTGATGCCCGCCGCGGCGGCGCGTGCGCGCAAAAGCGCGATGGAGATGAGGTTCATCACGCCTCTGGGTGGGTCGCCGTAGCGGTCAACGATCTCGTCGAGCAGCTCGTCGGCATCTTCCTGGGTGCGGATGGCCGCCATACGGCGGTACAGGTCCATGCGCTGTTCGCCGGACGAGACGTAGTCTTTGTTGATGTTGGCCGTGACGGTGAGGTCGGCGGTGCATTCCGGCTCTTTCTGCGCCTGTTCGCCGCGCTCTTCCAAAACGGCATCCTCGAGCAGTTTGAGATACATATCGTACCCGACGGTCATCATGTGTCCCGACTGCTCCGCGCCGAGCAGGTCACCCGCGCCGCGAATTTCCAAGTCGCGCATGGCGATTTTGAAGCCCGAACCGAACTCGGCGTATTCGCGGATGGCATTCAGGCGCTTTTCGGCGATTTCGGTCAGCACCTTGCCTTTGCGGAAGGTCAGGTAGGCGTAGGCGTGGCGGCTCGAACGGCCGACGCGCCCGCGCAGCTGGTGCAGCTGCGCCAGTCCCAGCCGGTCGGCATCCTCGATGATGAGGGTGTTGACGTTGGGAATGTCGATGCCCGTTTCGATGATGGTGGTGCAGAC
>CAYSTN010000069.1:0-11141 GCA_964434135.1 uncultured Oscillospiraceae bacterium
GCGCGGCAAAGCCGCGCCGGGTCGATGTGGGCATCGACCCCTACGAATGCGGTGGAGATTTGGAGAAAACCCTCTCAGGCGGCGGCGCAGCCGGATCGTGTCAGGTGCGGTGCGAATGGGAAAAATTCGGGCGGACAGAGTCGTCCGCCCCTACAGTTTTTCGGTGGTGCGTTGTAGGGACGGGCGACTCTGTCCGGTCGCTTCGACCGGCTTGCCGGAATAGATGAACTTGTGCATATCCCCTGCTTCGTGCCGCATAGGCTTGTGCGAAAGGAGACTATGCCAATGAAACTGCTTCTGCCCAAGGCCACACTGCTGGCGCTGGCCGCTGTTTTGCTGCTGCCCGCCGCGCCGCAAACCCCGTCCGGTGACGCGCAGCCGTTTCTTCTTGTGGTGCAGGCCGCCGAAGCCGCCGAACAAAGCGAGGCGCAGACGCTTCGTGTTTTGCGGCAGGGTATCTGCACCGACGAACCGCTCGATACCTATCTCACACAGGTCGTCTTGTCGGAGCTTCCGGCCTCGTTCGCCCCAGCCGCCATGCAGGCGCAGGCCGTGGCCGCGCGTACCTTTGCCCTGCGCCAGAGTGCGGGCGGCAAACACCCGCAGGGCGCGGTATGTACAGACAGCGCCTGTTGTCAGGCGTGTCACAGTCCGGACGAGCTGCGCGCGCGGCTGGGCGATGACTTTGAGCGTGCGTGGCAGACTGCACACAGCGCCGTGACCCAGACGCAAAACGAAGTTCTGACCTATGACGGCGCGCTCATCGACGCGGTGTATTTTTCCTGTTCCGGCGGCTCGACCGAGAACGCCGCTGCCGTCTGGGGCGCGGACGTGCCGTATTTGCAGTGCGTCGCAAGCCCCGGCGAACAGAGCGCCGCGCCTTTTTTCTCCAGCGCCGTGTTTTCTGTGGCAGACTTTCGCGCCCGCATTTTGTCCCTTGCCCCCGAAGCGGCGCTGGATGCTGCGCCTGAGCAGTGGCTCGGCAGCTGCACCCGCACACAGGGCGGCGGCGTGGCGCAGCTGATCGTCGGCGGCTGTCCGCTCTCCGGCACGCAGCTGCGCGGGCTGTTTTCGCTCCATTCGACCCGCTTTACCCTCGCTTACCGCGACGGCGCGTTCCGCTTTGACGTTCTGGGCTACGGCCACCGCGTCGGCATGAGCCAATACGGCGCGCAAGCCATCGCGCAGCTGGGCTTTGACTACCGCGCCATTTTGCTGTATTACTACCGGGGTGCGCGGGTGGAATCGTTACCAGCAGATTGAATAAATCACCTGTGAATCTTTCGTGTAAAACATACAACTGCGTCTTGCATTTTGTCTGAAAGTGCGTATAATGATGTGTGCAAAAACTATATTAGAAACGAAGGAACCATTATGCGCATTCTCTTATCCCTTTCCGTTGCCATTCTCGCGGGTCTGCTTATGACGCGCGTTGCCAAACCGCTCAAGCTGCCGTCCGTGACGGCCTACCTCGTTGCGGGCGTTCTCATCGGGCCGTACTGTCTTGGGCGGCTCGGCATCGAGGGCATCGGCTTCCCCACGCTCTCGTCGGTGCAGAGCCTGTCTCTGATCTCCGAGGTCGCGCTGGGCTTCATCGCCTTTTCCATCGGCAGTGAATTTCGCCTGTCCGAGCTGAAGCACACCGGCAAACAGGCTTTCGTCATCGGTGTTTTACAGGCGCTGGCCGCCTGTTTCGTGGTCGACCTGGCACTCATCGCCATTTCACTCGCCACCCACGGCAAGCTCTCCATCGCCCAGGCCATCACCCTTGGCGCGATCGCCACGGCTACCGCGCCCGCCGCGACCTTGATGGTCGTGCGGCAGTACAAAGCGCGCGGCCCGCTGGTCGACCTGCTTCTGCCCATCGTTGCGCTGGATGACGCGGTGGGTCTGGTGGTGTTCGCGATCTCGTTCGGCGTAGCCAAAGCGCTGCACACCGGGTCGTTTGACGTGATCTCCATCGTAGTCAACCCGCTTCTGGAGATCGTGCTTTCCCTGACGCTGGGCGCGGTCGGTGGATGGCTGCTCTCGCAGCTGGAAAAGCTGTTCAATTCCAACACCAACCGTCTGAATATGACCATCGCGTTCGTCTTTTTGATGGCGGCGCTGGCCATGTGCGAGTTCACCATCGGTCCGGTCACCATCGGCTTTTCGTCGCTTTTGACGTGCATGATGCTCGGCACACTGTTTTGTAACGTCTGCCCGCTTTCCGAGGAGATCATGCAGAAAGCCGACCGCTGGACCAGTCCTCTGCTGGCCGCGTTTTTCGTCATTTCCGGCGCGGAACTTGACCTCGGCGTATTCCGCGACGGGCTGATCGTCCTCATCGGTCTGGTCTATATCGTGACGCGCTCGGCGGGCAAATACTTTGGTGCAAAGTACGCCGCAACGCTCGTACACTGCCAGCCCCAGATTCGCAAATACCTGGGTATCACGCTGCTTCCGCAGGCGGGCGTGGCGCTGGGGATGTGCGTGACGGCGCGCTCGCTGGGTCAGGAAGGCGAGCTGATCAGCAACATCACGCTGTTTGCAATTCTGGTCTACGAGCTGGTCGGGCCGCTGCTGACAAAGATGGCGTTGCAGGCGGCCGGGGAGATTCATCCGATGGAAGAAGCGGTCAAAAACCGCCGCCAGATCAATTTGCAAAAAGCGGCACAAACCCGGAAATAATAGTGAAAATCCAGCAAAAACCGGCACAAACCCGGAAATAATAGTGAAAAATCAGCAAAAACCGGTGCAAAAGCACCGGTTTTGCGTAATTTTGGTGTGATTCTTGTAAGAAAAAACCGGTGCAAAAGCACCGGTTTTTTGCGTGATTTTTGCGTAATTTTTGCGAAAAAACGCGCGATTATTGGCCAAATTCGCGTTGTTTTTCGCGCATTTTTCCGCAGCTCATTTTGCCCTCGGGGCATTTTCCGTCGACAAAGCAGGACGGGCCGTAGAGCGAAAACAGCAGCGGCGAACACGCGCGCAGCGCGCGCAGTGCCTGACAGGCCGCTTCGCGAATTTCCCATTGCGCGCGCGTACAGCAGCGCAGCCGGAAGAACACGGACAGCTCGCCCGCGTTCATGGTCGCAAGCACCGGGACGGTCTGCCCGCTCAGAAGCAGGTAGGACAAAACGTCTTCCCCAGCACCAAGTGCTTTGAGCCGGTCGACGGCCTGCTGCGCAAGCGTAAAGGCGCGGCGGTAGGTCGCTTCCGCGCCCGCTTCGCAGACGCTCGGCGGCAGGACATAGCGGTCGTAGCGCGCATTTTGCAAAAGCGACGGCGCGCACAGCGACTGCATCCGGTGGCGCGTCAGGTGCGTGAGTGCGGCAAGAGACAGCCCGCCAAACAGGAGCGAATAGCTGGCCTGTTCGAGTTCGCGGCGGCGCGGCTGGCGCAGAAGCGTACAAAGCAGGGCGCGCTGTTCATCAGCCGGAAGCGGCTGCGGGCAGCTGCCGCGCGCAAGCTGGTAGGCGTTGCAGATCAGCTGCTCGGCGTTTGCGGGTGCGGACAGAACCGTAACAGGCGCGGACGGCTCAAACGGTTTGGACGCAAGCGGCTGCGGCGGTGCGGGGTGATAGCGTTCCGGGCGCCGCAGGGCAACAAAGGGCAGCTTCTGCTCACATTGGGCAAACAGACTCTCGCCCAGCGCGCGCAGTTCCGGCACGGTGCTGCCGCGGCCATAGGTCAGCTCGTTCATCACGTGGATGAGTTCGCGCGCGTTCATCGAACAGAAGAAATTGCTGCAAAAACAATACGGCAGGACAAAGCGCGCGTCCTCTTTGGCAACACCGGCGGCGCTCAGCTCGTCATAGATGGCAAAGAGGCTGCGCACCGTCTCGTCAAAGACGGCGGCCTGCGGCGCGTTCAGCTCCGGACAGACGTAGCCCGCTTTGGAAAAATCGACATAGCGGCGGGATTTGACCGTGAACGAGGCCAGCCGGAACTCGATGAGAAACTGCTCGGCCAGAACGGAGACGTTTTCAAAGGCGAGGTTTACATAACAGTGTTCCAGTACGGACAGGTGGCCGGACGAGACAACCTTGCCGATGAGCGCTTCGTTCTTTTCCTGCCCGGCGGCAAGGGAACGTTCGTAGATTTCCTCTGCCGTGCCGTCCATCGTGGAGATGCGCCCGCCGGAGGCGAGCATGGCGGCGGCATTGGGGCTGTGCTGCAATAGTGTCACATGACCAAACATCGCGGTGGCCTCTCTTTCCTGATTTCGTTCGGTTGGTTGGATTTGCGGGGCGCTTCAACGGAAGACCCCGCCCTGCGCGTCGAACACTTCGACGCGTTCGATGCGGACAAAGTCCGGCGCGACGGCGGGCGCGCAGCGCTCGATGGCCTGCACCAGAAGCTGCGGGTTGCAGCTGGGGTTCTGCGCGCAGACAAGCGCGGTGAGGACAAGCTCCTGCGCGCTTTGCGGCTGCAATTGCACCCAAGTGAGCAGCGGTTTGAGGTCGAGGTCGGCCTCGCCGCCGCTCTTGGTGCGCTTTTTGACGAGAAGCTGCGGCTGGGCAAACAGCTGCGCAAGGGTCTGCTGCGCATGGAGCGGAATCCCTGCGTCATATTCCAGCGTCAGGCGCACTTGCAGGTGCGTGAGATATTTCATTTTGACGCTGCTTTCGTAGGCGCGCAGCACCCGGATGCCGGTAGGCAGGGTGCGGTTGAGCCGCTCGGGCAGGGCGGCAAGGTCGACCGCGCCGTCCTGCATCTCAAATTCCAGCAGTTCACAGCGGCTTTCCGTGCCGACCGGAAGCGGCAGCGGAATGGAAACGTAGGCACGGGGACTGAAGCCCTGCGAGTGCCAGAGCATCAGCTCGGCGCGTTTGAACGCGCGCTGGAACACGCGCATGAGATCGAGGTGGGACAGAAAGACCGCGTCACCGGTTTTCTCAAACAACAGTCGCTGCATCGCAAAGCCCCCTTTCGCTCAGGCTGCGCGCGCCGCAGCCGTTACAGTGGGTACGGCAGTCCGGCGTAGGCTCGGAGCGCAGTGCCTTGTCGCGCTCGTGCGCCAAAAAGCGCTGCGTCACGCCGACATTGATGGTCTGCCACGGCAGCAGCTCATCGGCGGCAAAGCCGCGCGTGGTATAAAAGTCCGGGTCAACGCCCGCGCGGCGGAACGCTTCGCACCAGCGCGCATAGTCAAAATACTCGTCCCAACCGTCGAGCCGGCAGCCCAGGCGATGCGCTTCGAGCAGCACCCGGCCAACGCGGCGGTCACCGCGCGCCATCACGGCCTCCAGGCGGCTGAGGTCGGCTTCGTGGTAGCGGTAGTCGACGCACTTGGCGTGCAGGTGGGCTTGCAGCAGGTGAACACGCCGCAGGTATTCCTCGGGCGTGATCTGCGCCGCCCACTGGAACGGCGTAAAGGGCTTGGGGACAAAGTAGGCCGTGGCCAGATTGATCGACAAGCCGCGCTTTTTGTTCCCGGCGTTTTCGCGCCAGACCTGTAAAATCTTATAGACCAGATCGGCGATGCCGATGACATCCTCGTCCGTCTCGGTCGGCAGACCCAGCATGAAATAGAGCTTGACGCTGTTCCAGCCGCCGGAGAAGGCCGTGGCGCAGGTGGTCAGGATCTCCTCTTCGGTGACGTTTTTGTTGATCGCGTCACGCAGGCGCTGCGTTCCGGCTTCGGGCGCAAAGGTCAGGCCGCTCTTGCGGACTTTCTGGATGCGCAGCATCAGCTCGCGCGAGAAGTTGTCCGCGCGCAGGCTCGGCAGAGAGAGGTTGATCTTGCGCGCTTCGCAGTAATCGAGCAGCCGGTCGGCCAGCGGCTCAAGGTGGCGATAGTCCGAAGTGGACAGGCTGGCCAGCGTGATCTCACTGTTGCCGGAGTCCTCCAGAGTTTCGATGGCCTGACGGCAGAGGGTATCGACGGATTTTTCGCGGATGGGACGATAGCAGAAGCCCGCCTGACAGAAGCGGCAGCCGCGGATGCAGCCGCGGAAAATTTCAAGATTGGACCGGTCGTGGACGATCTGCATGGACGGGACGATGGTCTTTGTGGGGTAATAGGCCGCGTCCAAATCCTGCACGATGCGCTTTTTGACCTGTGTCGGGGCGCCGGGTGCGGGCGTGATGGCCGCAAGCGTCCCGTCGGGATGGTAGGTATGGGTGTACAGGGACGGGACGTAGACCCCGTCGATTTTGGCGACTTCGCGCAGAAAGTCCTGTTTGGACAGTCCCTGCTGTTTGGCCGCGCGGTAGCATTCGATGATCTCAGGCGTGATCTCTTCGCCCTCGCCCAGAGAAAAGAAGTCGACAAAGTCGGCCAGCGGTTCGGGGTTGACGGCGCACACGCCGCCGGCAAAGACGAGCTGCGAAAGTTCTGTGCGCTCTGCCGCCAGAAGCGGCACGTGCGACAAAGCAAGCATATTCAGAACGTTGGAATAGCACATCTCGTAGCCCAGCGTAAAGGCGATGAGGTCAAAGTCGCACACGGGGTCGTGGCTCTCGAGTGCCCAGAGCGGCAGATCGTGGTCGCGAAGCGCCTGTTCCATATCGCCCCAGGGTGCGAACACCCGCTCACACCAGACGCCGGGCATCTCGTTCATGATACCATATAAAATGCGCATTCCGATGTTCGACATCCCGATCTCGTAGGTGTCCGGGAAGCAGAACGCGACGCGCACGTCGACCTCGGCGCGGTTTTTTACGATCTGATTGTATTCTCCGCCGACGTAGCGCGCGGGTTTTTGCACGTGCTGAAGCAGGCGGTGGAGCTGATCTGTCATGGTGAATCCTCTTTGCGTCTGCCCGCAGGGCAGGTCGTGGGTTTTATAAAAAACAGGCTGCTTGCGCAGCCTGTTTTGTGGTTCGCTTGGCTTATTCAGCGTCTTCAGGCTCTTCCTCGGCAGCCGGCGCAAGCAGCGCGCGGATGGACAGGGAGATGCGCTTATGCTCCTGATCGACATCGATGATCTTCGCGTCGACCTGCTGGCCTTCGGACAGGACATCTTCGGGCTTGCCAATGCGGCGGTCGGCGATCTGGGAGATGTGGATGAGGCCGTCGACACCGGGGATGATCTCGGCGAATGCGCCGAAGGTCATGAGCTTGACGATCTTGACGGTGGCAACATCACCGATCTGGAACTGGTTGTTGAACATCGTCCAGGGGTTGGTCTGCTCGGTCTTGTAGCCCAGGGAGATCTTGCGCTTGTCGGGGTCGAGCGCGATGACGAAGACGTCGATCTCGTCACCGACCTTGACGACCTCGGACGGATTCTTGATGCGGTTCCAGCTCAGCTCGGAGACATGAACCATGCCGTCAACGCCGCCGATGTCGACGAACGCGCCGTAGCTGGTCAGGGACTTGACCGTGCCGTGGTACTGCTTGCCAACTTCGATTTCGCTCCAGATCTTCTCCTGTGCGGCCTTGCGCTGCTCGGCGGCGACGGAACGGATCGAACCGACGACGCGGCGGCGGGCACGGTTGACCTCGGTGATGCGCAGCTGCACGGTCTGGCCGACGAGTTCTTTGAGGTCGCCGCCCTTGGGCACGCCGGACTGGGAAGCCGGGATGAACACACGGATGCCCTTGACGTTGACAACGATGCCGCCCTTGTTCTCTTCGGTGACATTGCCGTCGACAACGGTCTTGTTTTCAACAGCCGCTTCGATCTCTTCCCAAGCCTTGCCGGCCTCGAGACGCTTTCTCGACAGACGGACAACGCCCTCGCCGTCGTTGACGTGGACAACGATCGCCTCGACTTCGTCACCGACATGGACAAGGTCTTCTGCCTTGACCGACGGATCGCCGGAGAAGTCTTCAAGCGGGATGTAGGCGGTATGCTTGGTGCCAAGGTCGACTTCGATCTCGGTAGAACCAACTGCCATAACGGTGCCTGTTACCTTATCTCCATTATTCAAAGTTTTGAGGGACTGCTCGAGAAGCTCGGCAAAGTTCTCCTCCTGTGCAGTTTCAACTCTCAGTTCTTCGCTCATTTTGTTGTTTACCTCCTTAATTATCCACGGCGGTGTCGATGCACCGGCCGTTATACCCACAGTAGCTGCGCCATGAAAAAAGGCCATATCCAATTCATCGGCATGATCGACGAGTACCACCTTGGGGCAAGTCTCGCTGCAGATCATGGCAAGCCGCCCCGTATTGGAGCTTCTCGCGTCCCCGACAACGACCATCGCATCACAACTCTTTGAAAGAAACGCTGCTTCTTCCTGCCGCATTTCCGTAGCTCTGCATATTGTATCAAAGATTTCGCAATTTGTACACACTTTTTTTGCAATTTCCCGGCATGATTCCCACAATTTTTGCGTTCCGGTGGTCTGCGAAACCATACAAAACGGCAAATTTCGCCGGAGTGGGTCGTCTGTGAGCCAGCTTTGCAGGGCTTCGGCGCTCTGGAAGACGTGCGCGCAGCCGGAATAGCTCGCGATGGCCACGACCTCGGGGTGCGTCGGCGTGCCGATGATGAGAAGCTGCCGCCCCTGCTGCTCGGCACGTTCGGCGATGCGGTGAATCTTTTTGACGAAGGGACACGTCGCGTCGACCAGCTGCACCCCTCGCGCGCGCAGCTGCGTTTGCTGTTGCAGCGGGATGCCGTGCGCGCGGATGATGACCGTCTGGCCGGGCAAAGCCGCGTCCGGGTTGGAAATCTCACGCAGACCCATGCGCGAAAAACGCTCGACCACGTGGCGGTTGTGGATGATCGGACCAAGGGTCACTGCGCCGGGCTGCGCAGCGGCGGTCTGCTCGGCAAGCGAGACAGCGCGCTCGACCCCGAAACAAAAGCCCGCGGTTTTAGCCAGTTTCAGCTGCATCGGCAGTTCCTCCCAGCGCGTAGATCTGCTGCAAGACGGTGTCGGCCAGCGCCTGACACGCCTCGTGGTCGGTCGCGTCGACGTTCTGCAGCAAAATGGGCGCGCCGAAGACCACGTGAATTGGGCAGAACGGGCGGCGCTCATGCGTGAGATAGAGCGGTACGATCGGCGCGCCGGACAAGATCGCCATGCGCACCGCGCCGGTGCGCGCGCGCACGTGTTTGTTTTTGTTGCAGCGTGTGCCCTCGATGAACACGAGGAGCTTTTCCTCTTCGTGCAGCGCCCGGACACACGCGTCGAATGCGGCGGTATCGTGCGCGCCGCGCGCAACGAAGATCACGCCCAGCCTGTCCATCAGCCAGCCCAGAACCGGCACACGGCGCAGCTCCTGCTTGGCCATGATGCGGATCATCCTCCGCTGCGGCAGCGAGAGCAAAATCCAGACCGGGTCGGCAAGGCCGGAGTGGTTCGCGCACAGCACGCACCGGCCGGACGGCCAATGCTCCTGCCCGGTGACATGGTACACCGGATGCCAGAAGAGCATCGCAATGCGGCAAATCCACCAGCACAGCTGGTACAGGAACTTCACGCGAGTTTCTCCTGCACGAGCCGGATGATGGCCGCAACGGCCTCGTCGAGCGTCAGCGCGGACGTATCGAGCAGCACCGCGTCAGAAGCCTGACGCAGCGGCGCGGCGGCGCGCTCGGAATCCTGCCGGTCGCGCTGGCGCATTTCCGCAAGCACCTGCGCGTAGGTCGTTTTCTCGCCCTTTTTCACCAGCTCGTCATAGCGGCGCTGCGCGCGCACCTCGGCGCTGGCGGTGAGGAAGATCTTCACGTTCGCGTTCGGCAGCACGACCGTGCCAATGTCGCGGCCATCCATGATGACGTTGTTCCTCCGGGCAAGCTCGCGCTGCATATCCAGCAAAAACGCGCGCACACACGGCTGCGCCGAAACGCCGGAGGCGTACATGGACATCTCCGGGGTGCGAATCTCGGAGGTGACATCGTCACCGTTTAGGAACATATGCTGCTCACCCGCTTCGTAGCGCAGGTCGATGTTGACCTCGTCAATGAGGCGGGCAATGCCGTCGCAGTCTTTTGGGCCGATGCCCATCAGGCGCATATAGTAGCCCACGGTGCGGTAGATCGCGCCCGTGTCGACATATAAATAATCCAGCGCCTTCGCACAGGCTTTGGCCAGCGTGCTTTTGCCCGCACCGGCAGGGCCGTCGATAGCGATGCTGATAAACTTACCCATGTTGTTCCTCCTGCAAGTTGGCTGCGGCGGCGCACAGTCCGGCCAGGCGGCCGGTCGACCATGCCAGCTGCAAATTAAACCCGCCGGTGTATGCGTCGATGTCCAGCACCTCACCGGCAAAATACAGCCCGCGCACAAGCTTCGACTCCATCGTTTTGGCGTTGACCTGTTTGACGCTCACGCCGCCGGAGGTGACGATGGCCTCTTCGATGGGCGCGCGGCAGGCAATGGGAATGGTGAAGTGTTTGAGCGTCTGGCGCAGCGCGGCGCGCTGCTGTTTGGTGATGGCGTTGACCTTTTGCTGCGGCGGGATGCCGCTGCGCGCGACAACGACGGGGATCATCGATTTGGGCAGCAGCGCGGCCAGGCTGTTTTCAAAGTCGCGGTTCGGCGCGGCGGCAAAGTCGCGCACGATGCGCGCATCGAGCGTCTTTTCGTCGAGCGCGGGTTTTAAGTCGAGTTCGATGCGGTAGTCCGTCTTGCCGCGCGCCATATGGGCGCTGGCAGACAGCACGGTCGGCCCGGAGAGGCCAAAGTGCGTAAAGAGCAGTTCGCCAAAGTCGGTGTAGACCGTCTTGCCGTCGGCATCGAGCAGGCGCAGGGCGGTATTTTTGAGTGCCAGCCCCTGCATCCTGGCGCAGTCGTGACCTTTTTCCACCAGCGGCACGAGCGAACCGACCGGCTCGACGATGGTATGTCCCAGCGCCGCGGCCAACGCAAAACCGTCACCGGTCGAGCCGGTGGCGGGATAGGACGCACCGCCGGTCGCGAGAATCACGCAGTCTGCCGGAACAGGCCCGGCATCGGTCTTGACCCCGCACACGCGCCCGTCCTGCACGGCGATGGCCGTGGCGGCGGCGGGTCTGATGTTGACGTGCCCTTCGTGCAAAAAGCGCGAAAGCGCGTCGAGGACGGACTGTGACCGGTCAGTGACCGGGAAGACGCGGTTGCCGCGCTCGGTTTTGAGCGCGCAGCCGTAGTGTTCAAAAAATGCTTTCGCCTGTTCGGGCGAAAAGCCCGCAAGCGCACCGTATAAAAAGCGCGGGTTGGTGGGGACGTGCCCTTCGTGCAAAAAGCGCGAAAGCGCGTCGAGGACGGACTGTGACCGG
>CAYSTN010000070.1:0-11086 GCA_964434135.1 uncultured Oscillospiraceae bacterium
CGCGTCCCCAGCTTGGAAGGCTGGTGCCCTGGCCGTTGTGCTACACCCGCAGGCACTGTGACAAATTCAGCCTTAGAATCATACCATATTCCGCCCGGAGTGTCAAGTCTTTTTTCTTACTTTTCACCGCGCGCTGCTCGGCGGCTGGCCAAACTGGCGGCGGTAGGCGCGGCAAAACGCCGAATAGTCCCCAAACCCGCAGACCGTGGCCGCCTGCATGACCGGCATCCCGGCTGCGATCCGCTCACGCGCAAGAACCAGACGTTTGCTGATGAGATAGGCGTGTATGGTGTAGCCTGTCTCGGCGCGGAAGCGGCGCATCATGTGGTATTTGCTGATATAAAAGCGCGCAGCCAGATCGTCGATAGAGACGGCTTCGGTCGCGTTCTGCGACAGGTACTGCATGATGGCCGCGATCTTTTCATCGGCGGCCAGACTCTCGACCGGCTGGGGCTGTTCGTCCATCGCACGGCGCAGCCGGATCAGCAGCTGTACCAAAATCGCGTGAGACAACTCCCGCTGGCCGTAGCCGGGCTGCTGCGCCTGTTCCAGCTCGTCGAGCGTTCGAAACAGCGTGCGGCGCTGCGTCTGTGCGCGCAAGACGAACCGGAACCGTTCTTTGGCCAGCGAAAAACACGCGTCGAGGGCACACACAGCGCTGCCCTCGCGCGCAAGATAGTCCGCAGACAGGTATAAGATCACCCGTTCATACGGCGCGCCCGGTACGGCCTCGGGCCGGTGGACGCAGCCCTGCGGCACAAAGATGACATCGCCCGGTTCGAGTGGATAGCTGCGCCCCTCGATGCCATAGCTTGATTGGCCGCCGAGGAAAAAGATGAGCTTGTGGAAGGTATGGTAGTGCCAGTCCAACTGCTCCTCCATCGAGCCGGTCAGGTGAAACAGGCGCACGTCCTCGTGCAGATACCCACGTTGTGCATATTCCTGCGCCATGGTGCGTCTCCTTTCGTTGCAGCGCCAAATCGTTCCTTATGCCAAAAAGCGCCGCAGGGTAACGCTGCGGCGCTTGGTTGTTTCGAAGTATCAGTCCATGTAGCGGGAAATGTATTCCGGCGCTTCCGATGCCTCGCCCGCTATGGTCAGGGTAAAGGCCACGCTGTTTTCCGCAGAAAACACACTGCACCAGTCCAGGAAGTTCTCCGTCTCCTGGGGGTCACTGCTCTGAGAGAGCTTATAAAGGTTGTCGATGAAAATATGTGTAATGTCGAAGTTGCCCGCGTGCAGGCCGCTGATAAAGCCGCGCAGGAACGGGTAGCCGCCATAAGCGTATTCCTTGATGTTGATGAGTCGAACCTTGTGGTCGACGTCAAAACGCAGCGTGTCACCTTTTTCGATGCAGACGATGCTGCCGGACTCGCGCTGCACTGCCAGATTCAGGGCACCGATGAGCTGTTTGGTCTTGCCGGAGCCTTCGGGACCCATCATAATGTTGACCATAGAGCATTCCTCCTTTTTTCGTGGGTGGTCACATCTATTGTACCAGTTTTATCTCGGAAAGACAAGGCCATTGTTGTGCATTGTTGTGAAAAGATTGTAAATTAGCCTTGCAGACTGCGCGCGAGCTGTTCGCGTGTGGGCGTAGGAAGCTTTGCATCGAACGGGTTCAGGCCGTCTGCCGCCGCGCACAAAGCCGCCGTCAGTTCGAAGAAATAGACCAGCTCGCCAAATTGCGGTGCGTCCATCGTCTCAGCCGACAGCACAATGAGCGGGATATCGTCTGCGGCATGGGTCTGCACGAGCGCGTCGAAGAGTGCCTGCTCCACGTCACCGACGGTGTGGCCGGAGAGATAACCCAGCCCGTCATAGTCTTTCCAGTCCAGCTCGATGTTGCTGCGCCGCGCCGGGCGTGGTACGCGCAAAAGCGTCTCAAAGCCGCTGCGGTTTTTATGCAGCATCGCGTCAAGCGTATCGAGTGCGCGCGGCAGCTCCACCGGCACGGGCAGACTGCCGTATCCGCTGCGGCAGCTGCGCTGCGCCGTCATGGCGCTCCACCAGCGGCCCAGCGCCGCGTAGTCCGGCTCAAACAGACCGAGGTATTCCGTGTTGCGTCCGCGCAGTTCGAGCGCGTGGCGCGCGCCTGCGTACATCCAGACGGGGTTTTCAAACGCGCGCAGGTCATAGTCGTAGTACGCCTGCTCCGCGCCTTCCAGCACACGGATCGGTTCGATCCCGGCTGCGGCCATCGGCAAAAGTGCCGCCGGAGACAGGCCGGAATTTGCGCTGCCAAGCTGCTGCGGCAAAGGCAGGAAAGTATAGCCTTCTTCTTTTGCCATGGCGTGCAGCAGGCTTTCTTTCGGCGCGCAGAGGAACACGTGCTGCTTCGCCTGCGTCCCGTAGCGCCGGTCAAGCAGCCAGCGCAGTGCGCGCGAGGCCACAGCGCACTCAACATCCACACGCTGCTGCGCGCATAAAAGAAGCGAAAAGTCCTGCCCCTCGAGCTGCTGACACAAAGCCTGATACGCATGGGGCGACAAACTTGTGCCCGCAAAGATGACGTGCAGCGCACGTTCCTGTCCCAGCGCGGCGATGGCCGCCTGTGCGCACAGGGATGCTTCGCTGCTGTCGAGTACTACAAGCGTATCGCACAGCGCGGTGATCTGCTCGGCGGCCTGACCGATGGACAGAAGCGTGCGCGCCATAACACTCTCAGGTGCGTTCAGCCAGCCCAGCAGATCCGGCCCGTCGGGCTGGTTGGTGCGCAGCTGCATATGCGCGTCGAACAGATCTTTCTCGCCGGACAGCAGATCCGGCAGACTGACGCTGCCCCAAATATTCGACAATTCGACTTCGATCATCGTGGTCGCCTCCTGTTGTATGCTTTTCTACACTATACTACATTTTTCAGCAAAACGCAAAAAAAGAATCAAAAATGTGAAAAACCGCACGGGCTTTTGAAAAAAGCACGTGCGGTTTTTTGTTAAACTGCGCTGCCTTCTGCGGCGCGTTCGTTGCCGAAGAAGAACACTGCCACCGTTCCCGGGCCGGAGTGCGAGGCGATGATCGGGCCGATGTCGCAGATACGGATCTCACCGTCAATGTGCGCGAACGTAGCCTCTACGGCCTGCTTTGCCGTCTCGGCTTCTGCCGGGCAATTGGAATGGCAGATAAAGACCTTGCCGGAATACGCCGCGCCGTCGCGCACATGGCGCAGCATTGTCTCGACGGTGCGCGCGACTGCATTTTTTTTGCCGCGAACCTTGTCGTAGGCGATGATGCGTCCACGATCATCCAGCCGCATGATCGGGCAAATGCCCAGCACCGTGCCCACGGCAGCCGCCGCGCCGGAAACGCGTCCGCTGCGCCGGAAAAACTTCAGATCCGTGGAATAGAACTGATGGTGGATGCACTTGCGGTTTTCCATGACCCACGCTTCGACCTCGGAAAGCGTCTTGCCCGCGTCACGCAAATCGGCTGCGCCGTCGACGAGCATTCCGTAGCCCGATGACGAACACAGCGAGTCGATCACGACCAGCTTGCGTTCGGGGTATTTTTCACGCAGCTCCTCAGCCGCGCGCAGCGCATTATTGACCGAGGGCGTCATGCCGGAACCAAAGGCGATGTGCAGCACGTCGCCGGTTTGCAGCAATTCCTCAAAGAACGTCTGGTACTGGTATTCGTTGAGCTGCGCGGTCGACGGAAGTTTGCCCGCGTCCAGAAAGCCGTAGAACCGCGACAGTGCATCCGGGTCGCGACCCATGTCATCTTCATAGCTGATGCCGTCGACCTGATAGGAGTAAAACAGCACCGGCAGTTGTCGCTGCTGGCAATAGGCATAGGGCAGATCAATGGTAGACTCACAGGAGAGAATGAAGTTTGCTTCCATACCGTTACCTCTTTCTTTTAAAATGATCCATCACAGCCCGCCGCGCCGCCCGCGGCAGGCGTAATGATTGAGAGTTGTTAAAATATACGGTATCATAACAAAATTCTGCGGAATTGTCAATCCGCGTCACCCCACGCGACCGTGCAGCTGTGCCGTTTGAGCAGCCCCTCTTCGGCGCAAGTCAGCGCGCCGGGACTGTCCGTGGAGTCTGCGTTAAAGACAGTTTGTGTGCTGCTGCCGTCAGCGAAATGCTCGACAACAAGCAAAAACTCCGCACCCTGCGCGTCAAGTTCGGGCGGTAATTCGCCCGGTGCGTAGTGTTCACGCCTCAAAATACCGTCCTGCGTTGTCATCCAGAACAGCTCTGCACCGGTTGGCGCGGGTGTGAGCTGCACGGTGATCTCACAGTGGAAGGTGTGTTGCGTCGTTTCGCCGTTTTGCGTCTGCTGGGTCGTCTGGGTAACGGTCTTGCTCATCGACACGCGCGAGTGTTCGTCCGTATTGGTCGAAATGCCTGTGCCGCTCTGCACGTAGACGCGCCCGTCTTCCATCTGGAAAAGCGGATTGACAAAGACCGAACAATACCCATTTTTCTTCGCTTCGGCGTAGATCGTGGCCGAAAACTCGTGCTGCGCACCTTCATCCGTGTAAGAAAGCGCGGTGCGTGTGTGGCAGAAAACGTCATCCGTCTGCAGGTTTTCATATTCTCCGTGATCGTCCTGCCGCCGCGTGTTCAAAAGTACATAGCCCTGCGTCTGTGGGAACACATAAGCCTGCGCCGCTTCATCCCATTCGGCAAACAGACGGTCTTGATACCGCGCCGCGTCGACCTGGCTGATCTGGCCACCGCGCAGGATCGTGCCGGCATTGTCGTTTACATAACTTTCGATATTGAACAGATCGAGCGGCTGCGTCGTGACCAGCACACCGACCATTTTGTCCTCGCCCACAGTCGTTTCGTCTTCCGGCTGTGCGAGTGAACAGCCGCTGAGCAGCAAACACAGCGCCAGCACCAGCGCAAACACTCTCCGCTTAGTCATCTTCTGTCGCCTCCAATTCTCCGTCAAACTGCAAAATATCCCCGACCTCGCACTGCAAATAATAGCAGATACGGTTGAGTGTACCGAAGCGCACACCTCTGGCCTTGCCGCTTCGCAAAATCGACAGGTTGGCCTCGGTGATGCCGACTTTGGCGCACAGCTCTTTCGCCGTCATGCCGCGCGCGTGTAGCACGGCATCCAACTGTACTCGTATTGCCATCGCGCCACCTAAATAAATAGGTCATTGTCTTCGCGCAGGCTGCGGTTCTCCTGTACCAGCCGCGCCAGCAGCAGCAGCGCCGCCAGACAAACGCCCAGCGCGTCCAACGGGAAGCGCACATCCAGCTGCACGACGCGCAAAGACCGCGACAGCGCCAACTGCAAAGCGTATACCGCTGCGCCAAGCAGCACCGACACGCTCAGCGTCACCCGGCAGCGCGCAGCCAGCGTGGCGGCCGCAGCATCGGCCTGTTCTGCGTCGGCCTGCTGCCGCGCCGAGATGAGCCGCAGCGCCGCAAAGCACACCCAGATCTCCAGCAGCTGCGGCACGGCAGCACTCAGCGCGCGCAAAACAAGTACGCTCTGCGTCAAAAGTAAGCTGCCGCTGTTGGTATTGCCCTCGCGCAGCGTTTGCAGCTCGGCAAGCAGCTGCTGTACCCCTGCGCCGAACACTTCGTACACAAGTACCGCGGTCAGGCACAAGACGCCCGCGCGCGCATAGCGCCGCAGCGCGGCTTTGTCCGCGCAGAATGCGCCGCGCAGCAGTCGCAAGACCACATACGCCGCAGCCTCTGCCCAGATCAGCCCGCCCAGCATCGCCTGCCGCAGCGCCCGTTCAGCCAGCGGAAACGGCAGCGCGCCCGCGTTGACCATCCCATAGAGCGTAAAAAAGAGCGAAACACTCATCACCAAAAGCAGACTGTCGGCTTTGTCGGCGCGCCCTTTGCGCCAGCGCACAAGCCCGTATCCCACCGGCGCAAGCGAGAGCAGCACATACAGCACGATGGCCGCTGCGTTCCCGCCAGCACCCGAAAGCGACAGCGCGCGCAGTCCGCGCCCGATCGGCGCGAACGGAAAAGCCAGCAGCGCTTCGACGATCGGGGTCTGCGGCAGCAGCACCGCCAGCGCCGTACACACCGCTCCCAGCGCGCACAGCAGCCCAAGCCAGAGCTTTTTGTTCATTGCTGAATCCTCCAAAATTATTGTTTTACGATAATTCTGCCGTGACTATATCACAGAAATTATCGTCTGTCAATAATTTTCTTCGCAAAAAAGTACCCGGAGCAAAGCTCCGGGTACCCGATGCAAGTTGTGTCAGATGATCCTGCGGCCGCAGAGGAACTTCGCCTTGTAATACGACTCGTTGAGCGAGTTGACACGCACGCCGGTCGACGGGGTCGACGCGTGGACGAAGTTGTCGTTGCCGATGTACATACCCACGTGGTCGGCATAGCTGCCGTAGCCGAAGAAGACAAGGTCACCGACCTGCAAGTCAGCGCGCGCAACATACGTACCCTGATCCATCTGGTCGTCGGCAATGCGGTTCATCGAATAGCCATAGTGCGTCAGCACGTAGTACATCAGACCCGAGCAGTCAAAGCCGGTCGACGGGCTCATGCCGCCCCAGACGTAGCTGTAGCCGACGAAGGACATCGCGAAGTTGGCGATCTCGCTGGCCACGCCGCTGCCGCTGACACCGACGCTGCCGCTGGTGCTGCTGCCGGGTGTGACGGTGCTGTTTTGCTTTTCGGAGATCAGATCCGCGCGGACATAGGCCGTGATGCCGTTGTATTTGATGCGATACCACTGATACCCGTCCGAGGTCGTGGTGGTCTGGCCGGTGACGGTGACCTTGGTGTTGTAGCTCAGTTCACCGACCTTTGTGCTGTTGGTCGTCCACGAATCGCGCACGTTGATATAGCCCGACTGCGCAACATACATCGTCTTGCTGACATCCGTGACGGTGACATTGAGGTTGACCTGATCGACCACGACCGTTGCGCTCTTGATGTTCTCGTCGTAGTACCACTGGATGATCTTATAGCAGCGCAGGAACATGGTCATCGCTTCCTGGCGGCTGGCGCTGGCCGTGGGGTTGAGATATGTACCGCCGGAGAGCTTCGTCCCCTCGACGTAGCCATAGCTCACGCAGACCTGCGCAGCCTGCTTTGCCCAGGCTGCAACCTTGCCCGCGTCGGCAAAACCGTTCAGCGCGCTGCCGTTGGCCTCGGGCGAAAACGATGCAGCCAGGCAGAAGTTCTCGATCAGCTTAAAAAACTCCTGCCGCGTCAAAAGCTGATTGGGACGGAACGAGCCGTCTTCGTAGCCGTCAACGATGCCGTACAGGTGTGCCTTGACGATATAGCTGTTCGAGGTATCGGTGAAGCCGGAAAAGCTCTCGCTCGACAGATCGATGTCGTTGCCCGTAGCCTTTTCAAAGGCGTACACCGCCAGTTCACACATCTCGCCGCGCGTGATGCTCTGCGTCAGATCCAGCCCCTGAAACGACTGCGGAAGCAGTCCGAGCTTGACGATCTCGTCGTAGTTGGTCTTGAACCAGCTGCTGTAGTTGTTGGCTGCCAGACACGCCGCACTCATCGACGCGAGCAGCGCCAGACACAGCACAACACTCAGCAGCTTTCTAAGATTTTTCATGATGTCGCTCCTTTCGCCATTTTGGCGCAAAAACGCACGAATGGCGCGTGTTTCATACCATTTCTACTGGATTATATCAGATTATGACAACCAATACAAGCCCAATTTTGTAAATGTTTCGTAACCGGTTGCGTTTTTCCCGAAAAAGTGGTATAACCATAGGCATGAAACTAAGAGTTATGATCGCAGTGCTTGCCTGCAAGCTCTGCAGAAGTCTGATCCGGTTGCTGGGCAGAGGCGGGACGGACTTCCCCGGGCGCGTAGCGCTCAAGCTTTGCCCCAATTTGCTGGGTGTGCTTGCAAAGAACGTGACCAGTGTGATCGTCACGGGTACCAACGGCAAGACCACGACCTCCCGTATGATCGAGCAGGCGTGGCAGGACGCTGGAATTTCTTACTTTGCAAACAAGTCCGGCGCAAATCTTCTCAGTGGTGTCACGGCGGAGTTTGCCGTCCACTCCACGCTGACCGGCCGCTGCCGGTACACCCACGCGCTCATCGAGGCCGATGAGGCAGCGCTCAAATTCATCAGCAAATATCTCGACGCGAAGGTCATCGTCTTCACCAATGTCTTCCGTGACCAGCTCGACCGCTACGGCGAGGTGACGCATACGCTGGAAAAGCTGCGTCTGGGTGCGCAAAACAGTCCCAACGCTACTTTGTGCCTGAATGCGGACGACTCGCTCATCACGAGCCTGCACGAGCTTGTGCCGAATCCCGTCGTGTTCTATGGCGTCGATACGCCCATCTACGGTGAGCAGACGCACGAAGTCTCCGACGCGCCGTATTGCATCAAGTGCAAGTGCGCCTACGAATATGACTACGTGACCTACGGCCATCTGGGCGGCTACCGCTGTACGCACTGCGGCTACACCCGGCCTGTGCCAGCGCTTCACGTCACGCAGGTGCTTGTCTCCGATGAGGAGCATTCGCAGGTCATCTTCCGCGACGGGGAAAACGACTATCCCGCGACCATCAACCTGCCCGGCGGCTATAACATCTATAACGCCTGTGCGGCCATGGCGGCCAGCAAGGCGCTGGGACTGGAGCTGTCTGGCGCGGCGCAGGCGCTGTCGCACTTTGCCTGCGGATTTGGCCGCATGGAGAAGTTCCGCCTGAACGAGACGGATGTGCGCATGATCCTCATCAAAAACCCGGCCGGCTGCAATCAGGTTCTGAGCTTCCTGACGCAGCGCACACAGCCGTTCGTTTTTGCCGCGTGTCTCAACGACCGCACCCAGGACGGCCGCGACGTGAGCTGGATCTGGGACGTGGCATTTGAGCGCCTGCTCTCGTTGGGCGATACACTCAGCGAAGTCTATCTCTCCGGCACACGCGCTGAGGATATGGCGCTGCGGTTTTTGTACGCGGGCTTCCCGCGCGAAAAGCTGCACGTGCAAAAGGATTACGCCACGCTCATGCAGCAGACCACGGCGCACGGTATGCCGGTGTTCGTCATGCCGACCTATACGGCCATGCTGGCGCTGCGCAGCACCATCAGCAAAGTTTACGGCTACAAGCAGTTTTGGGAGTAAGCTATGGAACTGAACATTTATCATCTGTACCCTGACGTTCTCAACCTCTACGGTGACCGGGGCAACGTCTTGTGTTTGCAGCGCCGGCTGCAATGGCGCGGCTTGTCGGCCAACATCACCGAAGTACCCATCGGTTCTGCCTTTCACGCAAGTGCGTGTGACCTCATCTTCATCGGCGGCGGTCAGGATTTTGAGCAGGAAGTCCTCTTGAACGACCTCAGAGGGCAAAAGACTGCCGAGCTGAAAGCCGCCATTGAAGACGGCGTTGCGGTGCTGGCGATCTGCGGCGGCTATCAGATGCTGGGGCAGTCTTACAAAACGTGGGACGGCCAGCAGTGCGACTTCACCGGCGCGCTCGATCTTTACACCGTCGGCACCAAGACCCGCATGATCGGCAACTATCTGTTCTCCTGCCCGGAGCTTGGCTGTGAGCTGGTCGGCTTTGAAAACCACTCCGGCAAGACCTACCTTGGCTCTGGTGTGCAGCCGCTTGGCCACGTGCTGACCGGCTACGGCAACAACGGCGAGGACAAGACCGAGGGCGCGCGCTACAAAAACGTCTTCGCGTCGTATGCGCATGGCTGTCTGCTGCCCAAAAACCCCGCTCTGGCCGACCATATCCTGCGAACCGCCCTCACGCGCAAATATGGCGCGGCAGACCTTGTGCCGCTCGACGATTCGCTCGAACTGGCCGCACACCGAACCATTGCCGAGCGCCTGCAAAAAAAGTGACTCCGCTCCCCTGCGCGATACACAAAAATGCAGCCCTTTCGCTGTGTGCCGGTCAGACAGTCATTGAAAACAATACGAAATCGGCAACTGCAAACAGGCTTGGACAACAAAACAGACGGCATTCAACTTTGGTTGAATGCCGCCTGTTCGTGCGTTTAAGTGTTGAAAAGTACATCAAAGCTGTGCCATAATATTAGTACGCACTCACGTAAACAGAGCAAGCGCGGATGCAAAAGATATTGTCTTATGTGTTCCATCCGGATCGCGGTATCGTTCAGTTTTGAATGGAGAAGTATAATGAAGATAACATTTGAAAGCATCATCCTTCGGGATATGACAGAGTCCGACATTGCGGACTATGTGCGTTGGTTCACCACCGAAACCGAGTGGTCGAACACCGATGCGCCGTGGGAGCCTATCGAATCGGACGAAGAAACCGAGCGCGCCTGCTGGCATGGATAGGTTGACGGGCAGAAATACGATGGGCTGACCTTCCGATTGACGAAATAAGATAATGAGGTATCGCTATGAATATTACATACAGGCAGATGCAAAAAGAGGACATCGCAAAGATTATACCACTTTTCATCGGATATTGGAACGGCACGGGCGACGAATGGACGCCCGAACTTGTATATCGCAGAGTTTGGCAGGTGCTTGGCTCTCCCGATTCTTACTGTATGATCGCAGAGGACGGCACAAACACCGTCGGATTTGCGATGGGCAGATTTGAAACCTTTTACGATCTTACGGCGTACAATCTTGTAGAAATCCTTGTTGCATCCGAATACCAAAAAAGCGGTATCGGGACAAAGATAATGGCAGCGCTTGAAGAACGCGTGAAGGAACTGGGCGCGGCGATGGTTCAGCTTGTTTCCGTCAATGATGAAATGCATGAGCATTTCTACGGCAAGCTCGGTTACGGCGATGCTGCCAATTTGAAATGGAAATCGAAATTCTTATAAGGCGCGATTGGGATGAAGAACGGACTTGCCCAATCACGGCTTTTGCAAAAAAAGAACAGGCATGACCGAAATCATGCCTGTTCTTTTTGCAAAATTGAGCATTACCGTTTTACCGGTGCCGAGCTTCCGGGGCCGCTTTTTTGATTTTCCGTCGGCTCACTCCAGTTCGAATGCGCCGGTGTAGAGCTGATAATACGTCCCTTTCTGCGCGATGAGGTCGTCGTGGGTGCCGCGCTCGATGATGCGGCCGTGGTCGAGAACCATGATCGCAGCCGAGTCCTGCACCGTCGAAAGCCGGTGTGCGATGACGAACACCGT
>CAYSTN010000071.1:0-10463 GCA_964434135.1 uncultured Oscillospiraceae bacterium
CTTATTTTTGTTGCGGATGAGTTGCTGGATGAGCTGCGAGGACTCATACCAGAAGTCATAGTTGCCGACGTAGAGCTTGATCTTGCCGTAGTCGATGTCGACGATGTGCGTACAGACCGTGTTGAGGAAGTGCCGGTCGTGGCTGACGACGATGACCAGGCCGGTGTCTTCGTAGTCCAGGATGAAATCTTCCAGACAGTTGATGGCCTCGATGTCCAGGTTGTTGGTCGGCTCGTCGAGCATTACGATGTCGGATTTGCCGAACAGCGCCTGCGCCAGCAGGACTTTGACCTTGCAGCGCGGGTCGGTGTTGGCCATCAGATCGCCGTGCAGCTCCACGGGGATGCCCAGACCCTGCAACAGCCGCGACGCGTCGGACTCCGCTTCCCAGCCGTCCATCTCAGCGAACTCCGTCTCCAGCTCACTTACACGCAGCCCGTCTTCTTCGGAGAAATCTTCCTTTTCGTACAGTGCGTCTTTTTCTTTCATCACGTCGTACAGATGCTGGTTGCCCATGATGACGGTATCGAGAACGGTATACGCGTCATACTGGTTCTGATCCTGCTTCAAGATCGACATCCGCGCGCCGGGCTTGATGTGAATCGACCCGGAAGTCGACTCCAGCTCGCCGGACAGCAGCTTTAAAAACGTCGACTTGCCTGCGCCGTTCGCACCGATGATGCCGTAGCAGTTGCCGGGCGAGAATTGCAGGTCGACCTGCTTGAACAGAACAGACCCGCCGAATTGCATGGCCAGATTGGAAATGGTAATCATGATAAAACCTCGTGTTTACAGTATTTGATCGCTGTTTGACTTATCATACCACAGCTTGCGGCGTTTGCCTAGGTGAAATTTGCCGCCGGGGCTTGTGAACGCTTTGTGAATTTTGCGGCAGGGGCTTGCAAAATCGAAAACCTGTGCTACAATACAGTTAGCAGTCAAAAGCAACGAGTGCTAATTTACAAAGGACGTGACGACAATGGAAAAAAAGCAGTTTCAGGCGGAATCCAAACGCCTGCTCGACCTGATGATAAACTCCATCTATACGCATCAGGAAATTTTTCTGCGTGAAATTATCTCGAATGCTTCCGATGCCATCGACAAGCTGGCCTATCTGGCGCTGACCGACGAGAAGGTCGGCCTGAGCCGCAGCGATTTTGCCATCGAGCTTCACCCCGACGAGGCTTCCCGCACCCTGCGCGTTTGCGACAACGGCATTGGCATGGATCGCGAGGAGATGGAAAACAACCTCGGCACGATCTGCCGTTCGGGCAGTCTGCAATTCAAACAGGCGCTCGACGCGGACAAGGCCGCCGAGACGGATATCATCGGCCAGTTCGGCGTAGGCTTCTATTCGGCGTTCATGGTTGCGGACAAGGTGACGGTCATCTCGAAAAAATACGGCTCGGATGAGGCGTGGCAGTGGCAGTCCGAGGGCGCAGACGGCTACACCCTGACGCCCTGCGAAAAGCAGAGCGTCGGTACGGATGTCATCATGCAGCTCAAAGCCGACACCGACGACGAGGACTATTCGCGCTTCCTCAAGACCTGGCAGCTGCAACAGCTCGTGCGCAAATACTCCGACTATATCCGCTATCCCATTCGCATGGACGTGGAAAAAAGCCGCATGAAGCCCGGTACGGAAGAGGCCGAAAAACCCGAATACGAGACGTATACCGAAACTGAGACGCTCAACTCGATGGTCCCGCTCTGGAACAAGGCCAAGCAGGACGTGACCGACGAGGAGTACAACAACTTCTATAAAGAGAAGTTCTTCGACTTTGAAGACCCGCTGGCCGTCATCCATGCGAACGTAGAGGGTGCGGTGACGTACAAGGCGCTGCTGTACATCCCGGCCAAAGCCCCGTATGATTTCTATACCAAGGACTTTAAAAAGGGCTTGCAGCTGTATTCGTCCGGGGTCATGATTATGGAAAACTGCGCCGATCTGCTGCCGGATTGCTTCCGGTTCGTGCGCGGCGTGGTCGACTCGCAGGATCTGAGTCTGAATATCTCGCGTGAAATGCTCCAGCACGACCGGCAGCTGAAGTTCATCGCCGGGAATCTGGAAAAGAAGATCAAGACCGAGCTGCAAAAGCTGCTCGACAACGACCGGGAGAAGTACGAGAAGTTCTTCGCGGCCTTCGGCCCGCAGCTGAAATACGGCACACTGGCCGACTACGGCGCGAAGAAGGATATGCTGCAGGAGCTGTTGCTGTACTGGTCGAACAAAGAAGGCAAGCTCGTCTCGCTCAAGGAATACTGCGCAGCCATGCCGGAGGAGCAGAAGTTCATCTACTACGCCAACGGCGAGAGCCGCGAGCGCCTGAGCCAGCTGCCGCAGCTGGAAAAGCTGTCAGCCAAGGGCTATGACGTGCTGTTTATGACCGACGAGGTCGACGGCTTTGTGCCGCAGACGCTGGGCAAGTATCAGGAAAAGGAATTGAAGTCTGTCACGGCGGGTGATCTGGGTCTGGACTCCGAAGAAGAAAAGCAGGCCGCCGAGCAGAAGCGCGAAAAGGCCAAGCCCGCGCTGGAGTTCGTGCAGAAGACGCTGGGCGACAAGGTCAAGGAAGTCCGCCTGAGTGATGACCTTGGCAGCCACCCCGTCAGCATCATCCCCGCCGAGGGCATGACGTTTGAGATGGAGAAGTATTTCCGCCGCGTCGACCCGAACTCTGCCATGAAGGCCGAGCGCATCCTACAGCTGAACGCCGCGCACCCGATCTTCGATAAGTTGCAAATCGCCGTTGCGCAGGACGAGCAGCGCGCCGCGCAGCTCGTGAGCATCCTCTACACGCAGGGGCTTTTGATGGCCGACCTGCCCGTGGAGAACGCCGCAGAGTATACCGACCTCGTGTGCAGCCTCATCGGCTGAGAAGCAAGACGAAACCCGACCCGTCCGGACTTGTCCGGACGGGTCGGGTTTACCGTTGGCCGGTTTTGCACAAAAATCCCGCTGTTTTGTGATAAAACAGCGGGATTTGCTGATGAAGAAGGATCAATCCTGTTCCCAGTTGTGCCAGACGTTCTGTACGTCGTCGTCGTCTTCGAACAGGTCGAGCATCTTTTCCATGTTGTCGCGGTCTTCCTGCCGCTCGAGCTTCTGGTAGGTCTGCGGAACCATCTCGATCTGCGCGGACTCAAAACTGTAACCCTTTTCTTCAAGCGCCTTGGCTACGGTGTTGATGTCGTCCGGCTCGGTATAGACGGTGAAGCAGCCCTCTTCCGGCTGGAAATCCGCCGCGCCCGCGTCGAGCGCGTCCATCATGACAGTATCCTCGTCCAGCTCGTCGTCTTCGTTGTCGATGACGATGACGCCCTTGCGGTCGAACGACCAGCTGACGCAGCCATTGGTGCCGAGACTGCCGCCGTATTTGTCGAAGTGGTGGCGCACACTGCCCGCAGTGCGGTTGCGGTTGTCGGTCATCGTCTCGACGATAACGGCGATGCCGCACGGGCCGTGGCCTTCGTAGGTGATGGATTCATAATTATCGCCGCTGCCGGCAGCCGCAGCCTTTTCCAGAACGCGCTTGATGTTGTCGTTCGGCATATTGGCGGCCTTGGCCTTGGTGATGACGGTGGCCAGCCGGGAGTTATACGCCGGGTCGGCCACACCGCCGCCTTCTTTGACCGCGACGATCATTTCCTTGGAGATCTTTGTAAACGCGGCGGCGCGCTTGGCGTCCTGTGCGCCCTTGGTTTTCTGAATGTTATGCCACTTGGAATGTCCGGACATGAGGTGTTCTTCCCTTCGTTACAAATCTAAAAACATTTTATCACAGCTGCATGGCAAAAATCAACTGTTTCCTAGAAATTGCGTGTCGTCGCGGTGCGTTTGCGACAGTAGCACCGTCAAGTGCGGGAATTGTTCGCGTAAAAGAGCGGCCAGAACCTCGCAGACGGGGTTTTCCGTCTCAAAATGTCCTGCGTCGATCAGATTCAGCCCACGGTAGCGCGCTTCTTCGAAGTGGTTGTATTTGAGGTCAGCCGTGACGAACGTGTCGCACCCAGCGGCCAGCACCTCGTCGATCGCGCCGCCGCAGCTGCCGCCGCCCACCGCCACACGGCGCACCGGCCGTCCGGCATCGGCAAAGCGCAAGCCCGGACACGAAAGCGTCTGCTTGACGAATGCAGCAAAGTGTGCAAGCGGCTGCTCGTCCACCGTTCCTGTGCGCACAAGGCCGCAGGCTCTGCCCTGCGCGTCATAGCCCGTGGGATTCAATACCTGCACATCGGCCAGTCCCAGCCGCTGCGCCAGCACGTCGTTGACACCGCCCGGGCACACGTCGAGGTTCGTGTGCAGGTTGATGGCCGCGATCCCGGCCTCGATCAGCTCCAACACGCAGCGCCCCGCAAAACTCTCGTCGTTGACCGCGCGCAGCGGCTCAAACAGCAGCGGATGGTGCGTCACGATGCACTGCGCGCCGCGCGCTTTCGCCTCGGCGATGACATCCGGCATCGCGTCAAGCGCCACCAAAACCGTCTGCACCGGCGCGTCAAAGCGCCCGCACAGCAGTCCCACGTTGTCCCAGTCGTATTTGAGCGCCTGCGGCGCGAACGCAAACAGCGCCGTGTGCAGCTGTCGTACCGTTGTCATAGCCTCTGTTCCATCTCCTCTAGTTCAGTCAGTGCCTGTTCATAATAGTGCAGCCGCTCCGGACGGTCTGTTTTGCGCAGACCCTCGACGCTCACGCGCAGCGCGCGCACCACGCGCGCAACATACTGCGGCAGCAAAGGCCCACCCGCCTGCAACAAAGCCGGTGAGACGTATTCCTGTCCCGGCGTGAGCGGCGGCATCGCGCCTTTTGTCGCGCGCAGGACGGTATAGAGAAAGCGCCCGTCCTGCACCAGCTCTTCGCGCTCAATGCAAAAGCCGTTTTCGGCCAGATAGCGCCGCAGCGCCTGTCCGGCGCTTTGCGGCTGCAAAATGAGCGTGTGGCGCGCACTGCACACCCACGGTGCGTCCTGCAACAGCCGCACCATCAGATCCCCGCCCATTCCGGCCATGACGATGACCGCTGCCGTGTCGGGCGAGAGCTTTTGCAGTCCGTCGGAAAGCAGAAAGTCCATCCGGTCTGCCACGCCGTATTTTGCCGCATTGGCGCGCGCCACGGCCAGCGGCTGCTCGCGCAGGTCTGCCGCCGTGACGAACGGTGCGTGGCCGGTTTGCAGCAGGTAGATGGGCAGATATCCGTGATCCGTGCCAATATCGGCCACGCGCCGGCCGGGCGGGATGAGCGCCGCGCACAGCAGCAGCCGCTTACAGATGGGTACTTTCATAAGCTTACGAAAAAGGGCGGCTGTGAGCCGCCCCGATCCTTTCGGTGTTACTTGGCCTGTTCGGCCTCGGCGCTCGCTTCGATGAAGCGGTTGACCTGCGCCAGGAATGCGTCGGCATCGACACCGTGAACCATGCACGCTTCCTCAACGGTTTCGCCGCGCGACGACGGGCAGCCCAGACAGTGCATACCGATGGCCATGAACAGCGGCGCAGTTTCCGGCGCGAGATCCAGCACGTCACCGATGATGGTGGTTTTTTCGATTTTAACAGCCATGAAAATGACCTCCTGTGTGTTATATAGCCCTATTATACCCAAAGCCGGGCGGGTTTGCAATAGGGATTATTTTTGCCCTTACAGTGTGGCGGCCAGTTCGGCGGCCTCGTGCATCGCCCGGCGCAGCGAACCTTCTGCGTCGTAGCCCGCAACGTCCATGCCGTCGGCCGCGATGCAGCGGTAGCTGCCGATGCCAAAGAACGTGTGCAGCGCGTCAAGATACCGGCTGCCCATCTCCTGTTCGCTGTCCGTGTAAAACCCGCCGCGCGTGGTCAGAAAGATCAGGTGCGATGCGCGGCACAGCCCGGCCAGCCCGGTTTCGGTGCTGCCAAAGGTGATGCCGTCGACCGAGACTTGTTCAATGTATACTTTCAAAAGCGCCGGGAACGACAGATCCCAAAACGGCGCGGCGATGACGATGGAGTCTGCTGCGGCAAATTCATGCGCATAGCGAAAGCGCGGATGGTCGCGCTCGCCTACGGCAAGCAGGCTCTGGCGCTGCTGAAAATAGCTGTCGGAGAAATACGGCAGCGCCTGTTCCATCAGTTCCAGCCGCCTTACGCAGCACGTTTCCGGCAGCGCCGACAAGAACGCCTGGGCCAGCCGCCGCGTTCTTGACTCGTCTCGGCGGATGCAGCAGTCTACGAATAACACGTTTTTCATGCGTTCGTCTCCGTTTCCAGCCGGTAGAAGGCTTCGAGTGCAACGGCGATCTCGTCGTGTTCGCCACGCGCGGTCAGGTTTTCGCCGTCCACATACCCGCCGATGGCATCGGCGGTGTCTTCGCCGTAGACAACGACGTTATTGAGGATGGACGCGATCTGCATTCCGCGCAGCCGCCCGATGGTAAACAGCGCCGCCGATTCCATGTCCGCGCCCAGCGCGCCCTTGCGCGACCAGTAGGCGCTTTCCGCGTCGTTTTCCTCATGGTAAAAACTTTCGTGGCTGTGGATAAGCCCCACATGATACCGGCAGCCCAGCGCGCGGGCGCTGTGGACGCAGTGCAGCAAAAGCGCTGCATCGGCCACCGCCGGATACTCCGGCCGGACGTAGGTCTTCGACGCGCCATCGTCGCGAATCGCGCCGCAGCCCAAAATCAGCTCGCCCAGACCGATGCCCGTTTGCAGCGCGCCGCATGAACCAATGCGAATGGCCGCGACAACGCCGACGTTGTGCAGCTCCTCTAAGCAGATGCCTGCCGACGAGCCGCCGATGCCCGTCGACACAGCCAGCACCGGCACACCCCTGTAGCGGCCGCGCAGACTGCGGAACTCGCGGTTGTAGGCCAATTCTTCCACCTCGGTCAGCTGCTCCGCCACGCGGTCGAGCCGCGCCGGGTCACCGGGCAAAATGGCGTAGCGCGCTGCGCATGAGGCATCCAGACAGATATGCGGCTGCTTCATTGGTAACGTCCTCCTTACAGGCTTTGTATTTCAATGTGATAGTGGTTGCGGCTGCAAAAGCTGTTTTCCAGCTCCACACGGTATTCCAGATCGAGAACCCCGCCGTGTTCGTTGAGCAAAACGGTCAGATCTTCCGTCGTCACGCGCAGCAGCATCGCCCCCACGCCCACGTCGTAGAGCGACTCGTGCGCGCGCGAACGCTCAAAGATCAGCTCTGCGTTGACCTGACCCTGTCTGCGCAGCGTCACAAGCTGCCCGTCTTCCACGGTAAACGACGTGACCACGCCTTCCAGCCCGGTCATCTCCGACTCGACATAGCTGATAACGGCGAAGCCCGGCTCATAGAGATAGCTTCCCGTACTCACCAGTTCCAGCTTCTGCGGTGGCAGTTCGTCGGTGTATTGTGTCCCGACGATGGTGATCTTTGCAGGCTGCGCCATCATGCCTCCAGCGCCAGCGCGATGAGCTGGTCGATGAGCGAGCCATAGGCCAGCCCGCTGGCCTCAAAGAGTTTGGGATACATCGAGATGGACGTAAAGCCGGGGATGGTGTTGATCTCATTGAAGACAACCTGCCCCTTGGACGTGACGAAAAAGTCCACGCGCGAAAGACCCCGGCAGCCCATTGCCTTGTAGACGCGCACAGCCAGCTCACGCGTCTGTTCGGCCACGTCGTCGGCAAGACGCGCCGGGATGTACAGCTGCGCCGAGTCGGTGACGTACTTGGCATCGTAATCATAAAACTCCACGCCGGAGTCGATCTCGCCGCACACGGACGCGAAGGGGTTGGCGTTGCCCAGCACCGCAACCTCGACTTCCTGCCCGCGGATAAATTCCTCGACGAGAACCTTTTCGTCGTATTGCAGTGCCGCTTCGATGGCCGTCACCAGCGCCGCGCGGTCTGCGGCCTTGGACACGCCGACCGACGAGCCGGTTCCGGCAGGCTTGACGAACACAGGGTAGGGGAAACGCGCCTCGATGCCATCCAAAACAGCCTCTCTCGCGCGCGCAAAGCCCTCGCGCGTGACCAGCTGCCATTCGGCCTGCCGCACACCGGCGCTCGCGGCGATGAGCTTGGTGATCGTCTTGTCCATACACGCCGCCGAGGCCGCCACGCGCGGCCCGACATACGGGATGCCCGCGATCTGTAACAGTCCCTGGATTGCGCCGTCCTCACCGTTTTCTCCGTGCAGGACGGGGATGACCACGTCAATGCGCTCGCGCACGACGCAGTCGTTTTCAAAGCTCAAAAGACCCTGCCCGCGCACCGGTGAGAGCGCCGCGCGGCGGTTATCCTCACAGTTCTGCCACGTTCCGGCGGGCAGCATTCCGTAATCCTTGCCGCCGAATAAGATCCAGTCGCCCTCTTTGGTGATGCCGACCGGGAAAATATGATATTTGTCTTTGTCCATATGGTTCAGCACGGACTCTGCCGAGCGAAGCGAGACTTCATGCTCCGGCGAGACACCGCCAAACAGGACACAAACACTCAGTTTTTTCACAAAACAGCCCCTCTTTTCTTTGCCGCCATGCGTAACGCGCGGCTGTATTCTTATATCATATGCGAAACTGCCGTCAAAGACAAGTATCTTTTTCCATAAATCTGTGATTTTAACAGTGGAAAATTCCAGCCGCAGCGTATATAATATTCAGAGCATTCGATCATGAGACAAGGGGGGCTTTGCAATGCAGATCGAGCTGTCAAAAAAGGAATTTCGCCGGCTTCTGGATATGGTCTACATCGGCAACTGGATCCTCAACTCGACCCGAGGCGAAGACCGTTTCGCCGATTACGACGAGCTGGAGTCAAAGCTGTTTGCGCTGTGCCGCACACAGGGGATGCCCTCGCTGGTCGAGCGGTACGAGGGCGCGGACGTACCCTCGCGCGCGTTTTCTGACGGCGGCATCCATGAGGCGATCATGGATTACGAGGACACGGTCTTTTATGAGATCCTGGCCGAGGAGCTGGCGCGCCGCGATTTGGACTATCAGCCCGTTTCCAACGAGAACTACGAGGAGCTGGTTGCCCGCATGGACGATTACATTGCAGAGTTTGAGGCACACGGCACGGACAATATCCTCATCCCCGACATGGACACATAAGCACAAGATCACGGCTGCTTCCCGGCAGCCGTGATCTTTATTTTCCATGCAAGAATCCCTGTCCCTGCCGCACCGGCTGCTTTACGCTGCACCCATCGGTTTTCCGTAGCGTGTTGTAGGGGCGGACGACTCTGTCCGCCCGAAAAATTCCCTGTTTTTGAAGCGCCTTGTAGGGGTCGATGCCCACATCGACCCGCTGTTGCAAATCTCCACCGTACTCGTGGGGCGGGATCCGTGTGTCCCGCCACCCCGCGCGGCTTCGCCGAAACGGGTCGACGCAGGTAGTTCCATACCACGCAAAAAAACGAACCCCCTTCGGCGGTTCCCAACGCCGAAGGGAGCGCGAAGACAGCTGCGCGCGGAAGGGGGTATTCCGCGTGCGCTGCCCGGGAAAGCACACAGTGGTCGTGCAGCTTTCCGGCCGGTGAGTACCGGCAAAGAAAAAATCCGCACAGCCGCCAGCCGTGCGGACAAATTTTGTCCTTCGACTCCCGGTGACGGCAGGAGTACAGGTTTGGCTCTGGCGTATCTGACTTAGCGCAAACGCGCATCACAGTGACCCACTCGCGGGGCTTTGCACCCCATTCCGCTTCCGGTATCCGTTCCATACCGGGCGAACCAAACCGCCTTGTTTACTTTCCGCTCTTATTATACGCGCCTTTTTTCCGCTTTGCAAGCCTTTTTGCGTCGTTTTTGATGAAATTTGCGCCGATTTCATTTTTAACGCCAAATTAACACGCTTCCGCGCTATAATACTCTCGAAAAATCAGGGCGCTTGTGCGCCGTGCAAGGAGGAAGTCTTATGTTTCTTGTGAATCCTGCGATGGAACGCATCTCCATCGGCACTGCCGGTATCATCGTGGTTCTTGGCATGGCCGTTGTCTTTTTTGGTCTGATCCTGCTGATGTACGTCACCAAGATCGCTGGTAAGATCATCACCGTCCGGCAAAAGCCGCAACCTGCTGCTGCGCCCACGGCTGCGCCCGCGCCTGCCGCACCCAGCGTCTATGCCAAGGGTTCTGCCGGCCAGATCGCGCTGCATTCCGTGCCCGATGCCACGGCAGCACTGCTCATGGCCATCGTCGCAGAGAAGACCGGCAAGCCGCTCAACGAGCTGCGCTTTGTATCCATCCGCGAGATCGAAGAATAAGCCGACAAATCGAACGATCAGCCTGACCCGACCCGGGAGCGTTTCGCCCACGCTCCCGGGTCTTTTTTTGCCCGCCCGCCGCGTCGAAACCGGCGCTTTCGGAACGAGTCTTCGCGAAGCGAAGCCGCTTATCCTGTCGCGCCGGTTCTTCCTTTCCGGACAATGACCTTCGTCATTGTCCGGTTGAAACCTTTTGGTTTCTTTGGAATCTTCCGCTGCGTATGAATGTCCAACAGATATGAACTTGCGA
>CAYSTN010000072.1:0-10398 GCA_964434135.1 uncultured Oscillospiraceae bacterium
TCCCGTCGGCTTTTTTCTTGATCCCTCTCCAATGCCGCGCCCCGTTCAGAACGCTCGCATATATTATCAAAGCATTTCCCGTTTGTCAACCCCTTTTTTCATATTTTTTTAGAATTTTTGATATTTACTATAAATTGTGTTAATATCGGTGCAATACCCCAAAATATAGCCGCTCCCGCAGCCCAGATCCAAACGGGCAGCGCCTGCGCCGCATAGCTTGCCGCAAAAGCCGCCAGACACAGCGCCCCACTGTAATGCGTTTTCTGTGTTTTGGGCGCAAGCGCCCACGCCACATTCTGTGCCGCGCACACCATCGCCGCCAGCAGCATCACCAAGCCCAACAGCTGCGCCACTGACAGCAGCACTTCAAACCGCTGCATCACCGACAGCACAGACAAACTCTTACTGAGCGTCATCAGCGGCTGCGCCTCGCAACTTGCCAGCTCCGGCGACAAACACGCTGCGGCCAAAAATGCCGGCAGCGCCGGCAGTACGGCGCCGGCCATGTCGTAGCCCCACGCGCGCATGGGCAATTCTTCACGTTCTGCGAAAAACAGCACCGCCACCGGTGCAAGACACAGACACAGCGCCATCGCGCCATCGCCCGCCGTACCCTGCGGCGCACACCACTGCCAGCGGATCTGCCGCACTGCGCCGAGTGCAAAGATACTATATAATATAGGAAGTACCAGCGCCACGACACCGCCCACACGCGCCGCGCCGACTTTCCCGGCCCGGCACACCAGCGCCGCCAGAAACAGCGGCACCGCCGCACCGAATACCCCCAGCCGCTCATCGAACGCCAACCGGCACGCGCTTGCTGCGCCCGCCGCCGCCAAAAGCAGCCACAGAAGCTCTGCCGCCGCGACCACGCGCCCGCAGCAGTTCCCATATGCTTTGAAAAAACTCCGTGTCACCGTAAAGCCCGTTTTGTATTGTATGCGCCGCAGCGCTGCACCGCACAGCGCTGCCGCTGCTGCACCGGCCAGCACCCACAGCCAGCCCGCGCCACACAGCGCCATCGCCGCCGGGACGCTCAATATGCACAGCCCCCACGCCTGTACCTGTCTCGACGTAAGCTTATCCCGCAAGCTGCATTCCTCCGGTCTGATCGATCATCAGGCGCGGCAGCACGATCGGCTCTGCGCGCAGCATAAGCGCCCGCGCCTGTACCAGTCGAACCTTACCCGGATGTGCCTGCAAAAACGTCGGCAATTTGGATGTATCTGCCATCCGCGTTTGTGCCAGATACAGCTTCGCCGCCGGGCGAAACCGCTTTTGTGTCACGACCTGCTCCAGCAGCTGCTGCGCGTTCTGTTCGATCACAATATGCTCTGCCGTATCCAGAAACAGCCGCCCTTCGGCGCTGTTTTCCATCTGAATCAGCGCCTGTGAAAGCGTCACGCCGCACCCGACCGCGCCGTTGTCGCTGCGCACCTGTACCGCACCGTGGTCCATTCCGATGATAAGCACCTGCGTCGGCAAAAGCTTCGCCGCGTCCGTACCCGTCATGCTCAGCATCCACAAACACGCAGCGGATGCTGCGCCCAAAAGCCAGATGCAGACCTTATTCATCCTCAATCCCCCTGATTTTTCAAGTCCTGCGGTCGCAGCGCCCGCTCGCGCCATTTCTGCCGAACCAGACGCGCGCGCAGCAGTGCGCGGCGCGCCCGCGCATCCGAAAACGGCGCTAAATACGCCACTTCCAGACTGGTCAGTCCAGCCAGATGGCACAGCAGCACCACCGCGCCCACCGTCAGCGCAAACAGCCCGCCGACTCCGGATAAGATCGTCAGTGCAAACCGCCACACGCGGATCGCATCGGACAGATCCCGGCTCGGCAGCGTATAGCCGCAGATACCTGCCGAGGCCGACACGATCAGCGCCGCCGGTGAGACAAGCCGCGCATCGACCGCCGTCGTTCCGACCACCAGACCCCCAATGATCGACACCGCCGTCCCGATCGCCTGCGGCAGATGCAGCCCCGCTTCCTGCAACAGCTCAAATGCAGCCAGCAATCCCGCCACCTCAAGCACCGTGTCAAACGGCACTTGTTGTTTGGCCTCGATGATGGCCAGCAGCAGCTTGGTCGGCAGCATCTGCTGGTGGAACGTCGCCAGCGCCACATAAAGCCCCGGCAGCAGCAGCGCTGCCAGCAGCGCCACATACCGCAGCACCCGCACACACGAGGCCGAAATGTAGTCCACCGCCCGGTCTTCCGTCGAGCGCATCAGCAGCCCAATGTTCACCGGCGCCAAATACCCCAGCGGCAGCCCGTCGACCAGCAGCCCGATCTGCCCGTTCAAAAGACCCTGGCAAAACGTGTCCGGCCGCTCGGTATATTGCAGCAGCGGAAACGCCGTTCTGCGTGACCCGGTCACATATTCCTCCACACTTGCCGGCGTGAGCATCCCGTCAATGTCAATGCGCTCCAGGCGCCGCAGCATCCGCTCGACCAGTTCCGGCGCGCTCAAGCCGTCCAGATAGCACACCGTCACCGCCGTCTGTGTCCGCTTGCCCACAACGCGCTGCACAAAGCGCAGCTGCGCCGTGCGCAGATGTCTGCGCAAAAGGCTTGTGTTCATCCGCATCGTCTCGGTGAACGCATCTTTTGCGCCTTTGACCGTGTTTTCCGATTCCGGCGCGCTCGGGCCGCGCCGGGCAGACGTCTTCACCTCAAAGCACAGCGCCGCCTGCGTCCCGGGAAACCCGACTGCGCAAAACCCGTGCAGCAGCTTGTCGGCCACCTGCTCCGCGCTGCTGACCCGCTCTGCCACCGCGCAGTAGACCCGCGCTTGCGCGGCCTGCTCCAAAAGCTCCTGCATCGTCCCGGGACGCAGCGACTGCATCAGCGGCTTTAATACCTGCTCGGCGATGTCGCCCCCGGCGCTCAAACCGTCAAGAAACATGACCCACAGCTGCTGCCCACCGACGAAGATCTGCCGCTCGACCACGTCCGCACTCCGGCCAAAGAGCGCGCGTACCTGCGCGATATCCCACTTTTCCACGCCACGCCCTCCTGTTTTGGCTGTTCTGGTTTCATTTTTCCGCAACGGCAGAAAACTATACCTGTTTTCCGCGCGCAGGTTTGCATATCCGTACAGTTTGTGATACTATATAAGATAAAAGCAAGTCCCATCACGCCGATAAAAGAGGAACTTTCCATGTATGAACTGATAACCGAAAAAACTCTGCCGGAATACGAAGCCTTTCTCCAGCGCCATCCCAAAGGCCACTTTGCGCAAAGTCACCTCTGGGCAAAGCAAAAACCCATGTGGCATTGGGATGCCATCGTCGTGCGCGGCGAAGACGGGCAGATCAAAGGCTCGCTCGCGCTCATGACACGCCGCGTGCCCGGCATTGGCCGCACGTTGATGTACGGCTGCCGCGGCCCGGTCTGCGATCTGGATGACCGCGAGACGTTCGCGCAGCTGCTCGACGGCGCGCGCGCACTGGCCAAACAGTACAAAGCCTACGTCATCAAGCTCGATCCCGACGTTCCCTCGTCGGATACGGCCTATGCGGCGCTTTTGCAGTCGTTCGGCTTCCGCTGCAAGTCCGGCGGCAAGAATTTTGAGGCCATCCAGCCTCGCTATGTCTTCCGCCTCAACGTCGACGGCAAGACCGAGGACGAGCTGATGGCCGCCTTCCATCAGAAATGGCGCTACAACATCCGCCTGGCCGAGCGCAAAGGAGTCACGGTTCGCATCTGCGGCAAAGAGATGGTTCCGGCCTTCGCCGACCTGATGCTGACGACCGGTGTGCGCGACGGCTTCGTAACGCGCCAGCCGGAGTATTTCGCCAATATGCTCGACAATCTCGGCCAACACGCGCGGCTGTATATGGCTTTTGACCCCGAAGGCACGCCCATCGCCGGGACGCTTGCCATCCACTATGGTGACAAGGTCTGGTATCTCTACGGCGCGTCGAGCAACGAACACCGCAACCTCATGCCCAACTACCTGCTGCAATGGCGCATGATCCAGTGGGCGGTCGAAACACATTGCCGCATCTATGACTTCCGCGGTGTGTCCGGCAACGTCTCCGAGGACAACCCGCTCTACGGCCTGTTCCGCTTCAAGCAGGGCTTCGGCGGTACATTCACCGAATTTGTCGGCGAAGAAGATCTGGTTCTCTCACCGCTGCTGTACTGGGCGGTCGAACACGGAACTGCTGTGTTCAAAGAGCTGCGCAAAGCCGTCTACCTCATCAAAAACCGCGACAAACGCTGAGAAAAAGGTGGCAGACCGTTATGAAACAATACCTTGTCGACTCCGCCGCCGTGCGGAGTAACCTCTCCGAACTGCTGCATCGTGCGGGCGAAGCCGTCTTGTGGGCGGTTCTCAAAGGCGACGGCTACGGCCTTGGCCTTGCGCCGATGGCCGCGCTCTGCCGCGAAGCGGGCGTCGATCATTTCGCCGTGACCGAGCTTTCCGAGATCGAAACGCTGCGCCAATGCTGCGGCGAGGACGCGCAGCTTCTCATGCTGCGCCCGACGGCGGACGCGCAGGAGCTGACCCGGCTGTTGCAGCTCGGCGCGATTTTGACCGTCTCGTGCCAGAACGATGCCGCTGTTGCCAACGGCATCGCCGAGCGTCTCGGCCTGACGGCGCAGGTTCACATCAAGATCGACACCGGCATGGGGCGCTATGGCTTTTTGCCGACGGAGCTTGACCAGCTGCTTCCCGTTTTTCAGTGTATGGAGCATCTGCACGTGCGCGGCATCTATACCCACCTGCACTCCGCTTTTTGCAGCAAAAAAGCCACCGTCGCACAGGCCGAAACCTTCACCGCGCTGCTTCAGCGTCTGCGCCAGGCACACTGCGACTACGGCATGGCACATATGCTCAACTCTGCCGGGCTTCTGAAATACCCGCAGTACGCCCTCGACGCAGTGCGGGTCGGCTCGGCAATTTTAGGCCGCGTGGCACTGCGCGGCGATTTCGGCCTGACGCGCATCGGCGTCTGTCAGGCCAGTATCGAGGAACTTCGCTGGCTGCCAAAGGGTCACACCTGCGGCTACGGCGCAGGCTGGCGCGCCAGGCGTCCTACGCGTGTGGCCGTGTTCAGTGTCGGCTGGTACCACGGCTTTGGCTGTGAAACGGGCAACGACCTGTTCCGCGCGCGCGACTGTCTGCGCCGCGCAGCGCAGAACCTCAAACACCTGCTCCTGCGCAAACGGCTCTATGTCACCGTCAACGGCAAACCCTGCCGCGTACTCGGTCACATCGGAATGCTCCATACCTGCGTCGACGTGACCGACCTGCCGTGCGCGCTCGGCGATGTTGCCACCTTTGACCTCAAACCGCTGCTGCGCAGGGGCATTGAGGTTGTCTACCAGTGAGGTACCGCCATGTCTGATAAAATTGCCGCCGTTGCCACCGGTTCTGTACGCGCCGGCATCGGCATTTTGCGCCTGTCCGGCGACGGCTGTATTGACGCGGCCAACGCCGTCTTCACCCGGGCGAACGGCCAGCCGCTCGCAGCGCTGCCCGACCGCAAGCTCGCCCTTGGCACACTGTACGACGCGCAGCGCCGCCCGGTCGACCACTGCATGGTCTTCGTCTCGCGCGCACCGCACTCATATACCGGCGAAGACACCGTGGAGTTCCAGTGCCACGGCTCACCCGCCGCACTCAGTGCCGCGCTCGAAGCGCTCTTTGCCGTCGGCTTTCGACAGGCCGCGCCCGGCGAGTTCACGCGCCGCGCGTTCTTGAATGGCCGCATGGATTTGACGCAGGCTGAGGCCGTCATCGACCTCATCGATGCCGAGACAGCCGACGCGGCGGCCAACGCCGCCGGTCAGGTCGCGGGCGCGATCCGCGCGCGCCTTGACCCGATCTACGACGCTTGGGTCGACGTCTGTGCCCATTTCCACGCCGTGCTTGACTATCCGGACGAGGACATCGACCCATTTGAGCTGACGCAGTTGGCCGAAACCCTGCTGACCGGCAGCCGCGCACTGCGCGATCTGCTCGCCACCTGCCACCGTGGGCGTATTTTGCGCCTTGGGCTCAAAGCCGTGCTGCTTGGTAGCCCGAACGCAGGCAAATCCAGCTTGCTCAACGCTCTGTCCGGCTTTGACCGCGTCATCGTCACCGACATTCCCGGCACGACGCGCGACACCGTCGAGCAGTCCGTCACCCTTGGCCGCCATCTCATCCGGCTGCTCGATACCGCCGGCATCCGCGACTCGCGCGACCCCATCGAGCGCCTTGGAGTCGACCGTTCCGTTGCCGCCGCGCACGATTGCGACGTGGCGCTGTTCGTTGTCGACGCGTCGCGGCCGCTCACCGACGAAGACCGCCGCGCCATGGATGCCGCGCTGGAAGCGCCGCAGGCCATCGCCATCCTGAACAAACAGGATCTTGGCGCGTGTATCGCCCCGGCTGAACTTCCGTTTTCCTGCATTGTCCCCGTCTCGTGTACCGAGTCCACAGGCTTTGATCTGCTGGAGCAGGCGTTCGACCTGCTTTTCCCGGACGAGGGTAGCTGCGACGGCTCGCTTCTGACCAACGCGCGACAGGCCGAAGCCATCGCACGCGCCAAACGCTCCGTCGACGCGGCGCTCGCGTCCCTGCGCGCAGGGCAAACGCCCGATGCCGTGCTGGTCGACCTGGAAAGCGCCATGTCCTCTCTTGGCGAAGTCACGGGACGCACCATCCGCGAGGATATCACAAACCGCATTTTTGAGCGGTTTTGTGTCGGAAAATAAGCAAAGAGGCACGTTGTATGATCTATCTTGATAATTCCGCCACCACGCAGCCCTGCCCGGCCTGCGTCGAAACGATGACCCGGCTGCTCACCGACTGCTGGGGCAATCCCTCGTCCGTCCATGCCCACGGTATCGAAGCCAATCACGCGCTGCGTCAGGCGCGGCGCGAAGTCGCCGCGGCGCTTGGCGCGCAGCCGGAGCGCATTTTCTTTACCTCCGGCGGCACGGAGGCCGATAACTGGGCGATCTTCTCCGCAGCCGAGCGCCTTGGCAAGCGTGGCCGGCACATCGTCACCACCGCCGTGGAACATCATGCCGTCCTGCACCCCATCCAGAAGCTCGAAGCCAAAGGCTTTTGCGTCACCTATCTTCAGCCGGAAGCCGACGGCACCGTCACGCTCGACGCGCTCAAAGCCGCGCTGCGCCCCGACACCATCCTCGTTTCCGTCATGATGGTCAACACCGAGACGGGTGCAGTTATGCCCATTGCGGACATGGTGCGCGCCGTGCGGCGCGCATCGCCCCTGGCGCTGTTCCATACCGACGCGGTGCAGGGTTTTCTCAAACTTCCCTTTAAAGCATCCACCCTCGGCGCGGATCTCATCTCCGTCTCCGCGCACAAAATCCACGCCGCCAAAGGCACGGGCGCGCTCTACATCCGTCCGGGGCTGAATCTGCCCCCTTACCTGTGCGGCGGCGGGCAGGAGAGCGACCTGCGTTCCGGTACGGAAAACCTGCCCGGCATCTGCGGCTTTGGCGCAGCCTGTGCCGCAACCGACGCAGCAGCGGATATCGCGCATATGTGCGCGCTGCGCGACCTTGCGCGTGAAAAGCTCGCTGCCATTGATGGCCTTGTCCTCATCGGCGCGCAGCGTGCGCCGCATATTGTGAATCTGTCCCTGCCCGGTCTTCGTTCGCAGGGTATCATCAACTGCCTGCAAACTGAGGGCATTTATGTTTCTGCCGGCTCAGCCTGTTCCAAGGGTCATCGCAGTCATGTGCTTGCGGCCATGCGCCTGCCACCGGCCGTCATCGACGGCTCGATCCGCGTCTCGTTCTCGCGGGAGAATACCGCCGCCGACGTTGACGCGCTCTGCGCCGCCCTGCAACGCGCCAAACAGACCCTCAAAGGCTGACCTGCGCGCGGGGTGCGAAGCAGACACGCAAAAACAAAAACGAACCCACGGCCAGAAATTGGCCGTGGGTTCGTTTTGCAGGTTGCCGCAACTGCCTGACAACCATTATCTTTTACTGTTCCGGCTGCCCTTCTTGCGCCTGCTCTTCCTGTTTTTGCAGATGCTGCTTCAAAACAAGATTGATAAACTGCGAAACAGACCGGTCATCTTCTTCCGCAACCTGTTTGATCTTTTCCAACAGATCTGAATCGATCGTAATGCTGATCTTTTCCTTTAATGGCTTCATACGCAACACCTCGGGAAAAAGTATAGTATATTTTCCGCTTTTATATTGCAAAATCGGATAAAGTAGCATATAGTAGTATCAGGAGGAACGGCTATGGATTACCTGACTTTATATGCACATATGGTGCGCGCAGCTAAATCGGCCATCGAGGCAATTGAACAGCAAAACTTCGGTCACGCGCGGCAAATTCTCATCGACGCACAGCAGATGTGTGAAGAACGTTACTTGCAGCAATCTGCGTCTTGTAGCCCTTTGGAGCAGCAGCACATCCAGTGTCCGTAAGTATCTCTCGCGTTGCCGCAACCACCCTCTTTCTTCGCAAGATTCCCCAAGTTCTCCACATCTTCCACACACTTATCAACATCTTGTGTTTTCCGGTCATTTCCCGCCACAATTTCTTGTGTTTTCCGGCCGCCTTTCGCGTGTTTTTGCACCGCCTACCCATTACAATGGGGATACAAAAACAAAGGAGGCGCGCCATGCCCAAACCCAGATCTCCCTCGGTTCTCGGCTCAGGCCGCATCGTCTACCTGCCGACCGCGCGCATCCGTCCGAATCCCCAGCAGCCACGCAAACACTTCGATGTCGGCGGCCTGCAGGAGCTGGCCGAGAGCATTCGCCAGTACGGTGTCCTGCAACCGCTCACCGTGCGCAAGCTTGCCGGTTCGTATGAGCTTGTCGCCGGAGAGCGCCGTCTGCGCGCGGCGCGGCTGGCGGGTTTGACCGAAGTGCCCTGCCTGCTTGCCAACGTGGACGAAGTTTCTTCCGGCCTGCTCGCGCTCGTGGAGAATCTCCAGCGCCGTGATCTGGACTACATTGAGCAGGCCGAAGGCCTGCAAAAACTCATGCGTCAATACCATCTCAGCCAGGAACAGGCTGCCCGCCGCATCGGCAAGAGTCAGTCTGCCGTGGCGAACAAGCTCCGTCTGCTCCAGCATCCTCCCGCAGTCCTGTCTGCGCTGCGCGAACACCACCTGACCGAGCGCCACGCGCGCGCCTTGCTCAGGCTTCCCGACGAAGCCGAACGTCTGCGTGTCATCGGCCTCGTCCGGCAAAACGACTGGACGGTCGCGAAAACCGAACAGTACATCGACGCACTGCTTGCGCCCCGCGCGCCGCAGCGGCGCGAGTTGAGCGGCTTTGTTCTGCGCGACGTGCGCGTGTTTTTCAATTCCATCGATCATCAGCTTGCGCTTGTGCGCGCCGCCGGGGTCGAAGCCAGCCGCGAACGGCAGGAGACTGATCGCGAGATCATCCTGACCATCCGCATTCCCAAATCCGCTGCCAGCGCCAAATAAGCCCCATTTTCCGGCCTGTTCTCCGGCCGCCGCGCAGCGCGGCGGCCGTTTTGCGCACCGGGCGGCAGCCATCCGGCAAATTGCCCAAAAGCCCCGGAAGTTTCGCTGTCGGAATCTTACATTTTTTTAGCTAAAAAGAAAACTTTTTAGTTTGCAAACCGGCAAAATTATGCTATAGTATATATTTGTCTGAATGATTTGAAGATTAAAAACTGTCACGTTGGCAGGACGAAGGATGTCCCGCCGCACATTGGAAAGGGGTTTACCAAATGTCTCATAAGTACGTTTATCTGTTCTCCGAAGGCAATGGCAAAATGCGCGAGCTGCTTGGCGGCAAAGGCGCGAACCTGGCCGAAATGACCAACCTTGGAATGCCCGTCCCGCAGGGCTTCACCATCACCACCGAGGCTTGCACCCAGTATTATAAGGATGACCATCACATCAACGATGAGATCCGTGCCCAGATCATGGAATACATCGAAAAGCTCGAAGAGATGACCGGCAAGAAGTTCGGCGATCTGTACAACCCGCTGCTCGTCTCCGTTCGTTCCGGCGCGCGTGCGTCCATGCCCGGCATGATGGACACCATTTTGAACCTTGGCCTCAATGACGAGGTCGTCGTGGCTTTCGCCAAGAAGACCAACAACCCCCGCTTCGCTTACGACTCCTACCGCCGCTTCATCCAGATGTACTCCGATGTCGTCATGGAAGTCGGCAAGAAGTATTTCGAGCAGCTCATCGACGAGATGAAGGAAAAGAAGGGCGTTACCCTCGATACCGAGCTTGACGCAAACGACCTCAAAGAGCTGGCCGAGATGTTCAAGGCTGAGTACAAAGAAAAGCTCGGCGAAGAGTTCCCGCAGGATCCCAAGATTCAGCTCATGGGCGCGATCAAGGCCGTCTTCCGTTCCTGGGACAACCCCCGCGCCATCTACTACCGCCGCATGAACGACATCCCCTCCG
>CAYSTN010000073.1:0-10223 GCA_964434135.1 uncultured Oscillospiraceae bacterium
CCGGGCACTTGCACGATCGTAGCATTGAATGACTGAAAAAACAGAACCAGGGACGCGGAAGGGCCGCAGCAGATCTTTTGTGGGCTTTCTGATCCTGCATCATTTTTCAATTTTTGAGGAAAAACGCGTACACATGGGTCTACCATGTGTACGCGTTGGCTCTGTAACTTCTCAGAAATCAGCCCTGAGACTTCATGCGGGCGAAGCAATCGCTGCAATAAACCGGGCGATCGGACTTCGGCTCGAACGGGACACGCGCTTCGCCGCCGCAGGCAGCACAGGTCGCGGTGTAATACTCTCTCGGGCCACGGGTGGCGTTTTTGCGGGCATCGCGGCAGGCCTTGCAGCGCTGCGGCTCGTTCTGGAAGCCACGCTCTGCGTAAAACTCCTGCTCACCTGCGGTAAAAACGAACTCTTTGCCACATTCTTTGCAGACCAACGTCTTGTCTTCGTACATTTCTGTTACCTCTCTTTTGCGATAAAAAATGGATTTGCCCTGAGATTGCGGCTCGCGCTCGTATGCCAGAGCAGTATATGCGATCAGGATCTCCTGATTTCGCCTTGAAATGCGCCAGTCAATCTTGCCAGAGTCCATACACGGGAAGAGAGTGCAACGGAATGATGAAAGATCTGCGTGGCTCGGTGGGGAATGATATGATTCCAACTAATATGGATTATATGCCATAAATACGAAGTTGTCAATAGTAAATAAACTTTATTTTATTTGCTCGTCAATTTTTGTAGATTTTCGACGGTCTGCACAAGCGCGTCCGTGACCGTCTTGAGCTGCTGTTCGGTGGGCGCTTCGACCATGACGCGAATGAGCGGTTCTGTACCCGAAGGACGGATGAGAACGCGGCCATTTTCCCCAAGTTCACGCTGCGCCGCGTCGATGGCCGCTTGCAGCGCAGCGGCCTGCATGATGGCATTTTTCTGGTCGTTGCTGCACACGCGGACATTTTTCAGCAGCTGCGGATACTGCCGCACCGCTCCGGCCAGCTCACTGGCGGGCTTGTTCGCGCGCGAGAGGATCGAAAGAAATTGCAGCGCGGCCAGCTGGCCGTCACCGGTCGGCATATGGTCGAGGAAGATGATATGCCCCGACTGCTCGCCGCCCAGGCACATCCCCTCTTTCTGCATCAGCTCCAACACGTTCCGGTCACCGACCGACGCACACAGTAGACGCAGTTCCTGCGCAGCGCAGAATTTATGTAAACCAATGTTGGACATTACCGTTGCTACGAATCCTTCGCCGCGCAGCTTGCCCTGTTCACGCAGTGCAGCGGCGCACACGGCCATCATTTTATCGCCGTCGATGGGCTCGCCGCGCTCGTCGACTGCCAGACAGCGGTCTGCGTCGCCGTCGAAGGCCAGACCCAGGTCGTAACCACCGGCGCGCACGGCCTCGCCCAGAGGCTTCAGGTGCGTCGAGCCGCAGTTGTCGTTGATGTTCGTGCCGTTCGGCTTGTCGTTGATATAGTCCACCTGCAGGTCGAACCTGCCAAACAGATGCCGCGCCGTGGTCGAGGCCGCGCCATTGGCGCAGTCGATGAGTACGCGCAGCGGCGCAAGTTTGTCCACCGTAGCGGCCAGATGATCGAGATAATATTCCGCAGCAAAGCTGCCCGTCATGACCTGCCCGATCTGGCCGTGGGTCTTGACCGGCAGGTCACCTTCTTGCAGGATCAGCGACTCGATGTGCGCTTCGAGCGCGTCGGAGAGCTTGAAGCCCTCTGATGAGAACAGCTTGATGCCGTTATGCTCATACGGATTGTGCGACGCGGAGATCACCACGCCCGCGTCCGCGTGCAGATAGACCGTCAGATACGCCACAGCCGGGGTCGGGATCACGCCAAGCAAAATCACGTTACAGCCGCAGGCCGTCAAACCGGCCAGCAGCGCGCTTTCAAGCATATCCGACGAAATGCGGGTGTCCTTTCCGATGACAACGGTTGGCTTTGTGCCGGAATCGTCGCACAGTGACAGTGCCGCCGCCTGTCCGACCCGATAGGCCAGTTTTACGTCCAGTGTTTCATTCGCGACACCGCGAATGCCGTCTGTTCCAAACAGTTTTCCCATAAAAAGCTCCTCAGAATGATAATTGCGCCCCGTCCGGCTGTACGGCGGGCTGCAGATGCAGATGCTCATACGCCAGCTGCGTGACGCAGCGGCCGCGCGGCGTGCGCGTCAAAAAGCCGATCTGCATCAAATACGGCTCGTAGACATCCTCAAGCGTGACGGCTTCTTCGCCGATGGTGGCCGCAAGCGTCTCCAGTCCCACCGGGCCGCCGCCATAGTTGCGGATGATGGTTTGCAGCATACGCCGGTCGACCGCGTCCAGGCCGAGCTTGTCGACCTCCAGCTTGCCCAGCGCATGATCGGCGGCCTCGGCAGTGATCACGCCGTCGTGGCAGACCTGTGCAAAGTCGCGCACCCGGCGCAGCAGCCGGTTGGCGATACGCGGCGTACCGCGCGAACGTGAAGCGATCTCGGCTGCACCGGCCGGCTCGATCTCGATGCCCAGCAGCGCCGCCGAGCGCATGACGATGCGCTGCAGCTCCTGCGTGGTATACAGTTCCAGCCGCAGCTGCACCCCAAAGCGGTCACGCAACGGGCTTGACAGCTGCCCAGCGCGGGTAGTCGCGCCGATGAGCGTAAAGCGCGGCAGATCGAGCCGGATGGAGTTGGCCGAAGGGCCTTTGCCGACGATGATGTCGATGGCATAGTCCTCCATCGCCGGATAGAGGATCTCCTCCACCGCGCGGTTGAGACGGTGAATCTCGTCGATGAATAAAATATCCCCCGGCGCGAGGTTGGTCAGAAGCGCAGCCAGATCACCGGCCTTTTCGATGGCCGGGCCGGAGGTGATGCGGATGCCCGCACCCATTTCATTCGCGATAACGCCCGCCAGCGTGGTCTTGCCCAGACCCGGAGGCCCGTAGAGCAGGACATGGTCCAGCGGCTCATTGCGCCGCCGCGCGGCCTCGATGTAGACGGACAAATTGCCCTTGGCCTTTTCCTGCCCGGTATAATCGGCGAGCAGGCGCGGGCGCAGATTGACCTCGCCCTCATCCTGCGGCGTCAGGCTGGTGGTGATGATGGGCGCTTCGTATTCCTGCGAAAAATCCAGACTCATACTTTGCTCTCCTTACTGCCGCGCAGCCGCGCGCAGCGCGTGACGCACGATCTGTTCGATGGGCAGGTTCTCCACGTCGATGCCCTTGAGTGCAGCCGCGGCTTCCGTCTGGGAATAGCCCAGCGAAACGAGCGCGGCTGCGGCTTCGGCGCTCTTGCTGCCATGCACCGGTTCGCTCTGCCCGGCGATCTGCGCACCGCTCAGCTCCAGCTGGCTTGCGCCGAGCTTGTCTTTCAGTTCCAGAATGATACGCTGGGCGAGCTTTTTGCCCACGCCCTGCGCGCGCGTGATGGTCTTGTCGTCCTGCGTCATAATGGCCAGCGTCAGCTGTTCCGGCGAGACTACCGACAAAATAGCCAGCGCCGCGCGCGGCCCGACACCGCTCACGCCGAGCAGCTGCTCGAAGCAGGTTTGCTCCTCGCGCGTGGAAAAGCCGTAGATGTCGAACGCATCTTCTTTGATGCTGCAATAGGTAAAGAGCTTCGCGCTCTTGCCCAGCTGCAAGCGCGCGATGGTATAGTTCGAGGCGTGGCACGCAAAACCGACGCCGCCGCAGTCCAGAACCACAAGCCCCGCGTCGAGCAGCGTGACGTTTCCGCTGAGATAGTAAAACATTACCGCACATATCCTTTCTGCGTCAACAAAGAGGTCGACGCGCGCGCATGGCACAGCGCAATGGCAATGGCATCTGCCGCGTCATCCGGGCGCGCGACGCGCTCCATTTTCAAAATGCGGCGCGTCATCTCCATGACCTGATGCTTATCCGCGCCGCCGTAGCCGACCACCGCCTGTTTGACCTGATTGGGCGTGTATTCAAAAAGCGGCACACCCGCTTTGCACACGGCAAGCAAAATGACCCCTCTGCCGTGGCTGACACCGATGCCCGTCGTGACATTGTGCCCCCAGAACAGTTCTTCCACGGCCACCGCGTCGGGCTTGACCGTGTCGATGAGCTGGATCATATCGTCGTAGAGCATCACCAGCCGCTCCGGAAACGAGAGCGTCGTGGGCGTGGTGATGGTGCCGTAGTTCAAAAGCTGCACCGCCGCGCCCTGCGTGTGCAAGACCCCAAAACCCGTCGTCGCGTAGCCGGGGTCAATTCCCAATATCCGCATCGCGCGCCCTCAGAATTTACCGAAGATTTGCCAATAGCACATCCCCAGAATGCCAAAGGCCACCACGGCAATGAGTACCCACGCGAAAATGCGCTGCCCACGCGGCCTTGGGGTATATTCGCCGCGCGCGGCCTGTCTTTCGCGTTCGCCGCTCTGATAGTCCAGCCGTTCGGCGCTGTGTTCGTTCTTCATGCTAACGCTCCATTTCGTTTTCTGCCTGCGCGCCATCCGGCGCAGCACACTTTGCAGATATCATATCATACATCCCGTGAAAAAAACAGCCCCATTCAGCAGCACAAAATGACCGGACAGCCGCCCCCGCCCATCAGGCACGAAAGCGCCTGCATCGCCGCGCACACGCCGCAGCAGCTGCGGCTGAGGTTGCCGGTTTGGAAGCCGAAACCCGTCTGCGCATCGTGATAGGCCGTGCCGCTGCGGCCGATCTGGTCGCGCGCGGCGGCATATTCCGCGTTGCTCGGGTCCATGGCGCAGGCGCGGTTGATCTGCTCAAAGCCCAGAACTCGATTGCCGAGGTTGGTGTTGGCCAGAGCGGCGTAGTAATACCACTGCGCACTGCGCTGCGCCTGCGGCACCCGCTCGAGCTCGCGCAGCGCGCGGGCATACTCCTGCACGTACAAAAACCGCCGCGCAGCTTCCATCGGGTCGGCGCTCTGATACCCCTGCTGATACCCCTGCCGATACCACCCGGCAAACGGGTCGTCATACGCCTGCCGCTGCTGCGTCGTCTGGCGCGGCTGCGGGTTTTTGATCTGGTCATAGGCGGCGTTGATGCGGTTCATCATCTCCGCCGCGTGTGCATCGCCCGGGTTCATGTCCGGATGGTATTTCTTGGCCAGCGCGCGATAGGCGCGCTTGACCTCTTCGTCGCTCGCGTCCGGGGTCAAGCCCAGTACGCGGTAGGGGTCGTCGATCATACTCTCTCCTTCTGCGCCGCAAACGCGGCATCAAACCGCATCCAGACGCCGGCATATAGGATATTTCGCAAAAGCGCTGCGTCCTGTACGATGGGCAGCCGCTCAAAAGCCGCCGCCGCGTCACCCGCAAGCAGTTCCAGCTGCGGCCGAAACGCCGCACCGTCCTCCACGCCCAACAGAGCCAGCGGGTTGTAATTGCCCGTTTTCCGGTCGGTTTGCAGATCACAGGCCGCGTCCATAAAATAGATCAGCTTGCCAAGGCTGTAGCCAAACTCGCGCAGCGTCTCGACCCAGTGATCCTCGCGTACCGCAAACAGCTCGGCCATGAGTGTGCCGAAGGCGTTGGCCGGTTCTTCGGAATACGCCGTGCGATCCTGCTCGGCCTGTGCGATTCGCGCCAGACACTGCCGCAGCACCGCAGCCTTCTGTGCATAGCGCGCCGCAGCGCGCTTCGCGCCCGCGCGCAGCACACTTGCGTCTGCCCACGCGCCGGGCTTTCGCTCGTCCTGCCAGTCGTCGCGGCACTTTTCCCACGTCAGTAAGCAGTTCATCGCCGCAGCGTAGTCCGTAAACTCTGAGCGCATCCACGCCTGCGCCCGGCACGGATGGCGCGCGCAGCGCCCCGTACCGCTTTGCTCCGGCGGCTCGTACAGCGCACCCAGCAGCAGCGCCAGAAACGCCATATCATAGCGCAGCGTCAGCGCGCCGCACACACCATACTGCGCATACAGTGCGCGGCACAGTCCGCAGTAAGTGCTGTGATAGCGCAGCTTCTGCGCCTCGTCCAGCTGCGATAAGTCGGCGCTTACGTATCCGAACATCCCTCTGTCCCCTTTTTTCTGCGCCAGTCAAACAGCGCGTGGTTGCATACCGCTCCATAGAACAGGATCGAAATGCACGTGTACACCCACAGCAGCATCAAAAGCAGCACCGACAAACTGCCGTACAGCGCCGATGCGCGCGCAATGTGGTTGACATAATAAGAATACAGCTGGGAGAAGATGACCCACGCGCCCGCAGCGCCGGCCGCGCCGGGCAGCACGTGTAAAAAGCGCTGACGCTCATTGGGCAGCGCCAGATAGAACGCGCAGAACAGCGCCGTGAGCATCAGCAGCGTAAACAGATGCAGATGCCGCATGATCGGTTCCAGCACCGCCGCAAGCGCAAAGCCGCGCTGTGAAAGGAACGTCAAAAGCCCCTGTCCGGCCACATACAGACCCAGCGTCAAAACGAGCGCCAGCAGCATCCCAAGCGTATAGGCCACACACAAGATCCTGCGCAGCACATACCCGCGTGTCTCGCGCACCTGCGCGGCGGCGTTCAACCCGTAGAGCAGACTCAGCATCCCCTTTGAAGCCGACCACAGCGTCATCACCGCGCTGAGCGAAATGATCGCCGCCGAGCTGGACTCGTAGAGGGTACGCACGACCGACTCCACCACCGGCTGCATCCACGCCGGCACAAGCTCTGCGCAAAAACGCAGCAGATCCTGCAACGTCAGCGGCGTATACGGCAGCAGCGACAACAGCAAACTGACGATCGGAAAAATGGACAGCAGCAGAAAAAACGAGGCGTTGCCCGCATAGATGGGCAGGCGCATCGCATCAATGCGTGCAAAACAGGCTCTCAGGCGGTTTTTCATGGAGAAAGCTCAACGCTCCTTATTCCCGGATGTTCTCGACAGGGGTCGACCGGATTTCGTGAAAACGGATATTTTTACGGTCAAAACCTGTGCAGTTCCCACAAATTCCTGTAAAAAGCAGTCGAAACGTGCGAATTATTTTGCTAGGCGGCACAGAAAAAGTGTGCTTCAATACCCTTGGGAGGGAAAAAATATGAGAAACAAAAGTCTGATCCACACAAAAGATGTCAAGACCCAGACCGGTGAGCCGCTGCACCTGGAGTATTATCTGCTCAATGACACGCTCCTAGACGGCTGCGCCGAATGCTACGGCGTAGAAATTCTTGCCCGCACGGGCGAAACGCAGTGTTACGCGGGCATCCCGCGCATCACCATGCGCGGCACACAGATCTGTACGCTCATCGACCAGCTGGCCTTTTTTGCCGTCACGCCGCAGACGCTGCACGACGTGGTGCAGGACTGGCTGTAAAAACTGTAGACAAGTCCTCTCTTTTTTGTTACAATCATAGCAGAAAATGAACCAATACGCAAGAGGAGAGGAGTTTTCACCATGAAATGTCCGTACTGCGGCTACCAGGAGAGCAAGGTCGTCGACTCGCGCCACTCCGATGACGGGCTGAGCATTCGCCGCCGCCGCGAGTGTCTGCAATGCCAAAAGCGCTTTACCACCTACGAGACGGTCGAAAGTCTGCCCATCGTCGTCATCAAGCGCGACAGCAGCCGCCAGCAGTTCGACCGCAATAAAATTCTCAACGGTATGCTCCGCGCCTGTGAAAAGCGTCCTGTGCCGCTGGCCACGCTGGAAACTGCCACCGACGAGATCGAACAGGCCATCCAGAACTCGCTCGACCGCGAGATTTCCACCGAGCATATCGGTGAGCTGGTCATGGAGCGGCTCAAGCCGCTCGACGAAGTCGCATACGTCCGGTTTGCCTCGGTCTATCGCCAGTTCAAGGACATTGACAGCTTCATGCGCGAGCTGAACAAGATTCTCGCCGAACGCTGACCACCACCCACCGATTTCCGCCGCACCTCTTGGCTCTCCCTCTGGGAGAGCTGTCAGCGAAGCCGCCTGAGAGGGCATCTACCAAATTCGTACAGCACCCGTAGGGGTCGATGCCCACATCGACCCGGCGCGGCGCAGCCGCCTGAGAGGGTTTGCCGCACCTATAAATTGCTGATAATGGGCACTTATTCGGGCGGGCAGAGTCGTCCGCCCCTACAAGTGCTGTGCAGAGCATATGGGCAACGAAGGCAAAACCGCTGGTTTTCGTTCGAAAACCAGCGGTTTTTGGATGAATCGGGATCAGACCTTTTCCTTGACCTTGGCAGCCTTGCCAAGACGGTCGCGCAGGTAGTACAGCTTCGCGCGGCGAACCTTGCCGTGACGGACGCACTCGACATCGACGACGTTGGGTGCATGAAGCGGGAAAACCTTCTCGCAGCCGACACCATAGGAGATGCGGCGCACGGTGATGGTTTCTTCGATACCGCCGTGTTTCTTGGCGATGACAGTGCCCTCGAAGATCTGGATTCTTTCGCGAGAGCCTTCCTTGATTTTCACATGAACGCGGACGGTATCGCCGACCTGAACGGTGGGCAGCGTCTGCTTCATGTACTGGCTGGTCAGAGCCTTCATGAGATCCATACTATTGTCCTCCTTTAAATTCGGACGTTCATACCACAAGAAGTGCCGCTGCGCCGTAGCGCCGACTGTGGCAGAGGACCATCCTGTTCACAGACTTAGGTATTCTAGCATATCCAATATGGAAAATCAAGCTTTTTTTCCGAATAATTCGTCTGTTTTTGCGTGGTGCGCATCTTGTTTTTCCGCAGCCGGTGCTTTATAATGAGGGCTGCAAACGAACCGTAGATTTGCAGAGCTTGGGAGGCGCGCAGCATGACGGATCTTCTTGTTTTCATTCTGGAACTCATCGGCACGGTCGCTTTTGCCGTATCCGGCGCGATCGTAGGCGTGAAAAAGCGCATGGATCTGTTCGGCGTGATCGTCCTCGGCGTGTGTACCGCCGTCGGCGGCGGCGTGGTGCGCGACCTCATCCTCGGGCTGACGCCCCCGGCTACGTTCCAAAACCCCGTATACACCCTCACGGCGACTGCCGTGTCGGTGGTGACGTTCTTGCCGCGGGTTCGGCTGCGCCTGAGCCGCCACGAGCCGCTGTATGACCGGCTGCTGCTGGTTATGGACGCGGTGGGACTGGGCGTGTTCACGGTCGTGGGTGTGCAGCGCGCGTACCAGCAGCCCGAAAGCTACACACTGTTTCTGCTCGTGTTCGTGGGGCTTATCACCGGAGTCGGCGGCGGGGTGCTGCGCGACGTGTTCTCCGGTGAGCGGCCGTATATTTTCGTGCGGCATTTTTACGCCTGCGCGTCGATCATCGGGGCGCTGATCTGCGCGCTGTGCTGGCAGTGGCTGGGCGCGAACGCGTCGATGCTCTTTGGCGCAGCGGTGATCGTCGTGCTGCGGCTGCTGGCCGCGTATTACCACTGGAGCTTGCCGAAGTCGGATTATCACGAACCGGATCAGGATGTGTCATCACGGTGAGCGGCAAGGGGTAGTGGTACATTTGAATCATAAAAGGAGTGGGATTTCCCCACTCCTTTTGTTATGTGATCGTTCACAGATAAGCTGCCAGAACGACACCATAGACAATGACATAGAACAGGATGCTGACAACCATAGAAATGATTCCGGCTATCCCGCAGGCTTTGGCCCGTTTGGGGCATTCTTTGGCTTTGACTGCCCAGTAGATGATACCAAACAGAGGAATCAGGACAGACAGAATTACAAAACCAACGCTGACAGTATCTTCATTACCGGCTGTCTGTATACTTTTACCCTGTACCGCGCAGCCGCATTTTACGCAAATAACTGCATTTTCGTCAATTTCTGCACCACAATTTGAGCAATACTTCATTTCTTATACTCCTTCTCTTTTATTGTTCTTCTACCCGACATATTCAAAAAGTATCTGCGTTTGTTTTATCGTTTTTTCCCATACTTGTGCCGCTTACTATTAACCGGCACAGTTTCTCTTTTTCATGCACCCCCTTATACTCACGCTTTTTTGCTTTTTGAGCCGGGTTTTGGTTTCCATACAGATTGTACCACTTCGCTGCGCGGATTTGTTAAGCTGGCTGCTTATGTTTTGAAGAAAATTTTTTACCTTTTTCTGGTTTTTACATTCCTCGCGTTTTTTTGTGCAAAAAGAAAACACATCCTGCTCGCAAAGCGAGCAGGATGTGTTTGTATGATGCATTTTCCATGCGGAGCGATGTCAGCACCGCCCTGTACATGATCTGCGGGTCGATATGCGCGCTGTCTTACTTGTTGATGGCCTGATCGACTGCGACAGCAACCGCGACAGTTGCGCCGA
>CAYSTN010000074.1:0-10047 GCA_964434135.1 uncultured Oscillospiraceae bacterium
ATCGCTTGTGGACTGGATCCGGCAGTTCTCGGCCAAGAAGGATGACGTGTATCTGCGCGGCTTTTTGGGGCGGATGCTCTTCTCCGGTGAGGAAGTCTTCAAGCCCGTTAACGTGCTGTCCGGCGGCGAGAAGGTGCGGTGTATGCTGTCTCGGATGATGCTCTCGGGCGCGAACGTGCTGCTGCTCGACCAGCCGACGAACCATCTGGACATGGAAGCCATTCAGGCCGTCAACAAGGGGCTGTGCGCGTTCCCGGGAAATCTACTGCTTGCGTCGCACGACCACGAGCTGCTGCAAACGACCTGCAACCGCGTCATTGAGTTCCAGCCCGACGGCACGATCGTCGACCGGCTGAGTACGTACGACGATTACCTCGTTTGGAAAGCGAACCGGTAAGCAAATCGATTTGCATCAGTCTCTGGCTTCCCGGTCAATACCGCACCCCCGCCTTGGCTCTGCCTCTGCCAGAGCTGTCAGCGACAATGACTGAGAGGGCTTGCCCAAATCTCCACCGCACCCTTGGCTCTCCCTCTGGGAGAGCTGGCGGCGAAGCTGACTGAGAGGGTTTCTTCCATATTCGCACAGCACCCGTAGGGCGGGACCCATGTGTCCCGCCGATATTCGGTGCGCAGCTCGTCAAGGGTTTTGCAGCTTGTAAAGTACATTGTGTTCTCTCCTTTTATTGGTGTGCATACGGTTGCCAGTATGTTATATTCTAGAGGGCTACTTGCCCTCTAAGAATTTTATGATGGCTTCTTTCGGCACATCCGAATAACTTAGCCCGGTTTTTACGCACTTCTCTTTATATGCGCTTGCAGTCTCTTTATCAAGATAAATATTAAGCCGGGTGTAATGTGCAGCCTTCCAACGATCTTTTACCTCGTTGCTGGTGGTTGTCTTTCTGGCCGTCCGTCTCACCCCTTTAGGCTGGGGCGGTTGCCCGCCCCAAATGCATTATTCTTTTGATTCTTTTTCCTCAGATGCAAGCCCGGCAGAATGCTTGCGAATTTCTTCGTTCATGGCTCGCACCTCGTCCATTGTGTTGCACTTGTCTGTCGCTGTGGTGATCAGCCACGCGATGAATTGCATTTGCTTATCTGTCATGCTGTTTGCTCCTTTCTTTGCTGTTCCGCTCGGTATGATCGCATCATAGCATACTGCCGCCCGTATGTCAACCCTTTTTTAAAAAATTTTTGACAACCCCTTTTTTGCCACAATTTCAAAATCCCCGAATCTCTTGCAGCGCATGGCTTTCGGGGGTTTTTGCCTGTTTTGTGTGTGGCAAAAATGCCACTTTGGTCAAAAATGCGTGTATGCTTTTGCTAGCGCAAAGCGGCGCAAGCAAGCTTGCAGCCGCACAGCGCGACGCAAAAGCCGCAGATCAACGCAAAGCAAACGGGGCGGGGTCCATGGGTTCCGCCCTACGGGTGCGGTGGAGATTTGCGGCAAGCCCTCTCAGGTAGCCGCGCCGAAGTGGCGGGACGCATGGACTCCGCCCCTGCAAGGCGTTCAAAACAATCAAATTCTTACACAAAACCCGCCCGGGTATTTGCCCAGGCGGGTTTTTGTCAAAATACGCTTGTATGTCCCCGGTTTACCGGGGTATCACTTTTTTGCCGGGCGCACGGCAAGACTGCACACCCTTCTTCGAATACCCGTTACATCCGTTACCCGGACAGCCAGCTCCGAAACGGCAACCCTGCGGCACACGGGGCGGTCTGCTTAGTGCTGCTTGGTTCCCCACCTGACACGATTCACAGAAGCCCCATTGCGCAGGACCAGATCTTCAACACCGCTTATCCGGGTCAGACGACACAACGCGCACCCTCGGTCGGGATTTCCTCCCCGCTGTAGCGGATTGCGGGTTACAAGGCACCGCTATCTCCCCAAGTAGTGCAGCCTTGCCGCGCGTCCGGCGCGGCTGTCAGTCCAGCTTGCTCTCGACGAAGTCGACCAGTTCACCGACCGTGACGATCTTTTCTTCCAGCTCGAGGTCAACGCCCAGCTGTTCTTCGAGATCCATGACCATTTCGACCGTGTCGAGCGAGTCAACGCCCAGACTCTCAAACGTGGTATCGCGGGTAATGTCCTGCGCCGGGATATCCAGCTGCGAGGCCAAGTACGCCTGAATTTTTTCGAACATCTTGAATTCCTCCGTTATCTGCATCCGAGCCGCGTGTACGCAGCCGATGCACAGGTTTGAAATCGCATAAGACTATGATACGTATATTTTTTCCGTTGTCAAGAAAAAAATTTTTCAGGATGCGGAAGTTTTTCCGTTTTTCTCCGCAAAACCGGCCACAAATGCCGTGCTGCGCGGAATGTTTGCACGTTCAGTTCAAAAAATCCCGCAGCTTTTTGCTGCGCGACGGATGGCGCAGCTTGCGCAGAGCCTTGGACTCGATCTGCCGGATACGCTCACGCGTGACGTCGAACTCCTTGCCGACCTCTTCGAGCGTGTGCGGCTTGCCGTCGACCAGACCGAAGCGCATCCGCAGAACCTGTTCCTCGCGCTCGGTCAGCGTGTTGAGGACTTCTTCCAGCTGTTCGCGCAGAAGGGTGAAGTTGGCCTCTTCCGACGGCTGCGAAGCCTCATCGTCCTGGATGAAATCGCCCAGATGGCTGTCTTCTTCCTCGCCGATGGGCGTTTCCAGCGAAACGGGCTCTTGCGCGATCTTCAGCACTTCCTCGACCTTGCTGACTTCAATGTGCAGCTCGTCGGCGATCTCCGTGGTAGTCGGCTCGCGGCCAAGCTTCTGCACCATGGCGTGGGACGTGCGCAGCACCCGGTTGATCGTCTCGACCATGTGAACCGGAATGCGGATGGTGCGCGCCTGATCGGCAATGGCGCGCGTGATGGACTGGCGGATCCACCACGTCGCGTAGGTGGAGAATTTATACCCCTTGGTATAGTCAAACTTTTCCACGGCCTTGATCAGCCCCAGGTTTCCCTCCTGAATCAGATCGAGCAGCTGCATCCCGCGGCCAACGTAGCGCTTGGCGATGGACACCACCAGCCGCAGATTGGCCTCGGCCATCCGCTGGCGCGCCTGCTCGTCGCCCTCGGCCATTTTTTTGGCGATCTGCTGTTCTTCTTCCGGAGTCAGGAGCTTGACGCGGCCGATCTCCTTGAGATACATCCGCACGGGATCGTCCAGCCGTGTGCCTTCAAAATCGTCCTGCAACGGCTCCTGCTGCAAAGAAGATTCCGGCAACCCTTCGGCCTCGATGGCCTGCATCTCGCTGAGTGTGGGGTTGTCCATGTCGGCAGAGCCGATCAGCTCCAGCACGTCGGAAACATCGATCTCGATGCTGCCGGCTTCCAGAATGTCATAAAACTGCTCCGTCTGTTCCTGCGTGGCATCCACCGCGTCGAGCGTTTCGACCAGCGTTTTGGAGGAAACCTTGCCGGTCTTTTTCGCTTCACCCAGCAGCGTTTCGAGCCGCTGGCGGTTTTCTGCCGTCAGTTCCATTTTTTGCAGAAGTTCCATTTCTTTTCCCATGGCTTACCCTCCATACCGTTTTGATGCTTTCATCTGTTCGGCCAGCAGCCGCAGATTGTCCTCTGTGCGCGCGCGTGTACGTCCTTCATATTCTTCCTGAATCACGCGCAGATAATCCGCCATCGCCTCGTCCGAAAGCGCTGTGGTGTCCTTGCTCATGATATAAGACAGGTGGGACATCTCCTCCGGTGTATAATCTTCGGCCATCGCGCTGAGCGAAATGGGGCGACCCGACGCTGCGCGCTGGCGCAGGTCGACAAAGACCCGGCCAAACAGCTCGACTGAAAACGCCTGCGGCGAAAGCGTAAGCGCGGGGATAAGCTCCGGCTCGCGCAGGAGCATACAGATCAGCCCTTCTTCGGCGCTGGCCGCGCGCAGATTGTCGTAATAGATGCCGCGCACCTTGGGCGCGCGCTGACGCGCGATGTCGAGGGCCTGCGCCTGCTGGCGCTTTTTTTCGGCATAGCGTGTGCGGCGGTATGCCTTTTTGATCTCGACCTGCATCGCTTCCGGCGAGATACCGGCGGCCTCAGCTGCGCGGTTGCCGTAGATCTCGCGCTGCACCGCATTGGGGAACGACGCGACCAGCTCGGCCGCCTGCCGCAAGAAGTCCACGCGCTGCTCGTCGACCGTCAGGTCAAACTTGCGCCGCAACGACTCCAGCCGGTATTCGGCCTGTCCCTCGCACGCATCGAGCAGCACCGAAAACCGCTCCGGCCCGAATTTTTTGAGGTATTCATCCGGGTCTTTCGCGCCCTGCATCCGCAGCACACGCACCTGGATGCCGGTCTTTTCCAGCATCGGGATGGCGCGGCGCGTGGCATTCTGCCCGGCCTCGTCGCCGTCGTAGGTCAGGATGACCTGCGAGGTGTATTTGGCCAGGATATTGGCGTGTTCTTCAGTCAGGGACGTACCGAGAGACGCAACGGCGCAATCAAAGCCGTACTGGTGCAGAGCGATCGCATCCATATACCCCTCGGTCAGGATGATGCGCCCCTGCTTACTCTTACGGGCAATGTTGAGCGCAAAGAGATTTTTGCGCTTGTTGAAGATGAGGCTCTCCGGTGAGTTGAGATACTTGGGCGTGGAATCGTCCATCACGCGCCCGCCGAAGCCGATGACGTTGCCCCGGATGTCGATGATGGGAAACATCAGGCGGTTGCGGAAGCGGTCGTACACGCCGCCGTTTTTGCCGCGCAGGGCAAGTCCCGCGTCGATGAGTTCTTCCAGCCGGTAGCCTTTTTCCTTCATCGCGTCGGTTAGGCTGCTCCACGCATCCGGACTGTAGCCCAGGCCAAAGCGCTTGACGGTGTCAAGACTGAGCGCGCGCTGCTGTATGTACTGCTGCGCCGGTTTTCCTGCGGGCGAGAACAGCTGCTGGCGGTAAAAACGCGCCGCGTCGCGGCACAAAGCCCACAACCGTTCCTGCTTTTGGTACTGCGAGGTGCGGTTCTCGTCATCCGGCACTTCCAGCCCCGCGCGCTTGGCCAAAAACCGCACCGCATCGGGGTAGTCCAGCCCTTCGACCTGCATGATGAAATTGACCACGCCGCCGCCCGCGTGGCAGCCGAAGCAGTAGTAGATGCCCTTGTCGGGTGAGACGGAGAACGAGGCGGTCTTTTCTGCGTGGAACGGGCACAGTCCGAACAGATTCGAGCCGCGCCGCGTCAGGCTGACGTATTGACCGACGACCTCTTCAATGGGATTGCGCTGCACGAGCGCGTCAAGAAATGGCTGCGGAAACGCCACGAAAGCCCCTCCTTTCCCGCTTTTTCCGGTGCGTCAACGCACCTGCCACGTGCCGGGGATGAACAGTTCCGAGTATTTATAGGCAGCATACCGGTCGGTCATACCGGCAATATAGTCACAGACGATGCGCTCCATTCCGTCAAAATCCAGCTGCGGCAAAAAATCCGCCGGGAGCGCTTCCGGGTGGCGCATATAGTATTCAAACAGGCGGCAGAGCATATCGCGCGCCTTGGATTCTTCGCCCTTGGCCACGGGATTGGTATAGACGCGCGCAAACATGAACGCGCGCAGCGCGTCCATAGCCTGCGAAACTTCCGGGCGCATACCGAGTGTCCCCGTCTGATGCGAGTGGACGATCATATCCTCAACGAGCGTGTTGATGCGCTGCGAATGCGCGTGGCCGAGTACATCGGCGATATCCGCCGGGATATCGGCCTCAGTCAGAATGCCGCCGCGCATGGCGTCGTCAATGTCGTGGTTGATGTAGGCAATGCGGTCGGAGACGCGGACGATCTGCCCTTCGAGCGTCTGCGGAATGAACGTGCCCGTGTGCCCCAGAATGCCCATGCGCACCTCATAGCTAAGATTCAGCCCTGTGCCGCCGCGCTCGAGCTTGTCGACCACGCGCAAAGACTGCTCGTTGTGGTGAAACGGCTTGGACATCATGCTCGAAAGTGCCTTTTCGCCCGCGTGACCAAAGGGCGTGTGCCCAAGGTCGTGGCCGTAGGCCGCAGCCTCGGCCAAATCCTGATTGAGCCGCAGTCCGCGGCAGATGGTGCGCGCGATGCGCGCAACTTCCAGCGTGTGGGTCATGCGTGTGCGATAATGGTCGCCCTCGGGTGAAAGAAAGACCTGCGTCTTGTGCATCAGGCGGCGAAAGGATTTGCTGTGCAAAATGCGGTCGGCATCGCGCTGGTAGCACGTGCGCACGTCGTTCGGCTCTTCGGGCACAGGCCGCCCCTTTGACGCGGCTGCTTTTTGTGCCGTCGGCGAAAGAAACTCGTATTCTTCCTGCTCCATGCGCTCCCGCACGGTCATATGTACCACCTTACCTTGTCAGAATACCCGTCATTTTTGAATGGCGTGTGGAAAAACCGTGAACTTTTTTCAGTTCACGCGCACCGCGCGCAGCTGTGTACCGGTCTGTACGGGGCTGAGGCTTCCGGCTGAAAGCTCCTGCAGCGCGCGGCAGAATGCGTCCTGCTGCGGCTGCGGCAGACACACGCGCAGCGCGACCTGTGCGCCAAAGTCACTGTCCAGCAGCTCGCCGCCATGATTCGTCAGCAAGAGCTTGACCCGTTCTAGCAGCGCATACGGGCACGAAAACTCCCACACGCCCCACTCATGCAGCGCTGCGATACCGGCCGCGTCCAGCGCGTCCTTCGCCGCACGGGTATACGCGCGGCAAAGCCCGCCCGCGCCGAGCAAAATGCCGCCAAAATAGCGTGTGACAACGCACAGCACGTCCTGTACGCCCTCGCGTTCAAGTACGTTCAAAATCGGCTGTCCGGCTGTCCCCTGCGGCTCTCCGTCGTCGCTGTAGCGTTTTTGGCCGGAGCGCAGGATGAACGCCCAGCAGTTGTGGCGCGCGTCGTATTCGCGCTTCTTGACCGTCTCAAGCTGTGCGCGCGCCTGCGCTTCAGTCGAGACGGGGATGATAAGTCCCAGGAAGCGGGACTTTTTTTCGATGTATTCCGATCTCCCTTCCCCGGCGGGGACAAGCAGCTGTTCCATCAGGTTTCCTTTCGTTCATACGGCCGCAGCTTGCCGTACAGCACATCGTCAACGATGACGTGCAGCACGATGCCCTCGGCTGCGTACTCGCACGAGAGGACTTTCGCCTCGTCGTGCAGCGTAGCCACCATGCCGCCCAGTGCATACGGCAGACACACGCAAAGCTCATGCTTGCCGTGACCCAGCGCACGTTCGATGGCCTTTTTCAGTTCGTCCAATCCTGCGCCGCTGGCAGCGGACAGCGCGAGCTTGTCCTGCCCGCGCGGGATCTCGTCATCGGCAACCAGATCACACTTGTTGTAGCATTCCAGAACCGGTGTGCCGGGGCGCGCCAGCTCGGCAATGAGCCGGTCGACCACGGCGATATGCGCTTCGCGCTCAGGGTCTGCGCTGTCGATGACGTGCAGCAGAAGGTCTGCGTATTCGAGTTCTTCCAGCGTGGCACGGAACGCGTCGACCAGATGGTGCGGCAGCTTTGCGATGAAGCCGACCGTGTCGGACAGCAGCGCCTGACACGTATCGGATACGGTGAGCTGGCGCGTGGTCGTGTCGAGCGTGTCAAACAGCCGGTCGTTGGCCGGGATGTCCGAGCCGGTGAGCGCGTTGAGAAGCGTCGACTTGCCCGCGTTGGTGTAGCCCACGAGCGCAACGACCGGCAGCTCGTTTTTCTGCCGTCTGCGGCGCTGCTCGGCGCGGACTTTGCGCACCGCGTCAAGATTCTCGCGCAGTTTCTGGATGCGCGAACGGATGTAACGCTTGTCCGTCTCAAGCTGTGTCTCACCCGGGCCGCGTGTGCCGATGCCGCCGCCAAGGCGGCCCATCTCCTCGTTCCAGACCGTCAGGCGCGGCAGGTAGTATTGATACTGCGCCAGCTCGACCTGAAGCTTGCCCTCGCGGGTGCGCGCGCGCTGGGCAAAAATATCCAAAATGAGCGCGCTGCGGTCTAAAACAGGCTTTTGCAGCAGCTGTTCGAGCGTGCGCAGCTGCGACGGGGTCAGATCGTTATCAAAGATGACCATGCTCGCGCCGTTCTGCCTGGCAAGCTCGCGCACCTCGTCGGCCTTGCCCTCGCCGATGAATGCGTGTGGGTCTGGCGTATGACGGTTTTGCAGCACACGGCCAACGCATTCGCCCCCGGCGGTCTGCAAAAGCGCCTCGAGTTCGTCAAGCGTCGTCTCGCTTGCAGTCTCCTCTTTGGTGAAGCAGTCTGCGTTCAGCCCAACGAGAATCGCGCGGTCAACGGTCTTTTGAATGTTTTCTTCCATAATTCTTTCTCGTTCCGGTTTTTTCGCCATAGATGAAAAAAGTCCGCACCGATACGCGGTGCGGACTGTCTTCTTACTTCAGGCCGTATTTCTTGTTGAAACGATCAACACGTCCACCGGTGTCAACAAGCTTCTGCTTGCCGGTGTAGAACGGGTGACACTTGGAGCAAATTTCAACCTTAATGTCCTTTTTAGTAGAACCAGTCTCAATAACTGCACCACACGCGCATCTGATAGTAGTCTGTTCGTACTTGGGATGGATACCTTCCTTCATGAGTTTCACCTCTCTCATCAGATTTCTGTAAAAAGGCATACTGCCCTTCCCTTGGTTCAAACGCCTAGATATATTACCACAGAAAAAACCCGAATGCAAGGATTTTTTTAATTTTTCTTCCGGTAAATTCGGGCATCGTGTTCGCTCCCGGCGATCGTGGGCGCGTCCGGCGCGCAAAAGAGGCTGTACAGGTCGGCTGCGCGGCACTCCAGCGCATAATAGGCCGCATCCGGCGGCCTCTGTCCGGCGTTGATGAGGGTAAGCGGCTGCTGCTTGCACCGGTGCAGCGCCCGCTGCCCGGCTTCGTTGAACGCCAGCACCCGCACATACGGCGCACTTGCGGCAAGCGTGGCCGCGTCCAGTCCCAGATACGCGCACAGCAAAAGCCGCTGCAAGCGGGTGCGCGGATAGCGTTTGGACTTGGCGGCGGCCAGAATGCTCTCGTAGTCCGGCTGCGTCTGCACCGCGCGATAGACCTTCGACCACAGCCCTTCCGAGCCGTGCGGCAGCGTCTGCCACGTCTGCTGCGGCAGCGCGCGCAGCCGCGCGAGCATCGCCCGCTCGCCCCAGCGCAGCGTATGCGGCGCTGCGCCTTCGTAATCACACTGCGCCGGAACATACTGCCGCCACGCCTCACCTGCAAGAATCAGCGCCCGCACGGCGCTGGCCGACGGGTTTTGCGCATCGGGCAGCACGCTGTGATAATCCCCCGGCCGGTCGATGGCCATCGGGCGCAGCGGGCTTTGTCTGCGCAAAATGGCGCGGCAGTATTCCACGGCCAGAATGTCATTGGGCCGCGATAAAACAGCCGCATCCGCTCCCAGCGCCGCCAGCGCCTGCGCGCGCGCAGCGGCGTAGCTCTGCCCGGCCTGCATCGCCGCACGGAAGTGCTGTATATACGCCGGGCTGCACGTTGCGCGCGCAGCGCGCACGATCGCCTCGCCGTCACCGCATTCACAGCCAAAGCTCAGCGCCTGACAGCCAAGCTGCGTCAGAATCTCTACGCCGCCGTCGGCGAAGCCCTCTGCCGAGCGCAGCACATAGCCAAGCGGCAGCTCCAAAACCAGATCCGCTCCGGCCTGCACCGCCGCGCGCGCACGTGTATGCTTGTCAAAGATGGCCGGTTCGCCGCGCTGGACATAGTTGCCGCTCATCACGCAGACGATCACGTCCTGCCCGGTGCAGCGTTCGCGGATGTACGAAAGCTGGCGCAGGTGTCCCAGATGGAACGGATTGTATTCACAGATCACGCCTATAAGCTGCATGACGGCGACCTCCGGTAAAAAAATGTGGCAAAGCTCTTGTTTCCCTTGGGATTTTGTTGTATGATGGACAATAGCTATGAGCATATTACCACAAATCGCTGAAAAAAGAAATACAGGAGTGAACAGAACAATGAATGTACTCGTTATCAACGCCGGCAGCTCCAGCCTGAAGTATCAGCTGATGGACCCGCACAGCGGCAACGTCACCGCCAAGGGTCTTTGTGAGCGCATCGGTCTTGACGGCCGTCTGACCCAC
>CAYSTN010000075.1:0-9245 GCA_964434135.1 uncultured Oscillospiraceae bacterium
TGGATCTCAAGGGCTTCTCTAACAAACAGATAATGGCGGAGGTGGATGCAATATGCAGGTAAACGGTCAATGGACGCCCACGATCGTGGCGTTCTGCTGCAACTGGTGTTCCTACGCGGGCGCGGATCTTTCCGGCACGAACCGCCTGAGCTACCCGGCCAATGTCAAGATCATCCGCATACCCTGTTCCTGCCGGCTCAACCCCACGTTCATTCTCCGCGCGTTCCAGCGCGGCGCGGACGGTGTGATCCTGTGCGGCTGCCATCCCGGTGACTGCCACTACACCACGGGCAACTACTACGCGCGCCGGCGCATGACGCTTCTGTTCTCGATGCTCGACTTCCTCGGCATCGAGCGCGCGCGCACGCGCGTCGAGTGGGTTTCGGCGGCAGAGGGCGCGAAGTTCGCCCAAACCATGAACGACTTCGTCCAGACCATCACCGCCCTTGGCGAAAACCGCAGACTGGAGGACTTACGATGCAAAGAGTAAAAGAAAAAGCCGTCCAGCTCCTGCGTGACGGCCTGGTCGACCGTGTCATCGGCTACCGCGCGGGCGAATTTTTCTACGACCTCACCCCGTCGGTCTTCACCACCACCGAAGACGTGGAGCGCAACTTCGTCTGGAACGATTTTTGCGGCGCAAACCTCTCAAAATACCTCATTGCCGAATCCCGCAGGGGCGGCAAGCTTGCCGCCTTCTTAAAGCCCTGCGACACCTACTCTTTCGTCCAGCTCGTCAAAGAACACCGCATCGCGCGTGAGGCGGTCTGGCTCGTCGGTGTCCAGTGCGACGGAATGTGCGACGTTGACGCGCTGCACCGCGCGGGTCTGTCCGGCCTGACTGCCGCCGTGCGCGACGGAGAAGACCTTTGCGTCGAAACGCTCTACGGCGCTTCGCGCATCGCCCTGCGTGACGCGCTGCTTCTCAAATGCAAGACCTGCAAGAGCAAAAAGCTCGTCGCCTGCGACGAGCTGATCGGCGAGCAGGGCGAGGAGAACCCTGACTGTGGCCGCTTTGACGAAGTGACCCGGCTCGAGGCCATGAGCCCTGAGCAGCGCTACGCATTCTGGCGCGGCGAACTCTCGCGCTGCATCCGCTGCAACGCCTGCCGCAACGTCTGCCCGGCTTGTTCGTGCGAAAAGTGCGTCTTCGACAACCACGACTCCGGCCTGGAGAACAAGGCCATTGCCGACCCGTTCGAAGAAAACCTCTTCCACATCATCCGCGCGTTCCACGTTGTCTCGCGCTGCACCGACTGCGGCGAGTGTTCGCGCGTGTGCCCGCAGCACATCCCGCTGCACCTGCTCAACCGCAAATTCATCAAAGACACCAACGAACTGTACGGCGAATATCAGGCCGGCGCGGACTTCGACTCCCGCCCGCCGCTCATGGACTTCCGCAAGGATGACTGTGAGCCTTCCGTCGTCCACGAACGAGGAGGTGCCGCTCAATGAAACAGCTTTCTCTTTCCCGTCTCAGCGAGCTGTTCGCCGCCCTTGCCGCGCAGCAGCAGCTCTATCTTCCTGTCGATGACGCCGCCGGACAGGCCGCGTTTACGCTCTGGCACGACGGACTGGAGCTGAGCAAACGGCTCAATACCACCCGTTCGGCCAAAGACCTCTTCTTCCCGCAGGTGGAAAACCTTGTTGGCTTCCACGTCAGCGGCAAACAGCTCGAGCTGGTCGAAACGCGCGATGCGGCGCAGCCGTTCGTGCTGTTCGGCGTGCGCGCGTGTGACGCAAGGAGCTTTGACATTCTCGACCGCGTCTTTCTGGCCGAGCCGCAGGACACGTACTACGCCGCGCGCCGCGCGGCGGGCACAGTCGTGACCCTTGCGTGTACCCGCCCGGAGCAGACCTGTTTCTGCACCGCCTTCGGCATCGACCCGGCTTCGCCGCAGGGCGATGTCAGCTGCTGGATGGACGAGCAGAACCTCTACTGGCAGCCCAACACCGACAAAGGCCGCACCCTGACCGACTCGCTCTCGTGTCTGCAAGACGGCGAGGACGAGCCTGTCCGGCAGCAGCAAAGCCGGATCCGCGAAATCATGCAGCGCCTTCCGTTTGCAAAGCTCGACCTTTCTCATGTCGGCGTGGGCAAGACCAAAGCGCTCTTTGACCATCCGGCCTGGAAACAGCTTTCCGAGAGCTGCCTTGGCTGCGGCACGTGTACCTTCGTCTGCCCGACGTGTCAGTGCTACGACATCAAGGAATTTGACTCCGGCAAGCTCGTGCGCCGCTTCCGCTGCTGGGACAGCTGTATGTACTCCGACTTCACCAAAATGTCCGCCGGTCAGCCGCGCCCGACGCAGCTTGAACGCTTCCGCCAGCGCTTTTTGCACAAGCTGGTCTATTTCCCGGACAATCAGGACGGCTGCTTTGGCTGTGTCGGCTGTGGCCGGTGTCTGGCCAAATGCCCCATCCATATGAACATCGTCAAAGTCATCAAAACGCTTGGGGAGGAAACCACATGATGCACGATCCGCTCATCCCCGCGCTGGCTGTTGTCACGGATATCCGCGTTGACACGCCCGATGTCAAGACCTTCCGTGTCATGGGTCTTGACGGCAAAAAGCCCTTTGTCCACATTCCCGGCCAGTGCGCCATGCTCTCTGTCCCCGGTGTTGGCGAGGCGCTGTTCTCCATCACATCCAGTCCCACCCTGGAGGAATACGTGGAGTTCTCCATCAAAAAATGCGGCTGCGTGACCGAATGGCTGCACGCCATGGAACCCGGCCAGCAGATCACCGTTCGCGGCCCGTATGGCAACGGCTTCCCGGTCGATACCGACTTTGCCGGCAAAGACCTGCTGTTCATCGCCGGCGGCATCGGCCTTGCGCCTTTGCACTCGGTCATCAACTACTGCCGCCATTACCGCAGCCGCTACGGCAAGATCGATATCGTCTACGGTTCGCGCTCGAAAGAAGATCTGGTCGACTTCCCGGAGATCGAGAACGTCTGGTGCCGGGAAGACGGTATCAACGTCCACCTCACCATCGACCGCGAGCAGCCGAACTGGGACGGCCACGTCGGCTTTGTTCCCAACTATGTCAAGGAGCTTGGCTTTTCCACGGATAAGACCGTTGTCATGTGCGGCCCACCCATCATGATCAAATTCACCCTTGCGGGTCTGATGGAGCTTGGCTTTGCACGTGAACAGGTCTATACCACCATGGAGCTTAAAATGAAATGCGGCCTCGGCAAATGCGGCCGCTGCAACATCGGTGACAAATACGTCTGCAAAGACGGCCCGGTGTTCCGCTTCGACCAGCTCGACGAGCTGCCGAATGAGTATTAAAGGAGAACAGCTATGGAAAATATGGTGACGGTTTTCCTGTTCGGCAAACAGTATCAGGTGCCGGACAGTCTGACCATCATGGAAGCTATGGAGTATTCCGGCTATCAGCTCGTGCGCGGCTGCGGCTGCCGCAACGGCTTCTGCGGCGCCTGCGCCACGATCTACCGCATCGCAGGTGATCGTGAGCTGAAAGCCTGTCTGGCCTGTTCGACGCGGGTACAGGACAAGATGTACGTCGCGACGCTGCCGTTCTTCCCGCTGGTCAAAGAGGTCTACGAGCTGGACAAGCTCCAGCCCACGCAGCGCGTCATGATGCAGCTGTACCCCGAGATCTACGCCTGTGTTGGCTGTAACGCCTGCACCAAGGCGTGTACGCAGGGGCTTAACGTCATGCAGTACATCGCCTACGCCCAGCGCGGCGAGTTTGACAAATGCGCCGAGGAGTCTTTTGACTGCGTCATGTGCGGCGTGTGTTCTTCGCGCTGCCCGGCCGGCATTTCGCATCCGCAGGTTGCCATGCTTGCGCGCCGCCTCAACGGCAAATACCTTGCGCCTGACTGCGAACACCTGCACACGCGGGTGCAGCAGGTGCAAAACGGCGAATTTGAGCAGCTCATCGAAGCGCTCATGCAAAAGCCGCTCGACGAGATCAAAGAACTCTACAACCACCGCGAGATCGAAAAGTAAGGAGGAAGCAGCGTATGTATCAAGCCCCGACCATGCTCGCCTCCATCCGCAAGGTGGAAGCGGCGCGTGAAGCCAACATCCGGCTCGATCCCCGCCGTATGACGGCGGACGAAAAAGAAGCCCTTTTGAAGCAGTTCCATCCCGACTACCGCACCGAGCAGTTTACAGACCTGCGCTTTGGCCCGAACAAGGGGCAGAAAGTCCCTCTGGAGCTGGCAGCTCTTTTAGAGGGCGAGTCGCGCATCCTGCACGAGCAGTTCGACCTTTCCCAGCCCGACTATGACACGGACGTTCTCATCCTTGGCGCGGGCGGCGCAGGCTGCTCTGCTGCCATCGAGGCGCACAAGGCCGGCGCAAAGGTCATGATCGCCACGAAGCTTCGCATGGGTGACGCGAACACCATGATGGCCGAAGGCGGCATTCAGGCTGCTGACAAGCCCAACGACTCGCCCGTGCAGCACTTCCTCGACGCTTACGGCGGCGGCCACTTTGCTGCGCAGAAGGATCTTCTGTACAAGCTCGTCATGGACGCGCCCGAGGCCATCGAATGGCTCTCCGATCTGGGCGTTGAGTTTGACAAAGCGCCCGACGGCACAATGATTACCACCCACGGCGGCGGCACGTCGCGCAAGCGGATGCACGCAGCCAAGGACTATTCCGGCGCGGAGATCATGCGCACCGTGCGTGACGAAGTTCTCAACCGCGGCATCCCGGTCGTCGAGTTCACCTCTGCCGTGGAGCTGATTAAGGACGAGAACGGCCACTGCGCCGGCGCGGTGCTTTTGAACATGGAGACGCGCCAGCTGCTCGTGGCCAGAGCCAAAACGGTCATCCTCGCCACCGGTGGCGCAGGACGGCTGCACTATCAGGGCTTCCCGACTTCTAACCACTATGGCGCGACGGCAGACGGCCTCGTGCTGGGTTACCGCGCGGGCGCAAAGCTTCTCTACCCCGATACCCTGCAATACCATCCCACCGGCGCGGCCTACCCCGCCCAGATCTACGGCGCGCTCGTCACCGAGAAGGTGCGCTCCGTTGGCGCGATGCTCGTCAATGCCGACGGCGAGGTCTTCATGAACCCGCTTGAGACGCGCGACGTTGCCGCCGCCTCCATCATCCGCGAGTGTACCGAACGCGGCAAGGGTGTCCAGACCCCCGCCGGTCAGGCCGTCTGGCTCGACACGCCGATGATCGAGCGCAAAAACGGCCCCGGCACGATCGAAAAGCGCATCCCGGCCATGATGCGGATGTTTGCCAAGCATGGCATCGATATCCGCACCGAGCCGATTCTGGTCTACCCGACGCTCCACTACCAGAACGGCGGCCTGCACATCACGCCCGACGGCCAGACCGACGTGGAGAACCTGTTTGCAGCCGGTGAAGTCGTCGGCGGCATCCATGGCCGCAACCGCCTCATGGGCAACAGCCTACTCGATGTCATCGTCTTTGGCCGCAACGCCGGCAAACACGCCGCCGCGAAAGCCAGGACCGTCACCGTCGGCACACTGACGCTTGCGCACGTGGCGCAGTTTGAGCAGGAAAAGCACGAAGCCGGTGTTGAGGATCATCTCCCGTCCCCGCAGCTGCTTCCTGACTACGCCCGCCGCACCCACCCCCTCGAAGGCTGACCGCGAAACATTCTGTATTTACAGAAGCGCGCATTTTCTTACGAAAATGCGCGCTTTTTTTTCATGGTTTCTTTACAATTTGTTCTCACTTCTTTCAGCGTGATTTCAGAATTGTGCGGTATGCTCAAAGCATAAAAAACCTACAAAAAATCAGGCGAAAATCGCCTGAAAAGGAGCGAAAAAATCATGTTTGAGCAGCAATTTTATCACTTTGAGCCAACTGAGCAGCCGCAGCCCCAGCCGCAGCCTCAGTCACAGCAAAACCCCAGTAATTGCAACGGTTTCCAGCCTCAGCCCCACCCCGCCGCGAAGCCAAAAAAGCAGAAAAAAGCGCTCAAAATCGTTGCATTTTTGCTTGTTTGCGCGCTTGTTGGCGGCGCCTCCGGCCTCACCGCAGCCACTTTTTTAGCGCCCACTGCGTCAATGCAGAGCGCCGAAGCGCCCGCCACGGAAGCTTCCGTGATCCTCGAGGGCAAGCGCCCGCAGACCACCATCCAGACCGCCTCGATCGACACCTCAAAAATCTTATCTCCGGCGCAGGTTTATGCCCAAAATGTCAATTCTACGGTCGGAATCACAACTTCTATCACCACGAACTACTTTGGCTATCAGACCACCTCGGCTGCTTCCGGCTCGGGCTTCATTTTGACGGAAAACGGCTATATTTTGACCAATTATCACGTCGTAGAGAACTCAAATGAGATCAAAATCACCCTGTATGACGGCCAAAGTTACACTGCAAACCTCGTTGGATACGACGAAAGTAACGACATTGCGGTGCTGAAAATCGATGCAAACGGCTTAATTCCGGTCGTTTTGGGCAGTTCTGATACACTTTCTGTCGGCGATTCCGTTGTTGCCATCGGCAATCCGCTCGGCGAGTTGACCTTCTCTTTGACAAGCGGCGCGGTCAGCGCGCTCGACCGTCCGGTCACGTTCTCCACCGGCACGACCATGAGCCTCATTCAGACCGATTGCGCCATCAATTCCGGTAATTCCGGCGGTGCGTTGTTTAACTTGTACGGCGAAGTGATCGGTATCACAAATGCGAAGTATTCCGACTCCAGTTCGTCTTCTTCTGCATCCATTGACAACATTGGTTTCGCCATTCCCATTGACCACGTTCGCCCGATTGTGCAGTCGATCATCGAAAAAGGCTACGTTGTCAAGCCGTATATCGGCGTTACAGTCTCCGATGTTTCGCAGGAAAGCCAGAGCTATGGCCTGCCGCAGGGCGCGGCGGTGCGCTCGGTCGTCGAGGACGGCCCTGCTGCCGAGGCCGGATTGCAGGCGGGCGATATCATCACAAGCGTCGACGGCGAGACGATCAACGAAAGCAACGATCTGGTCACGCGCGTCAAGGCCGCTGCGGCCGGGGACGTGATGCAGCTGGAGGTTTACCGGCAGGGGCAGACGATTCAGCTGACGCTCACCATCGGCGAGCAGAAGACCGATGCGCTGCCGCAGCAGACCGACGAGGCCAACGAGGCCGGACAGAGCCAGCAGAACGGCGGACAATACTATGACGGTACATGGCCGTTTGGCTTCGGCTTTATGGGATAAACACTGCGTTTCCTCTTTTCGCGTCAGACTGGGTGACTTCTGTTTTTGTATTCTCCTTCATTTTTCTTCCCCATCCCAGCTGTGCGCAAACAGGCTGCCGCGAATGCGGCAGCCTGTTTCAAACAATAGGGGGGGGAAGCGAGCAGGCTGCTACGAAGGCGGCAGCCTGTTTGATACATGGGGGGATTTGAAACGAACGGGGGTCAGGTCAGCTGGTCGGCGAGGTCGCGGTATTTACTCTCGTCGGCGTTGGCGCAGGGCGCTTCGGCCATATGCTGGACAAGTTTTTTTGCCGCCGTCTCGGCAGAGACAACCGTGCCCGCGCCCGCGACGCAGCCGCCCGGACAGGCCATGCCCTCGAGCAGATATCCGTCGAGCTTGCCGGCCTTGGCCTGCATCAAAAGCTTGCGGCATTCGCGCAGACCGTCGGCGCGCTGCGTTTTGATGGCGGCATCCGGATGCTCTTTGCGGATGAGCGCCTCGACCGCGGCGGCCACGCCACCGGCCACGGCAAAGCCGCGTCCGGCACTCGATGCGTCGGCAAGCTCCGGCGCATCGGGCAGGGAAGCAAAGTCAATCTCTTTGGCCTCAAAGATGCCCATCAGTTCCTCATAGGTCAGGACAAAGTCGACATCGGTACGGATATCGTCCTGCATGGCCTCGAGCTTTTTTGCCGCGCACGGGCCGACAAAGACGACCTTGCAGTCTGGCTTTTCGCGCTTGACCAGGCGGGCGGTATAGACCATGGGGGTGTAGGTCATGGAGATGTTGCCAGATTCGGCAGGGAACAGCCGCCGCGCCATCATTCGCCACGACGGGCAGCAGCTGGTGGCCATAAAGCGCTGCTGTTCGGGAACTTTTTGCAAAAAGTCGTGCGCTTCTTCCAGCGCGCAGATGTCCGCGCCCGCCGCGACCTCGACCACGTCGGCAAAGCCGAGCTGGTGCATGGCGGTCAGGAATTTCGGCACGGTCACGTCCTTGCCAAACTGGCCGACGAACGACGGAGCAACGATGGCGATGACCTCGTTGCCCTCGAGCATGGAGCGGATGACCTGATAGATCTGGCTTTTGTCGACGATCGCGCCGAAGGGGCAGCTGACCAGACACTGGCCGCACGAGACACAGCGGTCATAGTCGATGGTGGCTTTGCCATATTCATCGACCCCGATGGCATCCATGCCGCAGGCAGCCTGACAGGGGCGCTCCAGGTAGGTGATGGCGTTGTAGGGGCACGAATGGGCACATTTGCCGCATTTGATGCAAAGCTTCTGGTCGATACGGCTTTTGCCGTTGACGAATTTGATCGCGCCTTTTGGGCAAACGCGCTGGCACGATGAGGCCAGACAGCCCTGGCACAGTTCGTTGACCCGGTATTGCCGCGTCGGGCAGGCGTGACAGGCATAGGGGATGATATTGACGAGCGGCGGTTCGTAATACTGCTCGGCGATGGCGGCCTGATCCATGCCCTCGGTCAAAAGGGTGCGCGTCTGCACCGGTTGCAGGGACAGACCCATGGCAAGGCGCACACGCTCACCGGCGATGGCGCGCTCTAAAAAAACAGATTCGCGGTGCAGGGGGCTTTGGCCGGGGACGATCTTGAACGGGATGTCCTCCATGTCGGTATAATCGCCGCTGTAGGCCATCCGGGCGACTTCGGTGAAGACCTTTTTTCGGATCTCGGTAATCAAAGAGGGGATACCGCGCATAGCTGCCGCTCCTTTGCAAAAATGTTGTTTTTTTGAGTATACCACATTTGCGCACGAACGTCACGCTTTTTCTTTTTGGCAGAGGGCAGAGGAAGCGGGGGGTGCGAATTTGCACTGCATTTGTAGGGGGGCGGGTGACTCTGCCGCGCCCGAAATCTGCAAATTACCGCCGTACCGGCGCGGCGAAGCCGCGCCGGGCGGCGGGGCACACGAGCCCCGCCCTACGGGTGCGGTAGAGATTTGGAAGAAGCCCTCTCAGTCACCTTCGGTGACAGCTCTTCCAGAGGGAGAGCCAAGGCGGGGTGCGATGGAAATTGGTGGGAGCAGTGCGGCGTGTTTTGCTGCGGTGGGTGATGGAAGGAT